>CALXEB010000181.1 GCA_944387215.1 uncultured Flavonifractor sp. | reverse complement strand
ATCGACTACGGCCCCATGAAGAAGCACGAGGACAACGCCGCCAAGGGCGACCTCTACACCACCCCCGAGCGTCCCTATGCCGACGCTGAGGAGATGAAGTTCAACCCCAACGGCAAGGTCATCGACCTGATCCTGCCCGTCATCGTCCTCATCATCTGCTGCGTCATCGGCCTGATCTATGCCGGCTGGCTGGCTGGCGGCACCACCATCCTGGAGATGTTCGCCAACACCGACGCCTTCTTCGCGCTGCCCTTCGGCGCCATCATCGCCATCATCATCGACATGATCTACTTCATGGTCCGCCGCTCCATGAGCTTCACCGAGCTGATGGACTGCCTGCCCAAGGGCTTCAACCAGATGGTCCCCGCCATCCTGATCCTCTGCATGGCCTGGACCATCAGCGGCGTGACCCGCGACGGCCTGGGCGCTCCCCAGTTCGTGGCTGAGTTTGTAGAGCGGCTGGGTCCCGGCCTGCACAACTTCCTGCCCGCTGTGGTCTTCATCATCGCCTGCGGCCTTGGCTTCGCCACCGGCACCTCCTGGGGCACCTTCGGCATTCTGCTGCCCATCGTGCTGGAGATCTTCACCCCCGGCGGCTTCGACAATCTGACTGCTGAGACCCTGAACGACGTGCCCATCCTGATGGTGGGCATCGGCGCCACCCTGGGCGGCGCGGTCATGGGCGACCACTGCTCCCCCATCTCCGACACCACCATCATGGCGTCCACCGGCGCTCAGTGCTATCACCTCAACCACGTAGCCACTCAGATGCCCTACGCCGTTACCGTGGCTGCCATCGCCTTTGTCAACTACATCATCGACGGTTTGATCATCAACTACGTGCCTCAGGTGGTCTGCCTGGCCATCGCCATCGCCTCCACCGTGATCGTGATGCTCATCATCGGCAAGGTGACCGGCTCTATGAACATCCACTCTCAGCGCGACTGATGTCTGCTGAAGAGTAGGCTGATCCACAACGGAAAAGATCCCGGACCGCAAAGCGGTTCCGGGATCTTTTTTTGCGCCTTGGCGGGCGGGACTGCCGCCGGGAATTTTGACATAACGCCCAAAAAGAGGGAACAAAATTGTTAAGCCTTACAAAAAATTTGTAATGATAAAAAATTTATAGACAAATTGTGAACAAAGGTGTATGATGACCTTGGTCCTTGGGTTGGGGAGCTTAGAGGATCACCCTTTCGGGAAAAATGCCGTGCCGCCCGGCAGGCGCCTGCGGACTGCGTGCAGCGCTGCCGGGGCCTTTGGTGGCATTTTTCCTGAAGACGGTAAGAGACGATTGAATTAGGAGGAACATCATGAGTAAACCGAGCAAAAACCGGCTGGGCAGATTCCTGCTGGTCCTGTTCGCGATGGCATGCATCATGGTCACCGTGGCCTTCGCCGAGGGCGAGGCTGCCGTCAGCAATTTCTACGGCGGACCTCTGTCCCTGCTGCCGCCTGTGGTGGCTATCGTTCTGGCGCTGATCACCAAGGAAGTGTATTCGTCCCTGTTCATCGGTATCCTGGTGGGCTTCGTGCTCCAGGCAAACTTCGACCCGGTCATGACCTTTAACCACCTGGTCAACGGCTTCGTGGGCAACATCGGCGGCAACGCCGGTATCCTGATCTTCCTGGTCATCCTGGGCACCCTGGTGGCTCTGATGATCCGGGCCGGCGGCTCCAAGGCCTACGGCGACTGGGCTGTGGCCCACATCAAGACCAAGGCCGGCGCCCTGTGGTCCACCTTCATCCTGGCCATCGTGCTGGGCGTGGACGACTACTTCAACAACCTGACCACCGGCAACGTGATGCGCCCCGTCACCGACAGCCACCACATTTCCCGTGCCAAGCTGTCCTACATGTGCGACGCCACCGCCGCCCCCGTCTGCATCATGATGCCCATTTCCTCCTGGGCTGCCGCCGTCACCGGCGTCATCAACAACGAGGAGCTGGGCTTCCAGATCTTCCTGCGGGCCATCCCCTATAACTACTACGCGGTGCTCACCATGGTCTTCATCATCATGATGACCTGCCTGAACATCGACTACGGCCCCATGAAGAAGCACGAGGACAACGCCGCCAAGGGCGACCTCTACACCACCCCCGAGCGTCCCTACGCCAATGCTGAGGAGATGAAGTTCAACCCCAACGGCAAGGTCATCGACCTGATCCTGCCCGTCATCATCCTCATCATCTGCTGTGTGGGCGGCCTGATCTACGCCGGCTGGCTGGGCGGCGGCACCGATATCCTGAGCATGTTCGCCAACACCGACGCCTTCTTCGGCCTGCCCTTCGGCGCCACCATCGCCATCATCATCGACATGATCTACTTTATGGCCCGCCGCTCCATGAAGTTCACCGAGCTGATGGACTGCCTGCCTGAGGGCTTCAAGCAGATGGTGCCCGCCATCCTGATCCTCTGCATGGCCTGGACCATCAGCGGCGTGACCCGCGACGGCCTGGGCGCCCCCGAGTTCGTGGCTGACCTGGTGGCGCAGCTGGGCCCCGGCCTGCACAACTTCCTGCCCGCCGTGGTGTTCATCATCGCCTGCTTCCTGGGCTTTGCCACCGGCACCTCCTGGGGCACCTTCGGCATCCTGCTGCCCATCGTGCTGGAGATCTTCACCCCCGGCGGCTTCGACAATCTGACTGCTGAGGCCCTGAACGAAGTGCCCATCCTGATGGTGGGTATCGGCGCCACCCTGGGCGGCGCGGTCATGGGCGACCACTGCTCTCCCATCTCCGACACCACCATCATGGCGTCCACCGGCGCTCAGTGCTACCACCTCAACCACGTGGCCACCCAGATCCCCTACGCCGTTACCGTGGCCGCCATCGCCTTTGTCAACTACATCATCGACGGTATGATCATCAACTACGTGCCTCAGGTGGTCTGCCTGGCCATTGCCATCGCCTCCACCGTGGTCGTGATGCTCATCATCGGCAAGGTGACTGGCTCTATGACGATTCATTCCCAGCGCGATTGACCGCGCGACCCTCCCTTATGATTGCGCGACCCTCCCCTTTGTCTGCGCGATCTCCCTTCCGGCCTTCGCTCCCAGAGAGCGAAGGCCGGATTCTCTTTTTGCCGCGCCGCGGCTCAGCCCGCAAAAGCGCGCCCATCAGGCGTGCGCGGGACAGGGCGCGTCCGATCCCGTCGCGGCAGGCCGCGCCGGGAGCCTGACCGGCGGGATCATATCTGCCGGGGGCAAGTGAATTGCCCCCGGCATCAAGGTTTTGGGCCGTTGGCCCAAAACGCTTGCACGGCGCACAGCGCCGTCCCCATCGCGGATGGGGCCCCCGAGGACGCGCCCCCCGCCGCCGGGAAAAAACGGGCCGGGCTGCATCGCAGCCCGGCCCTTGTGCAAGCTTGTTTAGTTTTCCTCGTCCTGCATCGCCTTGGCGGCCTCGATGGCCTTCTCCTGGGCGGCAGGAGGCGCGTCCTCGTAGCGGACGAAGTGGAAGGTGAAGGAGCCGCGGCCCTGGGTCATGCTCCGCAGGTCGATGGCGTAGCGGCCCATCTCGGCCATGGGGACCTCGGCCTCTACGATCTGGTTGCCCTCGCCGTCGGGATTCATGCCCATGACACGGCCCCGGCGCTTGTTCAGATCGCCGATGACGTCGCCCATATAGCTGTCGGGAATGGTGACCTTCAGCTCGCCGATGGGCTCCAGCAGCACGGGGGAGGCCTGGGGCATGCCGGCCTTGTAGGCCAGCTGCACGGCGGTCTTGAACGCCATTTCGGAGGAGTCCACCGGGTGGTAGGAGCCGTCAAACAGGGTGGCCTTCAGGTACACCACCGGGTAGCCGGCCAGCACGCCGTGCTGCACCGCCTCGCGCATGCCCTTCTCCACGGCGGGGAAGTAGTTCTTGGGCACCGCGCCGCCCACGACCTCCTCGCAGAACTGCAGTTCCTCGGTGTCGCCGGGCTCAAAGCGCATCCAAACGTCGCCGAACTGGCCGTGGCCGCCGGTCTGCTTCTTGTGGCGGCCCTGGACCTCCACTTTCTTGCGGATCTTCTCCCGGTAGGCCACCCGGGGCTCGCTGAGCTCCGCGTCCACGCCGAAGCGGCTCTTCAGCCGGGAGAGGATCACGTCCATCTGCATGTCGCCGGTGCCGGAGACCACCATCTGGTGGGTCTCGGCGTTGTTCACCCAGTTGAAGGTGAGGTCCTCTTCATTCAGGCGGGTAAGACCGGCGGCGATCTTATCCTCCTGGCCCTTGGTCTTGGGGGTGATGGCCACGGAATAGCAGGGCTCGGGGAAGGGGATGGCCTCCAGCTTCAC
>CALXEB010000180.1 GCA_944387215.1 uncultured Flavonifractor sp. | reverse complement strand
GTGTCGTTCTGGGCTTCATCGGCGTGGGCGTTGGCCTGTTCCGGCGTATGCTCAATGTGTGATCCCTGAGAAAGGGCGGCGGCGGATGCCGCCGCCCTTTGTTTTTGAAAGAAGGTGATTTTGTGAAGTTTTTCCGTTTCGGTCTCGTCGTGTCTGCTTTGCTCTGTATTTTGATGGTTTCCGCCTTTGCGGCGGAGCCTGATTATACATATGAGTTTTCTGATACAAATTTTAAGCCTGAGTATGCTACAATTTCTTATGACGGGGACACGATTCTTGTTTATATTGAGGATGCTTTTTTTGAACGGTTGGAGATGTCTCGCGAAGAAGCGTGTTCTTTTTTGTCTACATTTGATTGGTATTTAACTGTGAATGACGTGGAGGTTTCCGGATTTTCTCCGGATTGGTCTGTCGGTTCGTTTAATCTTCAATATAGTGTGGATGGAAAATATGAGGTTAGTGCTGGTTCAAGCCCTGTTGCATTTTCTATGTATATAACTCGTGTTCCTGTTTCTTCTGATTCTGCTTCGGTGTCGGATATTCTTTCCGCTGCTTCAGATGTGTTTGCCGCTGTTCTCGGCCTGCTTGCACTTCTGGCTGCTGCCTTTGCAGTCCATCCCATTCTCCTGATCGGTGTCGTTTTCGGTTTCCTCGGTGTTGCGATTGCTATATTCCGCCGTCTGTTTGTATAACGCAGGAGGGGCGGCGGCGGCGTGAAAAACCCGCCCCGCCCCTCCAGCCCGTTTGTCCGTGTACTTTCAAAGGAGTAAGTTATGGCTTATCTGCTGTTGTTCCTTATCGTGATCCTCTGGTGTAAGATCTCTTCTGCTCGCGATCCCAAGCATCCCCTCCAGCTCAATGTCTATTTCGGCGTGCCCGGCTCCGGCAAGACCACCTTCGCCGCCTACCTGGCTCGGTGGGCACAGCGTGAGAGCATCGTGATCCGTCTGTGCCGCCGGTTCCCCTGCCGTTTTACGAATTGGATCGTAGATGGTAAGCATTGGAAACGTCCTATCCGTGTCCTTTCCAACGTGCCCATCAAGGGCACCTATCAGGTGGATTGTAAGAAGGACATAGGCAAAGTGGCGATCGATAACTGCAAGCTCATCATTGACGAAGCTGGTGTAGATTTTAATTCCCGCCAATACAAGACGCTCTCCATGGATGCTATCGAGTGGTTCAAGTATCACCGGCATTGTGGTGTTTCCGTGGACGTGTTTTCCCAGTCCTATGAGGATATGGACATCACTCTCCGCCGCCTGGCACAGCATTTTTATGTGGTCAAGCGTTCCCTTATCCCCTGGTTCGTCTGTGTCAAGCTTATCCGCCGGAAAGTTGGTATCGATAATAATACCCATCAGATCTGCGACGCTTATTCCTTTGGCGTGCCTATCCTTGATACCAAGCGCATCTTTTGCCCTCCTCTCTGGCGGATGTTCAATACATACGAGCACAAGGAGCTGCCCGAAAAGGATTGGCGCCTTTGGGATGACCCCGGCGTCCTCTGACCGCCGTTTCCTCCGTCCTGTGTCCTCCTTGACGCTCCCGCTCCTGTTCTCCTGTCTTTTTTCCCGTGAAAAAGGCTTTGTTCGTGCACTTTCAAATTGCAAGCCCCCGGACGCTCATGCCTCCGGGGGCTTCTATTCAGTATACTGTTTTTGTATATCCCAGCCGTTTCAGGTAGGCTTCCGCCTGATGCTCCTGTGCGAATGTCCGGCTCCGCAGCTTTTCTTTGTCTCTGCCTGGTATTGTCTGTCCGCTGGCCGCCTGGACGATGTACCTGATCTTTCCGCCCTTCACGGCGTTGTTGTAGTAAACTGCCTGGCCCTGCTCATTTTCCAGCTTCATCCTGCCCCGCCTCCTTGCCCATGTATATCTTGATGCTGATGCTTTCCAGTGTTGGATGTGTGTATCTGTATGCCTCCACCCATTTCCCCACGTCCTTCAGCGGCAAGTCCGCCATGTGGTGTGTATAGTTCCCCGTCCCGGGAAAGTAGCATCTGATGCTCAATCTGTATGCCTTGATCATGCGCTGTTCCTTTCTCCCCGTCTGGCCGGTAGGGCAGCCTTTGAATGTGCACATTCAAACTTCGATCATTTTCTCCATGCAGTCTCCGCATAGGATGTTCACTGCCTTTGTGGCTCTGACGCTCTGTCCGCACTTTGGGCATACCAGCTTCCGTGTGCTGGATGGCCGCTTCCCGCCGCCCGCCGTCCCGCTGTTGCTCTCTGTTCCTGTCTGCCCCGTTCCTGTGCCGCCTGTCCGTATGGCCGGCGGCAGGTGATTGCGCCCTATCTGTATTTCGTTCCAGCCTTTTTCCAGCGCATATTCCACCAGCTTGTCGCTTGGCCGTGTGTTCCAGCCGTAGTTTCCGCATTTGTAGCATTCAAGGCCCCGCCGTTCTGCTTCCGCTTTGAATCTCCCGTTGTGGTACTTCCCGCCCCGGCTCACTTCTTTGATGCCGTTCTCTCTGCAATATAGGTGGACCATCTCGTGGATCATTGTGTCCAGCGTCTCTTCTATGGGATAGTTCAGCACTTCCGCCGCTATGTTTAGCTCGTATGTCTCCCCGTCTTTCCTCTGCCAGACTTTGGAAACACTACAATGCCCGTATGTTCCCGGCTTGCTCTGTACAGTGATGATCGGTACTGGCAGCTCTCCCTCGAAAAAGTCTACGTTCAATGTGTTGTAGATTTTTTCCAGCTGCCCGACTGCCCGGCTCATTTTCGTGGTTTCTTTCATGCTCTGCGCTCCTTTCTTTGATTTGTTCCGTACCTCAAAATAAAAAGTAGGTGTAGCAAAGCTCGCTCGCGAGCTTTGATGCCCACCCGATGCCCGCACTTCTAATAATGTCAAGACTGGCCCCGTGGGGCCACTCGCGAAAAATTTTTGGCTGGTGTAACGGCCCAGACAAAAAATTTTCGGTCTTGACATTATTCGATGTGTGGGCTTTCCGCCGCCGTATGGCGGCACCTCATTCCCTCGTCCCCGCCCGCAGGCGGTGCCTATGGTCCGCTCCCTTGACACGCTTCATAAAACCTGATACCATCAGGGCATGAAAAATGAGCGTCAGGCCACAAGGCCCGGCGCTCTGCCGCATTTATAGAGGTTTTGAACGTGCACATTCAAAGGGGGAGAATATGATGGTGAAGCGCATGACCTGGCATACTCGGCTCCAAATCGAGAAACTTTATAATTCCGGCTCCAGCTATCGTCAGATCGCCGCAAAGATCTCCTTTTCTGTCTCTGCTGTTTACCGTGAAGTCCAGCGCGGACTTTATGACCATTTGGACGGCGCTACCTGGAAGCTGGTGAAATATTATTCCGCCCAAATAGCTGATGATGATGCCGCCTGGCAGGCTACCTCTCACGGTCGTCCGATCAAGCTGGGTAAGCACTATGACTATGCCCATCATGTTTCCGCCCGTATTCTCGCCGGTGAGTCTCCTGATCAGATCGTGGGCACGTTGAAACGCCGTGGAGTTTGGACGGTCTCCACCAGCACACTTTACCGTTATATTGACCAGGGTTATATTCCGGATGTCACCAACAAAAACCTCCGGGAGAAGTCCAGGTGTAAGCGGTCCTATCATAGAGTGCGGAAAGCGTCCCGTCTCGCAAAAGGCCCCTGCGTGGAAGATCGCCCGGAGTACATCTCTCAACGTATTTCTCCCGGCCATTGGGAGATGGATAGCGTGATAGGTAAGGCAAAGGGTAAGGCCCAATCTGTCCTTACCCTTGTTGAGCGTGTTCATCGCTATCAGATCATTATCAAGCTGCCGGATAAATCTTCCTCCGCCGTTGTCCGTGCACTTTCAAAACTCGTTCTCACCTATCCGAAGGGTACTTTTCAAAGCATCACCGTGGACAATGGCTCTGAGTTCCAGGATTATGACGGTATGAAGGCTCTGGTGGATGAGATCTATTATTGCCATCCATACAGCAGTTTTGAGCGTGGCTCCAACGAAAACGCCAACCGCATTATCCGCCGTTTCCTTCCCAAAGGCCAAAGCCTTCGCGATCGCACGCAGCGGGATTGCGACGCTGTGGCGGCCGCCATGAACCGTATGCACCGCAAGATCTTGGGCTACGCCACCCCAAAAGAACTTTTCGACGAATGGCAGGCCCAGCTCCGTGCTGCTACCCCATCCCTATAAAAATTTCTTCAAAAAGTGTTCACTTACTATTGACAATTTGCCAAAAAAAGAGGGCGGCAGGAAAAATAGCCGGCCCGCCCAGGAGGGCGGGCCGGCGGTTACAATTCAGACGCAGGGGCCTTTGCCGGTCAGGCGAAAAAGGCGTGGGCCCCGATAGTGGCCACGTAGGGCCGGTTCCGGGCCGCCCAGCTGTTGGGGGAGACCCGGGGATTGACAAAGTAGAGGGCATTGCCCGCGGTGTTGGCGCCGTCCAGGCAGAGCTTGGCGGCAATGACGCTTTCTGCCGAGGGGGTGCGCTGGAGGACGCCGCTGGAGGCGGGGGTGAACTGATTGGGCTGGAAGAGCACGTCGCGCACCGTGTTGGGGAACAGGGGGCTGGCCACCCGGTTGAGCACCACGTTGCCCACGGCGATCTTGCCCTCCAGGGACTGGTTGCCGCTCTCGGCGTAGATGATGCGGGAGAGCCAGTAGAGGTCGTCGGCGTCATAGTAGCTGTCGCCGGAGGCGATGGGGCCGTCTCCGCCGGTGATCTGGACGCTGCCGGTGGCGGCGTCCCAGGTCACGGAAGCGCCCAGAGCCTGGCACAGGGTACGCACAGGCACCAGGATGTGGTTGCCGCCGGATACCACGCCGCCAGGTACATAGAGATAGCGGCCGTTGGCCACGATATATTTGGCGGTGGGCTTGATCTCCAGCTTCAGGCCGGTGGCGGTGACTTCCGCCTGATTGTTGGCCCAGACGGCCACGGCGTCGGGGTAGAGCGCGTTGACAATGGCGTTATAGGACACATAAGTCTGTCCGTTCACAACCTGAGAGGCGAAGCCTGTTTCAATGGAGACGCCGTTCACATATACCGGCACCTCGACGCTGCTCTCGGTGGCGTAGGCCTGCCCGGCCAGAGTGAAGCACAGAGCCAGGCAGACAAGCACCCGAAGGGCTCGTTGTTTCATGATAAGGATTCCTCCTGTTACAGTTTGTTACTGGCTAGACGCTGAATTGTAACCATATTGTAACCACTTCTGCGGCAAAAAGTCAATAGGAAATTTTGAGACATATTGTAGAACCGTTGCAGCGCAAGGGGTTCGTGGCGAAATAAAAAATGGGTGCACAACTTTTTTCGCCTGTTTCCAAGGGGAAGAAACAAAAAATGATTACAAAAAGAAACGACTTTGCAGCCCGCCGGAGCGGGGCGCCGCGCCCCGGGCCCGACCCGCGGGGAAAAGTGACGGAAACAGGGGAGCGAACCCCTGAAAAATCAAATAAAATTGTGATTGACTTCAAAAATGTCCTATGATATAATTCCAAATTGCGCAGGTGTGCCTGCCGGCGCGGCAAAAGGGCGGAAAGCCCTGGGCCGCAGTGCAAAGCAAGAAAGGGGCTGTGGGCTGATGCTGACCGAGCTCAAGCAGGGGCCCAGAGTAGCGGGCGTGAAACAGACCAGACGGGCCGTCCAGGACGGGCGGGCGCGCCGGGTCTTCCTGGCGCAGGACGCCGACCCGCGGCTCACCGACCCCATCGCGGAGCTGTGCCGGGCGCGTGAGATCCCGGTGGAGCGGACCTCCAGCATGAAGGAGCTGGGCGACCTCTGCGGCATCGCCGTGGGGAGCGCCGCGGCCGCGCTGCTGGCTTAATTGGATTTTAGCGGTATAAGTTTTGCTTATTCCGTTAAAATATATCATTCAGAACAGAAGAAAGGAGGAAAACCATGCCTACGTTCAACCAGCTCGTCCGAAAGGGACGCGAGGTGGCCGCCACCAAGTCCAACTCTCCTGCCATGCAGAAGGGCCTGAACACCCTGAAGAACCGGGAGACCGACCTGCCTTCTCCTCAGAAGAGAGGCGTGTGCACCGCCGTTCGTACCTCCACCCCGAAGAAGCCTAACTCCGCCCTGCGGAAGATCGCCCGTGTGCGTCTGACCAACGGCTACGAAGTGACCGCTTATATTCCCGGTGTGGGCCACAACCTGCAGGAGCACTCTGTGGTCATGATCCGCGGCGGCCGTGTCAAGGACCTGCCCGGCGTGCGCTACCACATCATCCGCGGTACTCTGGACGCCCAGGGCGTCGCCAATCGGATGCAGGCCCGTTCCAAGTACGGCGCCAAGCGGCCCAAGGCCGGCAAGAAATAATTTCGCTGAAATTATTTCCGTGGTTCGTGCGCCGAGTCGCCGCACGCCACAAGCAACCAAAGACTTTCTGCGCGGAACGCGCAAGGCAGTTGTCCTTGCGAAGGCGCTTACCTATATATATAGGTGCGTTTTCAGCGGGGCACTGGACAAGCAGGCACTTGTCTTACACGGGGGCGCTCTCAGGAGGCCTTCGAGTACCTATGAAATCATACTGTGAAGGAGGGAAGCAAAGTGCCCAGACGAGGAAACGTACCCAAGCGGGAAATTTTACCCGATCCTATCTACAACTCCGTGCTGGTGACCAAGCTGGTCAACAGCATCATGCTGGACGGCAAGAAGGGCGTGGCCCAGAAGGTGGTCTACGGAGCTTTCGACATCATCAAGGAAAAGACCGATAAGGATCCCCTGGACGTGTTTACCACCGCCCTGGAGAACATCATGCCGTCCCTGGAGGTCAAGGCCCGCCGCGTGGGCGGCGCCACCTACCAGGTGCCTATCGAGGTGCGGCCGGAGCGCCGGCAGACCCTGGGTCTGCGCTGGCTGACCAACTACTCCCGCGCCCGCAGCGAGAAGACCATGAAGGAGCGCCTGGCCGGCGAGATCATGGACGCCGCCAACAACCTGGGCTCCGCGGTCAAGAAGCGCGAGGATACCCACAAGATGGCCGAGTCCAACAAGGCCTTCGCGCACTATCGCTGGTAATAAGGAGTTAGAGTATGCCTAGAAAAGTATCTCTGCAGAATACGCGCAACATCGGCATCATGGCTCACATCGATGCCGGCAAGACCACGACCACCGAGCGTATTCTCTACTACACCGGCGTCAACTACAAGATCGGCGAGACCCACGACGGCACCGCCACCATGGACTGGATGGCCCAGGAGCAGGAGCGCGGCATCACCATCACCTCCGCCGCCACCACCTGCTACTG
>CALXEB010000179.1 GCA_944387215.1 uncultured Flavonifractor sp. | reverse complement strand
GTACGGGCGATGGAGTCGTTGTGGCCGATATCGCCGATGGCCAGCACGTAGCCGATGACGCCGTCGCCGTTGCGGTCAAGGCCGTCGATGTTGGCCTGGATGTACTCCAGGACCATCTGGCCCTGCAGCTCGGCGCCCTGGTTGGCGTCAAAGCCCACATAGTAGGTGTCCTCGTTGAAGCTCAGAGCGGCCATGTCCAGCTCGCCGGTGGCGCTGTTGGAGGGCTGGCGGTTGAACCACACCAGGGGCTTCTGGGCGTTGGTGACCTCCACGACCTCGCCGCCGGTCTCGCCGCCGGTGGCGGGAGTGGTGTTGCCGGAAGGCTCGGTGCCGCCGCCGCAGGCGGCCAGTCCCAGAGCCATCACGCCGGCCAGGGACAGTGCAAGGATCCGTTTCTTCATAGCGATTCTCCTTTTTCCTATTTAGAGTCCCGCAGGGTTTCCTTGGCCCCACGGGCTACAAGCTTATACTAAAGGAAAATCCCACGGGATGCAAGGGGGAAAAACACAGAAAAAGGGGTAAATTTTCATCCGAAAGGTCGATTGTGCTAAAATTTTTACCAGCATTTTTGTGAAAAATATCCAACCACCCTGCTATTCAAAGGCAAACAGGGCCTTTTGGCTGTCTAATGTGAAGAGGTTGCTGCGGTAGACGATCTGGGTGGAGGTGTCCACAACGGGGGGCAGCTCCCCGCCCCGGCCACTGAGCAGCTGGTAGGCGCTCTCCACGCCCAGATACCCCATGGCGTATGGATTCTGGACGATGAGCGCGTCCACGCTCCCCACCTGCAGGGCGTCCACGGTGACCACGTTGGAGTCAAAGCCCACGAAAAAGACCTCCTCCTCCAGCCCCAGCGCCTCCACCGCCCGGGCGCCCCCCACGCTGGTGGGCTCGTTGAAGGTGATAAGGACGTTGACCTCCGGGTGCTCCCGCAGCAGGGCGGCGGCGTCCGCCTGGGCCCGGTCCGCGTCCACCAGGGTGGTGACCGCGGCGCATACCTCCGCCCGGCCGCTCTCCGCCAGGGCGTCCACCGCCCCCTGTTCCCGCTGTTGGCCGTTGGCGGTGCCCTCGTCGTAGTTCACAAGCCCCACCCGCAAGGCCCCCTCCACCTGCTCCAGGGCGGCCTGGGCGGCCATGCGGCCGGCGGCGTAGTTGTCTGTCCCGATGTAGGTACCCACCTGGTCGGAGCCCACGCCGCTGTCGATGGAGACGACCTTCACGCCCGCCTGGCCGGCGGCCTCCACGGCAGGGGCGTTCTCCTCGAAGTCGATGGCGGAGAATACCAGGGCCTCCGTCCCGGCCTCTACCGCGCCGGCGATCATGCGGTTCTGGCTCTCGTAATCCTCCTCGGTCTCCGGCCCGGCAATGGTCAGCTCCAGGTTATACTCGGCCGCGGCGGCCTCCGCCCCGGCAAAGACCGACAGCCAGAATTCGGTCTGGGTGGATTTGGCCACCAGGGTAACCCGGTGCCGCTGGGCGGCCGTCTCCCGTCCGCTGCACCCGCCCAGGCAGAGCAGGGCCGCCAGCGCCAGGGGGAGCCATCTATTTCGCCTCATAGCCATCCTCCCCCCTCACTTTGGGCATGCGGATCTCCACACAGGTGCCCACATCCGGCTCGCTGGTGATGCGCAGGCCGTACCTGGGGCCGAAATAGATCTTCAGCCGGTCGTCTACATTGCGGATGCCGATGCCCGCCTGTTCCCCGGGGGACCGGCTCATGATGGCCTCCACCTGCTGGGCGCTCATGCCCACTCCGTTGTCCGTCACCCGGAAGAGGATGTCCTCCCCCTCCTGGCAGATCTCCACGGTGATGCACCCCTCATCCACCATCAGCTCCAGGCCGTGATTGATGGCGTTCTCCAGGATGGGTTGAAGGGTGATTTTGTTGCAGTAGTAGTCCAGGCAGCCCTCGTCCACCCGAAACTCATAGGTAAAGCGGTTTTTATAGCGGTATTTCTGGATCTGGAGATAGCTCTCCGCGTGTTCCAGCTCCCGGGAGATGGGGATGAGCTCGTGGCCCTTGCTGATGCTGATGCGGAAGAGCCGGGCCAGGGCGTGGACCATGTTCACCGCGTCGGCAGAGCGCCCCTGCTCGCACATCCAGGCGATGGAATCCAGGGTATTGTAAAGGAAGTGGGGATTGATCTGGGCCTGAAGGGCTTTGAGCTCAGTTTTGCGGAGGTTGACCTCCTCCTCCCGCACGGTGGTCATGAGCTTCTGGATCCGCACCACCATGTGGTCAAAGGAGGCGGACAGCTCCCGCACCTCGCGGGTGCCCCCCACGGGGCGGTATGTGAAATGGTCGGCGTCGCTCTCAAAGCGCTCCATGGCGGCGGCCAGCCCGCGCAGGGGCCGGCCCAGCAGCCGGGAGAGCAGCCAGCTGGTGAGCAGGGCCGCCAAGAGGATGACGCCGCCCATGACTGCCGACAGGCGGAGCATCTCCTTGACGTTCTGGTCCACCAGCTCGTCCACATAGCTGACGCCCACCACCCGCCAGGCCCCGTCGGCCACGCTGTCCAGGGCGTAGATCACGGTGTCGTCGGCATAGGCCCCGTCGGCCAGGGCGGCCAGGCGGGAGGTGTCCTCCGACTTCAGGCCCGCATAGAGCAGCCGCTGCTGGGGGTGGTAGACGATGGTGCCGTCCCGGTCCATGAGAAAGCAGTAGCCCCGCTGGCCGATGCCCACGTTGCTGATATAGCTGGAGATGCTGGAAAAGCTCAGGTCCAGGGATACCCAGGCCGCCTCGCCCCCGGCGGAGAGGGGCGCGGTCATGGTGACCACCCAGGGGTAATAGCCCTCAAAAATGCTCTCCACATGGGGCGCGGTCATATAGGGCCCGTCGGCCGCCTGGGCGGCCACCAGGTCGAAGGAAAGATTCTGGAGGATGTCCTCCCGGGGCTCCCGGCCCAGGGACCAGCACTCCAGCAGCTCTCCCGTCTGGGCGTAGCTGGTGACTGCCGCCACGTCGGGGCGGAACGTGAGGAAGGCCGAGAGCAGCTCGTCCCGCCGCTCCGGCGTCTCCCCCATGGCCCGCTCCACCTGGCTCATGGCCTGCTCCATATCCTGCAGATAGCTGCCCACGGTGTTGGACACCTGGCCCACCGCCTGGGCCGTGCTGGTGCGGGCAGAGCGCACCATGGCAACCCGGTAGCGGTCCAGGAACAGCAGGATGCAGCTGCACAGGATGACGGCCACCACCCCCACCACCATGGCCACCAGGATGGTGGTGGTGGGCAGGCCCCTGCGCCCTCGTTTCATCCGCCGCCACCTCCTTTTTCCGCGTTCAGCCGGCGGCGCATGGCGTTGGGCGACTCCCCGCAGTATTTCTTGAAGCAGTAGCTGAAGTAGTGCTGGTCGGTATACCCGCACCGGCGGGCCACCTCCTGGAGCTTCAGGTCCGTGCCCGTCACCAGCTCTCTAGCCGCCTCCATCCGCCGGCGGATAAGCAGGTTGATGAAGGTGTCGCCGGCGTACTTTTTGATGCAGGCGCTCAGGTGGTTGGGGCTCACATCCAGCGACGCGCTGAGGGACACCAGGGAGAGATCCGCGTCGGTATACCGCCCGTCCAGCAGCTCCAGGGCCCGCTGGCACAGCAGCTCCCCGCCCCGGACGGCGGGGGCCAGGTCCCGGATGAACTGGGCGCCCCCTTCGCTGCCGTCGGCCTGCCGCAGCGCCTCCACCGCCTCCCGATAGGCGCCGTGCAGGCCGGAGAGGGAATGTACCATCCGGCTGACCCCCACCCGGCACCGCCCGTCCAGCGCCCGCTGGGCCATCTGGGGGATTTCGTCGGCCAGGATGTGCAGATACTCCTCAAAATCCGACTGGTTGCCCAGCAGCACCGTCACCACCTTGCCCCCGGAGAAAAAGCTGACGCTGCGCAGATATTTGGCGGCCAGCTGGTCGATCGAGGCGGCAAAGGCCGGCGTGGTGCGCCCCGCCCCGTCCCGGCCCAGCAGGACGGACACCATCACCGTATAGCAGGGCCGGTCGTCGGCGTCCCGCAGCAGGCCGGCCTCCCGGGCCCACGCCCCCAGCTGGGCCTCGCTCTCCGGCTCGGCATACTCGTCCAGCACCAGCGGCATCACCGCCGCCGCTCGCAGCCGCTGCTCGCCGCCCGGCGGCACAGCCTTACGGAACAGGGCGTACTGGGCGTCGATCTTTTCCCGGATCACGCGCAGTTCCCTGCCCAGGCCCTCGATGGTCAGCGGCTTGAGCATATAGCTGATGATGTTGTACTGAATGGCCTGCTGGGCATAGGCAAAGTCGTCATACCCGCTGAGAAAGGCGATGTTGGTGGCCGGGCGCACCTCCCGCACCTGCCGGGCCAGTTCAATGCCCGAGATAAAGGGCATTCGGATATCCGTAAGCAGCAGGTCCGGCTCGTATTTCTCCACCAGCTGGAGGGCGTCCAGCCCGTTGCTGGCGCTCCCAACCAGGCAGAAGCCGTACTCCTCCCAGGGGATCATGGTGCACACGGCCTCTCGCAGCTCGTCCTCATCGTCGGCAACGACCACTGTATATCGTGCAGAACCGGCCATAAAACCGCCCTCCTCCGGCCGCCCTCGGCCGGGAAATCCTGATTTTCATATATTATACCAGATTTCCCCCCGTCTCACCAACCCCTTCGGGCAAAAAACAGGGCGCGGGGATGCCCGCGCCGGCTTTTTGTGAAAAGGCAAAAGCGCCTCAGGCCCGCCGAGGCTCAAAACGAAATGCAACTGCGAAAGCAGTTGCATTTCGTTTTGGATCATCAAAGCGCTGTATATGCCAATGCCTCCAGGTTTCCGCCCAAAACCGAACCGAAGCCCAGCGCAGCGGCGCTTCGACCGGCCATCTGATCAGCGGCCGCCCTACCTATCCCCCTCAAAAGTCCCGAACGCATTTGCATTCGGGATTTTTGAAGCCGGACTTCGATCTGGATATTTACGGCGCAGAAGATCCGGCCTTCTGGCCGGCGGCGCCTTTGCGCCGTACAAGCGTTTTCGCTGAAGGCGAAAACCTTGGCACAGGGCGAATTTACTTCGCCCGAGCAGTTGAAGGAGACGGGTGGAGCCGCCCTCCGGGCGGCGGAACCCAAACAAAAAGACACGCTTTTCAGCGTGTCTTTTTGTTTGGTGGAGCAGAAGAGAGCTTATACAAACAAGAGCCAGGCGAACCACAGGGGTTCGTCTGGCTCTCTTTTGTGTGACCACGACGACAATGGATATCTTTAAGCGTTTCCTTGTCAGTAATGACTCGGAAAACGGTCTTAAAGTAGATGCCGAGTTGGCTTCACCCTTTGCCCAGCTGCAGGAGCCTATCAAGGACGACCTGATAAGAATCAACCACGCCAGTCCTGAACGCGCCAAAACTCTCTTAGATACAATCAAAGCCCATCTCCAAGCCTATTTCGGAGATGGGCTTTAGCACACTCTACGACCACCCCTTTGAACGCTACAACGGTGAGGACACAATCGTCTTTGACGAGTTCCGTTCTCAGCTGCGCATTTCCGATATGCTCAATTACCTTGATGGCTATCCTCTAATGCTTCCCTGCCGTTATGCTAATAGGCAGGCCTGCTATACCAAGGTGTATCTCATTTCAAATGTGCCGCTTGAAAATCAGTACCGTGGGGTACAAATGGACGAGCCGTTGACATGGAAGGCTTTCCTGCGCCGTATTCACCATGTGGTTGAGTACACCGCCGAGGGCTGCAACGCCGAGCCGGTGCCAATACAGGAGACATTGTCCGGCTTCACCGAGATCAACGAGGACGAGGGTCTACCATTTTAAGTGAGAGAGGGAACAGCTAATGCTGCTCCCTCTTTTATGCTCTTGACACTATAATTTTTTATAGTATAATATATTATATTTAACAATTAAAATCCTATAAAATATTATAGGAATGAGGTGATATCGCCGTGTCGAACAAGTCCATACAATTGTTTGGATCAAAGGAGTACCGCTTTCTGAACTGGCTGAAGGGTCAGGAGCAGACGACTTCACGCGGCGCAACTATCAACTTTTCACAAGAAGAGATCGCCGTTGAGTACGGCAGCAGTCCAGCGACGGTAAACAAATGGCTGCAAGCATTGCAGTCAGTAGGGTGTGTAGAGCAAAAGAAAAAAGGCAGTTACCGCGTCACCCAAACCGGAAACGCAGTAATTGCCAAGATGGAAGAAATTGAGAAATTGGTTGGAGGAAAGAAAAATGCCTATTGAACAATATACAGAAAGCATCACACTTCAAAGCATGAAGTGCAATATTGGAGAAAACGATTTTGGCTTTGTCTTTCCTCAGGGTGATGTTGCGGATGTCGACAAGGTGGAACGGTTACTAAAAAAGGCGGGAGGAAAACCAAAAGTCTGTGCTTTGGATGACTTCTCGCTCGGCGGTTCTGGCAAGGCTCTGCCAGAATTCATTATCACATTTAAGGATGATGTGACTACCATTATTGTTGTCGAGTGCAAAAAGTCTGTAGCGAAGCACGAGACAACAGAACGCGATCATCCTAAGGATTACGCCGTCGATGGCGCGCTGTATTATGCCAAGTTTCTGAAAGAGGACTACAATGTTATCGCCGTTGCAGTTAGCGGGACCAAGCGTGAAACCCTACGCGCAAGTGCGTTCCTTTGGAGCAAAGGCCAAGATGATTACACTGAGCTGCGCAAGGCCAGAGATATTATTCTGGAGCCCAAAAACTATGTCGACTTGGTTAAGGGCAAAAAGATTCAGCGCGAATACTCCCTTGACAGCATCCGTGAAACCGCTATTGATATGCACGAGTATCTGCGTGAAATCAAAATGACTGAGCGGCACAAGCCGATTTTCATCGCCGGTATCCTTATCGCGCTAAACGATGATGACTTCGCAAAGACATATATCAATCTACCCTCCTTCAACAGCGTTATCACCAACATTACAACCGCAATCGACAATGTGCTCCGCGACAGCGGTATCAAGTATAACCGTATCCAGTATATCAAACAGGCATTTAAGAACCTGTTGGACAACTCCAAGTTTGCGGCTATTCCCCTCGGAAACAAGAAGTCTATTGTCTGGTACATTGAAGAACTCGAAATGAAGATCAAGCCCATGATGGATCACGCCGACAGCACCATTGATGCGCTGGGCGTTTTCTACCACGAGTTTATCAAGTACTCTGGCGGCGACGGCAGCGGCCTCGGTATCGTTTTGACCCCGCAACACTTGACCGAGTTTATGTGCAATCTGGCCGGCGTCAACAAGAACAGCCGCGTTGTAGATATCTGCTGCGGCTCCGGCTCCTTCCTTGTAACCGCAATGAGTATGATGTTCAAGGATGCCAATCCGGAAGAGGTTGAACGCATTAGAGAAGACGGATTGTATGGCGTGGAGTTTGATGATGAGTTGTATACTTTGGCTGTTGCCAATATGATTATCCGCAAAGATGGTAAATCAAACATTGAGCATGGAGATTGTTTTAAAAAAGAAATTGTTAGAAATCTCAAAAGTAAGCACATAAATATCGGCTTGATTAATCCACCCTATTCTCAAACAGATGTAGCAGAATTAGAGTTTGTAGAACATTTATTAGATATTCTCACTGTAGATGGCATTGGTGTAGTAGTTGTTCCAATGAGTTGTGCTATTGGCACCAAGTTCAAGGATGTTCGCAAGCGTCTTTTTGAAAAGCATACACTTGATGCCGTTTTTTCTATGCCGGATGATATTTTTTATCCTACGGGTACAAATGTGTGTGTTATGGTATGGAAAGCACATCGTCCCCATGACAGTGCGCAAGAAACTTTTTTCGGCTATTACAAAAATGATGGATTTGTCAAACGAAAGAAGCTTGGTCGCATCGATGCATATAAGACATGGAACGATATCCAGCGCGAATGGCTAAGGCTTTATAGAAACCGCGATGTTAAAGACGGTGTTAGTGCTCGTTTCTGCGTTAAAGATACCGACGAATGGCTTTGTGAAGCGTATATGAAGACAGACTACTCGTTGCTTTCCAAAGATGTATTTTCGCAAAGTGTCCGCGATTACCTTTCGTTCCAAATTAAATGCGGACTGACAGATCTATCTATAAAAACTGAACGACACATCGATCGAGAGCTCCATGTTAAAGACTGGAAAGAGTTTACTCTCAAACAGCTTTTCCATATCACGGTATCAAAGGATCCTAATTTGCAGAACTCAAATCCAGGCGTTATACCTTATATTTCCTCATCAGCGGAAAACAACGGATTAACAGCGTATGTCGATACTCAACCGTCCCAAAAAGCTAATACAATTACCATTGCTAGAAATGGTTCTGTAGGTGCAACTTTTTATCAACCACTACCATTCTGCGCTTCGCCTGATGATATAAGGATACTAACGCCCAAATTCTCATTAAATGTATATATAGGCTTGTTCTTAAAGTCTGTAATTGAGCTTGAAAAGTTTCGATATGCATACGGCAGAAAATTAGGAACAAAACGAATAGAAAATCTGACCATTCGTCTTCCTGTAAAACCCGATAACACTCCTGATTACACATATATGGAAGAGTATATTAAAGCCCTTCCATACAGCGATAGGATATAACAAAAGAGCGGCCAAGGCTTAAACCCTTGACCGCTCTTTCTCGTTGTCGGTACTAAAACCACACCGTCACGGCGAAGCCACCGTGAAAATAATAGGTGTTCGTGTAGTACCCTTTTGGAACATCGCAACACTATAGATGCCACGGCCTTCGCCCATTCGCAAGCGTCCAGTATATTTTTTTTACTTCATGGGAGATGGCTCTCCGCTATGAGCCTCCAGAGCTTCGATGCGGTGATCCTGCGTCAAGATCTCCATCTGGCTGATGGCGATGGCGTTGAGTTTTGTCAGCCGCTCGGCCTGGGACATCCCTTCGCTGATGAACACCGCATTCAGGTTTTCCAGATTGGACAGGCAGACCAGCTGAGAGACATTGGCATAGTCGCGGATATTCCCTTTCAGATCGGGATGGCTGTCCCGCCACTGCTTTGCGGTCATACCGAACAGGGCCATGTTCAACACATCGGCTTCACTGGCATACACCATGGAAACCTGCTTTGCGGAAAGCTCCGGCGG
>CALXEB010000178.1 GCA_944387215.1 uncultured Flavonifractor sp. | reverse complement strand
GGGCCCCACACAGTGGGGCGCGCTTTGCGCGTACAAGCGTTTTCGCCGCAGGCGAAAACCTTGGCGCAGGGGCAATTCATTTGCCCCGAGCATGATAAAATCGGGGTCCCCACGGGCCTGACCCGTGGGGCGCGACCGCTGTGCCGCCGTGGTGGGCGAGTAATCCCTATACCGAGAAAGGACGCCGTGAGGATTCACGGCGTCCTTTTTTGCGGTTTGGGGAAGGGCGGGCGGATGTGGGCATCCGCCCCTACGCCGTCCCCGCGCAGCAGCCCGTAGGGGCCGATGCCCACATCGGCCCGCGTTCCCGGGAGGTGCCTTTCCCCGGGCATCCCCCGGCGCATGCTTACCTGCCCTCACTGCGGGGCGCGGAGATCTCCGGTGCCCCGCCGCGCCGCCGGATCTCCTGCCGCAGAAGCTGGCGCAGGTAGCCGGACACTGACCGGCACTCCTGCCGGGCCAGCGCCCGGGCTGCTTGCTTCTCCTCCTCCGTCACCCGGACGGTGATTGACTGCCTTTCCTGTTGCATTGCACTCCCTCCTTTTTGGTATAATATCACTCTAAATCATTCTAGTCAACTCTATATAATTCTTTGAGAAAAGAGAATCTAAATGATATTATTCAGATACAAATAGATACAAGGAAAGGGGCGGTCAGATGGGCGTGCAGGAAACGCCGTACTCTCTGCGGCTGAGCCATGAGGTCATGCAGAAGATCCGGGTGCTGGCGGCCAGGGACAAGCGATCCATCAACATGCAGCTGTGCGTGGCGGTGGAGTACTATCTGGAGCAGTACGAGAAGGAGCACGGGACGATCCCCGTGGAGCAGGAAAACGGATAAGGCCGCGTCCTTCCCCCGGGGAGGGCGCCTCTTTTTTCCGCGCCGGCGGCGCAGGGCATACTTGTATTCGGGTTGTTTATTTGATATAATAAAGTCTCTTATTATGGGCCGCCCCGCGGCCCGCCGCCGGGAGGTGCCTTATGCGGAAAAACAAGCTGTCCCACCTGCTGGAGCCCAGCTTCCGGCTGTACTTTGTCTTTTTGCTGCTCTTCGCGGCGCTGGACGCGCTGTTCTCCCTCCCCGTGGCCGTGCTGGAGCTGGCGGTGGTGGTGATCCTTTACCTCTACTTCCGCCGCAGCAGCGCCGCCCGGCAGAAGGAGATCCTCAGCTATATCGAAAACGTCACCTGCAATATGGACTCGGCCACCAAGGACACCATGGTCAACGCCCCCCTGCCCATGGTGATCTTCCGGCCGGAGAACGACGAGGTCATCTGGTCCAACGACCGATTCCTCCAGATCACCGGGGAGCGGGACCACATGTTCGACACCAAGCTCACCGCCGCGGTGCCCGACTTTTCCTCCCGCTGGCTCATGGAGGGCAAGACCCAGTGCCCCACCGAGGTGCGCATCGCCGACCGCCGCTTCCTGGTTTTCGGCCACCTGGTGCGCACCGAGGAGCAGGGCTCCCGGGGCTACCTGGCCACCACCTACTGGGTGGACGTCACCGACTTTGCCCAGGTGCGGGACGACTACTACGCCACCCGCCCCGTGGTGGCCATCCTCCTGGTGGACAACTATGAGGAGCTGATGAAGGGGGCCACCGACTCCAACCGCTCGGCCATGCGCAGCGAGATCGACGACCGGCTGGCCCAGTGGGTGGCCCCGGCCCAGGGGCTGTTCTGCCGGTACGAGCGGGACCGCTACCTCTTCGTGTTCGAGGAGCAGTACCTGGCCCAGTTCCAGGAGGGCAAGTTCAGCATCCTGGAGACCGTGCGCCAGGTGTCCAGCCCCGCCGGCATCCAGGCTACCGTGTCCATCGGCATCGGCAAGGAGGCCGACACCCTGGGGGAGCTGTTCCAGTACGCCTCCCTCTCGGTGGAGATGGCCCTGAGCCGGGGCGGGGACCAGGTGGTGGTGAAGAACAAGTTCAACTTCGAGTTCTTCGGCGGGCGCACCAAGGAGCTGGAGAAGCGCACCAAGGTGAAGAGCCGGGTCATGGCCAACGCCCTGGGCGAGCTGATGGCCGACGCGTCCATGGTGTTCGTCATGGGCCACAAGTACCCCGATCTGGACTGCATCGGCGCCGCCGCCGGCGTGTGCGCCATGGCCCGGAAGAAGGGTACGCCGGTGTATATCGTCAGGGAGCCGGGCCAGAACCCGGCCAGCGAGATGGCCGACCGGCTGGCGGAGACCGAGGAGTACAAGGGAGTGTTCCTCTCCCCCCAGGACGCCCTGGTGAAGGCGGACGCCAACTGCCTGCTGGTGGTGGTGGACACCAACCGGCCCGAGCAGGTGGTGAGCCAGGACCTGCTGGAGGCGGTGCACAAGGTGGCGGTCATCGACCACCACCGCCGGGCCTCCTCCTATATCGCCGACGCGGCCCTCAACTTCCACGAGCCCTACGCCTCCTCCGCCAGCGAGCTGTCCACCGAGCTGCTGCAATACCTGCTGGAGCCGGCGGATCTGCTGAAGATCGAGGCGGAGGCCCTGCTGGCCGGCATGGTGCTGGACACCAAGCAGTTCACCATGCGCACCGGCAGCCGCACCTTTG
>CALXEB010000177.1 GCA_944387215.1 uncultured Flavonifractor sp. | reverse complement strand
AGCATAAGCACGCTCACCAGGAAGATGAGGAAGCCCAGGCCGGTGATGTAGCGGATGGGCTTGGTGGACAGGGAGGTGATGCCCTCCATGGCAAAGGAGATCATCTTCTTCAGGGGGTACTTGCTCTCCCCGGCGAACCGCTCCCCCCGCTCGTACTCCACCGTGCCGGTGCGGTAGCCGATCATGGGCACGATGCCCCGGAGGAAGAGGTTGACCTCCTTGAACTGGGCCAGCCCCTCCAGGGCCCGGCGGGACATAAGGCGGTAGTCGGCGTGGTTGAACACGGTCTCCGCCCCCATGAAGTTCATCAGCCGGTAGAACCCCTCGGCGGTGAAGCGCTTGAAGAAGGTGTCCTTCTTCCGGGCGGAGCGCACGCCGTAGACGATGTCGCACCCGGCGTAATACTGCTCCACCATGGCGTCCACCGCGTCGATGTCGTCCTGGAGATCGGCATCCATGGAGATGGCCATGTCGCACCGCTCCTTGGCGGTCATCAGCCCCGCCAGCAGGGCGTTCTGGTGGCCCCGGTTGCGGGACAGGTCCACTCCGCAGAACAGCGGGCACTCCCCGTGCAGGGAGGCGATCAGCTCCCAGGTGCGGTCCCTGGAGCCGTCGTTGACAAAGAGCACCCGGCTTTTGTCCGAGATCTTCCCGGCCGCCATGAGGGCCTCCAGCTTCTCCCGGAGGCGGCGGGACGTCTCGGGCAGGACCTCCTCCTCGTTGTAGCAGGGAACCACAATGTAAAGAATATCAGCCATAGCTTCAACTTCCTTATCGTTGTATTCCCCGTCATTATACCCCCTTCCGCGCCAAAAAGCTACCTCTGCGGCGGCGGTTTTGCAAATTTCATTCTTTCTTAAGGCGCAGGCTGCCGCAGCCCGTTCCCCGCCGCCTCAGTCCGACAGCTTCCGCCGCAGCTGCTCCACGGCTCTGCGCTCGATGCGGGAGACCTGGACCTGGCTCACCCCCAGCAGGCGGGCGGCCCCCTCCTGGGTCATGTTTCGGTAGTAGCGCAGGAGGATGACCTTCCGCTCCCGCTCCGGCAGGGCGGCGATGGCCTCACGCAGGGCCTCCCGCTCCACGATGCCCTCCTCCATGCCGTCGGTGCCCAGCACGCTCTCCAGCGTCATGCCGTCCCCGGTCTCCGCCTGGAGGGAGGCCACCGGGAGGCTGGCCTCCTCGGCGGCGGCGATCTCCTCCGGCTCCAGGCCGGTCTCGGCGGCCAGCTCGGACAGGGCCGGCTCCCGGCCCAGGGCGGCGGCCAGCCGCTCCCGGGCCGCGCGTATCGTTCCCGCCCGCTCCTTCAGGCCCCGGCTCACCTTCACCGCCCCGTCGTCCCGGAGGAAGCGGCGGATCTCCCCGGCGATCTTGGGCACGGCGTAGGTGGAGAACTGGCAGCCGAAGGCGGGGTCAAAGCCCCGCACCGCCTTGAGAAACCCCAGGCAGCCCAGCTGGTACAGGTCCTCCGGCTCCGCCCCCCGGCCGTAGTAGCGGCGCACCACGCTCCAGATCAGCCCGCCGTTTTCCTCGATGAGCCGGGTGCAGGCCTCGTTGTCCCCCCGGCGGGCCTCCTCCAGCAGAGCGGGGGTGTCGGAGAGCTTCACATCCCCGTCCCCAGCCGGCGGGCCAGCCTGCGGCGGAGCGTGACCACGGTGCCCTTCCCGGGGGTGGAGCGCACCTTTACCCCGTCCATGAAGCTCTCCATGATGGTAAAGCCCATGCCGCTGCGCTCGGCGCCCCCGGTGGTGAACATGGGCTGGCGGGCCCGCTCCACATCGGGGATGCCCACCCCCTTGTCCTTCACCTGGATCTCCAGGGTGTTGTCCGGGTAGAGCCGCAGCCGCAGGGTCACCGGCCCCAGCCGGTCTGGATACGCGTGGACGATGCAGTTGGTCACCGCCTCGCTGACGGCGGTGCGCACGTCGTTCACCTCGTCCAGCGTGGGATCCAGCTGGGCGGCAAAGCAGGCCGCCGTGGTCCGGGCAAAGCCCTCGTTGGCCGAGCGGCTGAGAAAGGTCACTGTGGCCTCGTTGATCGGTTTCATTATGTAAGCTCCCTCCCTATTCTTCCCATGAAATGATATGATCGATCCCCGCCGCCCGCAGGACGCGGGCAGACTGGGCCGGCACGTTCACCACATGCAGGGCGCCCCCCAGCTCCCCCAGCCGCCGGCGGGCCCCCAGCAGCAGGGCGATGCCCGAGCTGTCCATGAAGCTCACGCCCCCCAGGTCCAGAGTGAGTTCCCGGGGGAGGACCTGGTCGATCTGACGGTAGAGCTCCGCCATGATGTCTCTGGCCCCATGGTGGTCCACCTCGCCGCTGACGGCGGCCCGGAGCGTCCGATCCTGGCCGATGCAGGTCACTGGCATGGCCTGTCCCTCCTTTGCACATCAAACCTTATGCGCCGTCGGCGCATGAAATTTTGCGCATCATTTCCGATTGCCCCGCAGGGGCGAGGAAATGGCGCATGCTGTTTTGCTATGCCTTTGCATAGAATCATAACCACCGGCCGTGCCGGTGGTTTGCACAAGCCCCCTTGGGGCCTTTTACCAGCAGAGCCTATAGGCTCACAACTGAATTTCTCTTGCATGGAGTGCCCTGCTGCTATTCAAATAG
>CALXEB010000176.1 GCA_944387215.1 uncultured Flavonifractor sp. | reverse complement strand
CTGGTGGAGACGGTGGCCCACTACAAGGCCGCCGCCCACTTCAACCCCGACGTGGACTTCATCATCGACATCGGCGGGCAGGATATGAAATGCTTCAAGATCCGCAACGGCGCGGTGGACTCCATCCTGCTCAACGAGGCCTGTTCCTCCGGCTGCGGCTCCTTCATCGAGACCTTCGCCAAGGCCCTGGGCTACTCCATCGCCGACTTCGCCAAGCTGGGCCTGCTGGCCAAGCACCCGGTGAACCTGGGCTCCCGGTGCACCGTGTTCATGAACTCCAGCGTGAAGCAGGCCCAGAAGGACGGGGCCAGCGTGGAGGACATCTCCGCGGGCCTGTCCATCTCCATCGTGAAAAACGCGGTGTACAAGGTCATCCGGGCGGCCAACGCTGACGATCTGGGCCGCCACATCGTGGTCCAGGGGGGCACCTTCCACAACGACGCGGTGCTCCGGGCCTTCGAGCAGGAGCTGGGCCGGGAGGTGACCCGGCCCACCATCGCCGGCATCATGGGGGCCTTCGGCGCGGCGCTGTACGCCCGGGACCTGCACCTGGAGCGCAGCGCCCTGCTGCCCGCGGACGCCCTGGAACACTTCTCCCACACCGCCAAGCCCGCCACGTGCAACCTGTGTACCAACCACTGCTCCCTCACCGTCAACACCTTCGACGGCGGGCGGCGCTTCATTTCGGGCAACCGCTGCTCCCGCCCCCTGGGCAGGGAGCGGGTGGAAAATCCCGACCTCATGCACTACAAGTATAAAAAGCTCCGCGCCCTCCAGGGCAAGGGGAGCGGCAGCGGCGTCCGGGGCCGCATGGGCATCCCCTTCGGGCTGAATATGTACGAGAACCTGCCCTTCTGGTTCGAGTTCTTCACCCGCCTCAATTTCGAGGTGGTCCTCTCCCCCGAGTCCTCCCGCAAGCTCTACCTGAAGGGCCAGCACACCATCCCCTCCGACACGGTGTGCTACCCCGCCAAACTGCTCCACGGCCATGTGGAGGCGCTGGTCGACGAAGGCGTGGACGCCATCTGGTACCCCTGCATGTCCTATAACAACGATGAGGGCATCGGCGACAACCACTACAACTGCCCGGTGGTGGCCTACTACCCCGAGCTGCTGGCCGCCAACGTGCCCCTGCTCAAGCAGACCAAATTCCTGGACCCCTATGTGGGCCTGTGGCGGCACAAGGACTTTGAAAAGCGCATCGCCCAGCTCATGGAGGAGCACTTCAGCATCCCCAAAAAGGAGACCGCGGCGGCGGCCAGGGCGGCCTATGAGGCCTATGACGCCTACGTCCACGACGTGCGGGAGACCGGGAAGCAGTACATCGACTACGCCCGGGCACACCACATGCCCATCATCGTGGCCTGCGGCCGGCCCTACCACATCGACCCGGAGATCAACCACGGCATCAACGACCTCATCACCGGCTTCGGCTTCGTGCTGGTCACCGAGGACGCGCTGAGCTACCTGGAGGGCTACGCCCCCCGGCACGTGCTCAACCAGTGGACCTTCCAGTCCCGGATGTACAACGCCGCCCGGTACGTCTGCACCCAGCCGGACATGCAGGTGGTGCAGCTGGTGAGCTTCGGCTGCGGCACCGACGCCATCACCACCGACGAGCTGCGGGATATCCTGGAGCACAGCGGCAAGCTCTACACCCAGCTGAAGATCGACGACATCAGCAACCTGGGGGCGGTGCGCATCCGGGTGCGCTCCCTCATGGCCGCCATGGACGCCAGGGAGGAACCATGAGGCCGCGGCGCCCGCCCCATCACGCAACACCGAAAGGAACCATGCGCTATGGCAGAATTAGTATATGACAAGACCGGCCGGCTCCTCTTCACCAAGGAGATGAAGGAGGAGTACACCATCCTCTTCCCCACCATGCTCCCGGTCCACTTCGGGCTGCTGGCCCGCATCCTGGAGAACGAGGGGTACAAGGTGGAGATGCTCACCACCAACCACCGGGGCATCGTGGACGAGGGCCTCAAGTACGTCCACAACGACACCTGCTACCCCGCCCTGCTGGTCATCGGCCAGCTCATCGACGCGGTGAAGAGCGGCAAGTACGACCTGCACAAGGTGGCCCTCATGATCACCCAGACCGGCGGCGGCTGCCGGGCCTCCAACTACATCCACCTGCTGCGCAAGGCCCTGGTGAAGGCGGGGCTGGAGTTCATCCCCGTGATCTCGGTAAACCTGTCCGGGCTGGAGAAGAACCCCGGCTTCCAGCTGGGCCTGGGCACGCTGCGCCGCGCCATCTTCGCCATGATGTACGGGGACATCATCGTCCAGACCTCCAACCAGGTGCGCCCCTACGAGGTCAACCCCGGCCAGACCGACGAGACCATCGAAAAGGTGGAAAACGCCCTGCTGGAGGCCATGAACCAGGGCAAGGGCCTGTCCTTCAAGAGCATGGTGGCCAACTTCGACCGCATCGTGGCCGCCTTCAGGGCCATCCCCGTCTCCGGCGAACCCAAGGTCCGCGTGGGCGTGGTGGGCGAGATCTACATCAAGTACTCCCCCCTGGGCAACAACAACCTGGAGCAGTTCCTCCTCTCCGAGGGGGCCGAGCCGGTGGTGCCCGGGCTCACCGACTTCATCATCTTCAAGATCTACAACCGGGAGGTGGATGTGAACATCTACGGCGGCAAGTGGATCAAGAA
>CALXEB010000175.1 GCA_944387215.1 uncultured Flavonifractor sp. | reverse complement strand
TCTACCTCACCATGCTGACAGAGCGCAAGGAAAAGATACTGGATTACAGCATGGCTCTCCTGATGCGGCAGGAGCAGAAGCCGGGGGTTCATGAGTTGACAATGTGACTGAGGGATCGCCCGGTGCGGCGGCAGGACCGCAGGTCAGGCCGGACAGACCGTTGAGGCGGACACTGGGAAGCCTGTTATTACACCGAAAAACGCCGCACAACTCAACCAAGTGGTCATGAATATGATCGAAGGCACGGTAGAGCATGCAAATTGTGATGGAGAAGATCCGTCCAAAGAATAGAAATAGAGCACTAAATAAACATTTGCTTTTCCTGCAATAATCGGTTACAATAAAGCGACGTGTGGCACTGCTGAGAAATTGGTAAGTGATCTTGGATATATCAAAAATATCCAGGTTGAAGTTCGGCTCCAAAAAAATGACCACACCGAAGGTGTGGTCATTTTTTTGGATGCCTTCGGCAGCCTTTATCTGCTCGGGCGAAGTGAATTCGCCCGGCATCAAGGTTTTGGGCCAAAGGCCCAAAACGCTTGGCACGGCGCAAAAGCGCCGCCCAACACTTTAATGTAGGAAGGAACTGATCATGGACACCATTCCCTTATCCCTGCCCGTTTTGCTGGACGGGGCCACCGGGACGGAGCTGATGGCCCGGGGCATGCCCGCCGGGGCCTGCACGCCCCGGTGGGTCCTGGAGCACCAGGAGGAGCTGCTGGCGCTCCAGCGCGAGTATGTACAGGCGGGCAGCCAGGTGCTGCTGGCCCCCACCTTTGGGGCCGACCGGGTGAGCCTGGGCCGCTGCGGCGCCTTTCACCAGGTGGCGGACCATAACCTCCGGTTGGTGGAGCTGACCCGCCGGGCCGCGGAGGGACGCTGCCTGGTGGCCGGCGGCCTGGGGCCGCTGGGGCTGTCCCTGGCCCCCTTTGGGGAGAGCAGCTTTGAGGAGCTCACCGCCGTATATACCGAGCAGGCCGCCGCCCTGGCGGCGGCAGGGGTGGACCTGTTTTTCATCGAGACCATGGTGAGTATGGCGGAGGCGCGGGCGGCGGTGCTGGCCTGCAGAAGCGTGGCGGACAAGCCGGTATGGGTGTCCTTCACCTGCGACGACGAGGGGCGCACCCCCGCGGGCACCGATGTGCTGGCCGCCATGATCGTCATGCAGGGCATGGGTGCGGCCGCCTTCGGCCTGAACTGCTGCGAGCCCGCGGCAGCGGCGGAGCAGCTGGCCCGGCTGGCCCCCTACGCCGCGGTACCCCTGATCGCGAAGCCCTCCGCCGGCCTGCCGGAGCGGGGGGCGGACGGGCTGATCTATCCTGTGGACCCGGCGGAGCTGGCCGCCGCCGTGCCCGCCCTGGCCGCCGCCGGCGCGCGCATCTTCGGCGGCTGCTGCGGCGCGGGGCCGGAGCATATCCGGGCGATGGGGGAAGCGGTCCGGGCCGTGGATTTTTCCGCCTTTCCCGCCCCGGAACACGACCCAGACGTTATCCCCTGCGCCAGCGAGAAGGAGGCCCGGTTCATCACCCCCGACGTGGACGTGGGGGAGACCATCGAGTGTACCCCCGACCTGCTGGAGGACATCCTGGCGGCGGAGGAGGAGGCGCCCCAGGGCGCCCTGAAGATCGCCATCCTGGAGGAGGACGATCTGGCGGTGTTTGCCGAGAACCAGTACGCGGTGAAGGACGCCCTCTGTCTCTGGTCCGATGTGCCGGAGCTGCTGGAGGGGGCCCTGCGGCTTTATCAGGGCCGCGCCTTCTGGGACGGCACCGGGGATCTGGACCGGGGCTTTCTGGAGGAGATGTCCCGCAAATACGGCCTGATCCTGCTGTAAGTATAGGCCTCATTCACAAAAGCGGCGGCCCGCCGGGCCGCCGCTTTTGTGTGGGAATAGGCTGTCAAGAGAGAAAGCGGGGCGGAAGAAAAATTGGCGAAAGGCACAAAAAGCCGCCTGGGTTTTTGGATGGGACAAAGCGCTTTGTGGCTTGACGCGGCTGGCAAGATACGGTATTATAAAAGTCAGACAAGACTAATTGGACACAAGATATAGTGCCAGGCCGGGGCGGTTCGTCCGCCCTGCTTTGGCGCTTTTGTTCGCCGAGAAACAGAAAGGGATGTGCGCCATGACATTGACCAAGATCCGCAAGCGGGACGGCCGCCTGGCCGACTTTGACCAGGAGAAGATCGCCGGGGCCATTGAAAAGGCCTTCAACGCCACCTATAAGCCCGGCCGGGGGGAAGAGGCCGGCCGGCTGGCCGGGGAGGTGTGCGCCATCCTAGAGGTGGAGGGGCAGAGCCAGCCCGAGGTGGAGCACATCCAGGACCTGGTGGAGCGGGTGCTGATGGACAACGGCTACGTCCAGACCGCCAAGGCCTACATCCTCTATCGGGAGGAGCGCAGCCGTGCCCGGGAGATGAGCACCCGGCTCATGAAAACCTACGAGGACATCACCTTCTCCAAGGCCAGGGACTCGGACATCAAACGGGAGAACGCCAACATCGACGGGGACACCGCCATGGGCTCCATGCTGAAATTCGGCTCCGAGGGGGCCAAGCAGTTCTACGACATGTTCGTCCTCAACCCCGACCATGCCCGGGCCCACCGGGAGGGGGACATCCACATCCACGACCTGGACTTTTTGACCCTCACCACCACCTGCTGCCAGAT
>CALXEB010000174.1 GCA_944387215.1 uncultured Flavonifractor sp. | reverse complement strand
CGCCTGAAGCCTGGCCGATCAGCGGACATGCCGGGGGCATGTTCGCCGGCCAGGGTCCCTTCCGAAGAAGGCGAAGCTTTGGCGAAGCCTGATTCGCGACAGGGGTGCCTGCTGTCCGGGAATACCGGGACTTTTTCCGAAGGAGAAACCCCGGAAAACTGGCACGCCTGAAGCCTGGCCGATCAGCGGACATGCCGGGGGCATGTTCGCCGGCCAGGGTCCCTTCCGAAGAAGGCGAAGCTTTGGCGAAGCCTGATTCGCGACAGGGGTGCCTGCTGTCCGGGAATACCGGGACTTTTTCCGAAGGAGAAACCCCGGAAAACTGGCACGCCTGAAGCCTGGCCGATCAGCGGACATGCCGGGGGCATGTTCGCCGGCCAGGGTCCCTTCCGAAGAAGGCGAAGCCTGATTCGCGACAGGGGTGCCTGCTGCCCAGCCATGCTGAGACTTTATCCAAAGTTCCCACCCTGGATAACTGGCACGCCTGAAGGGACTCGAACCCCTGACCCACTGCTTAGAAGGCAGTTGCTCTATCCACCTGAGCTACAGGCGCGTATGGAGCGGGTGATGGGAATCGAACCCACGCGACCAGCTTGGAAGGCTGGGATTCTACCATTGAACTACACCCGCATGGGTACTGATGCCCTTGGCATGTCAGCCATAAAATATTAGCATACTCGCCTGACCTTGTCAACTGTTTTTGCGAAAGATGTTCCGCAATTCCCTGCGGGAGGGCCCTGCCGGTTTGGCGGCAGGGCCCTGCCTGCACAGGCTCAGCCGTCGGAGAGGAGGATCCTGTCGTTATCCAGGGCGTGGCCTGCGCCGGAGCGGAAGCGCTCCAGCAGGTCCTCCACGGTAAGGCCGGTCCGCTCCTTTCCGCGGATGTCCAGCACGATGCGCCCGCCGTCCATCATGAAGGTGCGGCTGCCCAGTTCCAGGGCGTTTTTCATGTTGTGGGTGATCATGAGACAGGTGATGTGCCCGGCCTCCACGATCTCCCGGGTGAGGGAGAGCACCTTCTCCGCCGTGGCGGGGTCCAGGGCGGCGGTGTGCTCGTCCAGCAGGAGCAGCTTGGGGGGGACCATGGTGGCCATGAGCAGGGTCAGCGCCTGCCGCTGGCCGCCGGAGAGAAGGCCCACCGGCTGACGCATCCGATCCTCCAGACCCATGCCCAGGCGGGCGAGCTGGGCGTGGAAAAACTCCTTGTCCTCCCGGGACACGCGGCTGAAAAAGGCCTTTTGATGCTTGGCGGTGCGGAGATAGGCCAGGGCCAGGTTCTCCTCGATGGTCATATGGGGGGCGGTGCCCCGCATGGGGTCCTGAAACAGCCTGCCGATCTGCCGGCTGCGGCGGTGGGCGGGCAGATAGGTGATGTCCCGGCCATCCAGGACGATGGAGCCTTCATCCACATAGAAGTCGCCGGCCACGGCGTTGAAGAGGGTGGACTTGCCCGCGCCGTTGGAGCCTACGATGGTGACGAAATCCCCCTCGTCCAGAGCGACGCTAAGGCCGTCCAGGGCCTTTTTCTCATTGACTGTGCCGGGGTTGAAGGTCTTGGAGACGTTCTTGAGCTCCAGCATTTATTTTTCCCCCTTTCCGGCGGACATGGCCCTGCGCTTTTTGGCCTGGAAGGCCGCCCATTTTTTCAGGGTGGGGGAGGCGATGGCCAGGGCCACCACGATAGCCGTGACCAGCTTGAGGCAGTCGATGGGCACAAACTTGGTGTAGAGCACGATGGCGTAGATAAAGCGGTAGAGGATGCTGCCCGCCACCACCGCCACAGCGCCCCGGAACATGGCGCCCCGGCCCACGATGGTCTCGCCGATGATGAGGCAGGCCAGGCCGATGACCACGATGCCGGTGCCGCTGTTGATGTCGGCGCTCTTCTGAGCCTGGCCCACCACGGCGCCGGACAGGCCGGTGAGGGCGTTGGCGATGCACAGCCCGGTGGTGATGGTGAAGTTGGGGTTGATGGAGGAGGAGCGCACCATGTCCCGGTTGTCGCCGGTGGCCCGGATACTGAGGCCCAGCCGGGTACCCAGGAAGAGCACCAGAAGCACCCCGGCCAGCACCGTGATGCCGGCGGACAGGAGGATGGCGTTCCAGCTGCCGCCGATGCCGGTGCTCTGGAAGAGGGTGAAAATGGTGTCCTGCTTGAGCAGCGACTGATTGGCCCGCCAGCCCATGGCCATCAGATTGACGGTATACAGCCCTGTGTTGGTGACGATGCCCGCCAGGATGGAGGGCACGCCCAGCTTGGTCTGGAGGAAGGCGGTGACGAACCCGGCACAGGCCCCGGCGGCCATGGCGGCGGGAATGGCCAGAAAGGGATGGCCGGCGGCGGTGAGGCTCACCGATACCGCGCAGCCCAGAATGAAGCAGCCGTCGGTGGTCAGGTCGGCGATGTCCAGCACACGATAGCTGAGGAACAACGCCATAGCCACCAGGGCGTACTGAAAGCCCAGCTCCAGGGCGGTCTGGGTCACAAAGAGCATAGCGCTCGCGCTCCTTTCAGCAGGGCAAAGCCCCCGGCGCCGGCCGGGGGGCTTGCCTGCGGTCAGTTATCAAACTCACTCCTCGCTGGTGGTGACGGCGGCCACCTCGCCCAGGCCATCGAACACGGAGTAGTCGATGCCCAGGGCCTCGGCGGTCTCGGAGTTGACGGTGATGAGGCCGCCGGCCACCTGGTAGTAGTCCTCCAGGC
>CALXEB010000173.1 GCA_944387215.1 uncultured Flavonifractor sp. | reverse complement strand
ATCGTCAAGGCCATCGAGGAGGCCGGCTACAAGCCCGGCGAGGACTTCAAGATCGCCATCGACGCCGCCTCCTCCGAGTGGTGGAACGAGGAGGAGAAGTGCTATATCCAGCCCAAGTCCGGCAAGAAGCTGACCCAGCAGCAGCTGGTCAACATGTGGAAGAAGTTCGCCGACACCTACCCCATCGTCTCCCTGGAGGACGGCATGGCCGAGACCGACTGGGAGGGCTGGGCCATGCTCACCAAGGCCATCGGCGACCGCGTGCAGCTGGTGGGCGACGACCTGTTCGTCACCAACACCGAGCGGCTCAAGACCGGCATTGAGAAGAAGGTGGCCAACGCCATCCTCATCAAGGTCAACCAGATCGGCACCCTGACCGAGACCCTGGACGCCATCCAGATGGCCAACCGGGCCGGCTACACCGCCATCGTGTCTCACCGCTCCGGCGAGACCGAGGACGCCACCATCGCCGACATCGCCGTGGCCCTCAACGCCGGCCAGATCAAGACCGGCGCCCCCAGCCGCACCGACCGCGTGGCCAAGTACAACCAGCTGCTCCGCATCGAAGAGGAGCTGGGCGACGTGGCCCAGTACCTGGGGATGGACGCGTTCTTCAACCTGAAGTAAAAAGAAGCGCTGAACGCCCGGGAGCAGGCGCACAGCGAACTGCGCAGACGAAAAAGCAGTTGCGCCGAAGGCGCAAGGCGTTTTTCGCGGAGCAGTGAGCAGTGCGCCGCTGCGGAGGGCGTGAGGCGTGACAGTCGAAGGAAGCAATAGGGGCCGCAGGCAAATGCCTGCGGCCCCTGCTGCTGTTTCCGAGACGGCCTGTGCCGCCTTTTGAGACCTGTGGCTCCCCCGCAAGGGGGGAGCCAAGGTCAAAAATGCCTCTGTCCGCCGGCTCAGAGCTGCTCCAGGGCCGCCTGGAACGTGCGCAGGTGGTCCGTCTCCTCCCGGGCCAGCTGAGTGAAAAGCTCCGAAAGACGGGGCTCCCCGGCCTTCTGCGCGGCGGAGCGATAGGCCTCCTCCGCTTTGCGGGCGGCCCAGAACCGCTCCCGCAGGGCGGCGGGGAGGGGGAGAGGATGGACGGGGGGATGCCGCTCCGGCCAGTACCGTACGCCGGAGAGCAGGAAGTAAAGGGCGCTCAGGCGCTTGGCATGGCGCAGCTCCCCGGCGGCTGCTGCCGCCAGGGCCCGCCCGCTCTGGCCGGAGAGCCGGCGGGCCAGGGCCTGGCAGCGCCGCCAGGACGCCAGTTCTCCGTCGATGTACTGCCGGAACATACCGCCCCAGGCCTCGGCCGGGTCCGCCGCCCTGGGCGCCGCCGCCATGGCGGGCAGGGCCGCCGGCGGGGCGGGCGGCTGGGGGCGTTCCGCCTGCTGCAGCGTAAAGGGGCAGTCGGCCCGGTCTTCCGGCATGACCCGCCGCCACACCCGCTCGAACACCTCCCGGTCAATGCCGGGATTGAGGATCTGCTCCATGGTTCTGCCTCCGATCCTGTTTGGATTCCCCCCATTCTATGCCCGAAAGGCGGCATTTGTCCCGGCGGGCTTGTATTTTTCCTAGCGGCGTGGTACAATAAAAAATCACGGAACGACCGACCTACAAAGGAGAGAACATCCATGCTGGAGATCAAGCATATCAGCTACCAGGTGGAGGGGGACGCGGGGGAGGAGCTGGACATCCTCAACGACGTGTCCCTCACCGTGGGAGACGGCCAGTTCGTGGTGGTCACCGGCCCCAACGGCGGCGGCAAGACCACCCTGGCCAAGGCCATCATGGGCCTGGTGCAGCCCACCGGCGGCACCATCACCTGGAACGGCACCGACATCACCCACATGCCCATCACCGACCGGGCCCGGCTGGGGGTCAGCTACGGCTTTCAGCAGCCCCCCCGGTTCAAGGGGCTGCGGGTGCGGGATCTGCTGGCCCTGGCCGCCGGCAGCGAAAAGCTCACCCGGGAGGAAGGCTGCCAGTACCTGACCCGGGTGGGGCTGTGCGCGGGGGACTATATCGACCGGGAGGTGGACGCATCCCTGTCCGGCGGCGAGGTCAAGCGCATCGAGATCGCCACTATCCTGGCCCGGAAGTCCGGGCTGATGATCTTTGACGAGCCGGAGGCGGGCATCGACCTGTGGTCCTTCGCCAAGCTCACCGAGACCTTCCGGCTCATCCACAAAAAGCGGGAGGCCACCCTCATCGTCATCTCCCACCAGGAGCGCATCATCGACCTGGCCGACGAGATCGTGATGATCGGTGAGGGCAGGGTGCAGAAGCACGGGCCCAAGGACCAGATATTCCCGGAGATCCTGGCCAACACCAGCGCCGGGTGCAGCTATCTTTCGGAAGGAGCGGATCGGTAATGGATCAGGCGGAGTGGAAACTTCTGAAGGAGATCGCGGATCTGGAAAAGACCCCCCAGGGGGCCTATAACATCCGCCGCAACGGGCAGCTGGACTCCCGCAACAACACTGCCAATATCGAGATCACCACCAAGACCGAGCCGGGCAAGTCGGGCATCGATATCCATGTGAAGTCCGGCACGAAGCACGAGGCGGTCCACATCCCCGTCATCATCAGCCAGACAGGGCTCAGCGAGCTGGTGTACAATGACTTCTTCATCGGCGAGGACTGCGATGTGGACATCGTGGCCGGCTGCGGCATCCACAATACCGGCTGCGAGACCAGCCAGCACGACGGCGTGCACACCTTCCA
>CALXEB010000172.1 GCA_944387215.1 uncultured Flavonifractor sp. | reverse complement strand
AAGCCGAAGGTCTGGAGGAACCAGAGCAGCACGCTCATGGCCAGGATCAGGGTGCCCGCCTTCACCAGGAAGCCCTTTACCTTTTCCCAGACGTGGAGGGCGATGTTTTTCAGGGTGGGCAGGCGGTAGGGGGGCAGTTCCAGCACAAAGGCGGCGGGTTCCCCCCGAAAGACGAACTTTTTCAGAATGATGCCCGAGCCGATGGCGAAGAGCAGGCCCAGCAGATAGAGAGAGAACACCACCAGCCCGCCGTATCTCGGGAAAAAGGCGGCGGTGAGCAGGCCGTACACCGGCAGCCGGGCGGAGCAGGACATGAAGGGCACCAGCATGATGGTCATGCGGCGGTCCTTCTCGTTCTCCATGGTGCGGGCGCCCATGACGGCGGGGACCGTGCAGCCAAAGCCCATGAGCATGGGGATAAAGGCCTTGCCGCTCAGGCCGAAGCGCCGCAGCAGCCGGTCCATGATGAAGGCCGCCCGGGACATGTAGCCCGAGTCCTCCAGGAAGGAGAGGAAGAGGAACAAAATGGCGATCTGGGGCAGGAAGGTGAGCACGCCGCCCACCCCGGTGATCACCCCGTCCACCAGCAGGGCTTCCACCCAGGGGGCGGTGCCGGCGGCGGCCAGAACGCCCCGGACCCATTCGGCAAAATAGCCGCTGATGAGCACGTCCACCCCGTCGGAGAGCATCTGCCCCGGCCCGAAGGTGAGGGCGAACATGGCCAGCATCATCAGCAGGAACACGGGCACGGCCAGGATCTTGTGGGTGACCACGGCGTCGATCTTGTCCGACAGGGTGGGCTCCCCCAGGGGCCGGCCCCGGGTGACGCACCGGGAGACCACGGTCTGGATGAACTGATAGCGGGCGTCGGCGATCAGGGTCTCCCGGTCGCCCAGGTCGTAGGCCGCCTCATACTCCCGGCAGACGGCCTCCAGCTTGTCCCGCTCCGCCGCCGTCAGGCCCAGGGACTTCTCCACCAGGGAATCCCCCTCGATGAGCTTGATGGAGGCCCAGTGGGCGGGGATGCCGGCGGCGTAGGCCTTGTCGTGGATGAGCTCGCCCACCTTGTGGTGGATCTGGTGGGTGAAGTCGTCGTACAGGTCGTCGGGCTCCACGGTGACCCCCACGTGCATCTGCCGGTGGGCCGCCTCCAGCAGCTGCTTGACGTTTTTCCCCGTTCGGGCGGTGATGGGGATGACGGGCACGCCCAGGGCCCGGGAGAGGGCCCCCACGTCGATGCGGTCGCCGTGCTTTTCCACCTCGTCCATGAAGTTCAGGGCGATGACCATGGGCCGCTCCAGCTCCAGCAGCTGGGCGGTGAGGTAGAGGTTGCGCTCGATGTTGGTGGCGTCCAGGATGTCGATGATGGCGTCGGGGTGCTCCCCCACGATGAAGTCCCGGGCCACGATCTCCTCCATGGAGTAGGGGGACAGGGAGTAGATGCCCGGCAGGTCCACCACCGTCACCGGCTTGCCGTCCACCTCCGCCCGGCCCTCCTTCTTCTCCACCGTCACGCCGGGCCAGTTGCCCACGTACTGGTTGGAGCCGGTCAGGGCGTTAAAGAGGGTGGTCTTGCCGCAGTTGGGGTTGCCCACCAGGGCCAGCTTCATCTCCCGGGTGTCGTGGCTGGCGTAGTCGGGGGTGCCGCCGTGCTCGGCGGCCTCGTGGGCGTGGTCGGCGTCCATGCGGCGCAGGGTCTCCTCGTCGGGGATGTGCTGCACCATGCCGATGCGCTGGCGGCGCACCCGGCTGCGCCGCTCCGCCTCCGCCCCCACGGCCATGCGGATCTGGGCCGCGTCGGCCTTGCGCAGGGAGAGCTCGTACCCCCGGAGGTTGAGCTCCAGCGGGTCCCCGAAGGGGGCCAGCTTGCGCACCGTCACCTCGGTGCCTGGGGTCAGGCCCATATCCACCAGCCGGCGCTTCACCGGCCCGTTCTCATTGCCCACCTGGAGGATGACGCCGCTCTCTCCCGGCGCCAGCTCCTCCAGGGTCATTTCCTCTCTCTTCTCCTGTGTACTCATTGGTATCCCGCCTGCTCAAAGTTTTGTTTGTCTAACTTCTTCGCCCCATTATACTATGCCATTTCAGACAGCGCAAGAGCAGCGGCCTGCCGTTTTTGACAAAAAGCGGGCGGCCCAAGGGCCGCCCGCTTTGGTTGGTTTTGTATGGGGCCGCCGGAGGTTCACTCCTCGTCCTTGTGGTCCCCGCAGCCACAGCCGCAGTCGTCGTCGCCGCAGCCGCAGTCGTCGGACAGGTCCAGGGCGAACTTCTCCTTGCAGTTGGGGCACTGGATGGCCCCCTCCTCCAGCACGTCCTCGTCGATAACCAGAGTCTCGCCGCAGTTGGGGCACTCCACCTCGAAGAAGTCGTCGTCCTCATCGCAGCAGCAGTCGTCCTCGTCGTCCTCAAAGACGGCCTTCTCCACGTCGGCCAGATCGTCGGACACGGCGTCCAGCTCCTCGCCCAGAGCCTCGGTGTTCTCCTCCAGGTCCTCGATGGACATGCCGATCTCCTCCAGGATGCCGATCATCACGGAGATGAGCTTGCCCTCCTTGGACTTGGCGGTGTCCAGATCCAGCCCCTCGGCCAGACCCTTCAGGTACGCGACCTTCTCAGAAATCGTCATGATGCGTTCTCCTTTCACGGGCGGCCGCAAAGGGCCAAATAAGTGGTTTCTCGATCAGGCCTTGCAGCGCTCCAGGTACTCGCCGGTGCGGGTGTCGATCTTGATCTTGTCGCCGGGGTTGATGAACAGGGGCACCTTGATCTCGGCGCCGGTCTCCAG
>CALXEB010000171.1 GCA_944387215.1 uncultured Flavonifractor sp. | reverse complement strand
GTGGACATCGTGGCCGGCTGCGGCATCCACAATACCGGCTGCGAGACCAGCCAGCACGACGGCGTGCACACCTTCCACATCGGGAAAAACTCCAAGGTCCGCTATGTGGAGCGCCACTACGGCGAGGGTCCCGGCACCGGCAAGCGGATCATGAACCCCCAGACGGTGGTGTTCCTGGAAGAGGGGGCATCCCTCAACATGGAATCCACCCAGATCCGGGGCGTGGACTCCACCAAACGGGAGACCCGCATCGTAGTGGGCGCGGGGGCGGAGGCCGTCATCACAGAAAAGCTGCTCACCCACGGCCAGCAGACCGCTGAGAGCGATATGGAGATCATCCTGGACGGGGATGGAGCCTCCGGGCGGGTCATCTCCCGCTCCGTGGCTCAGGACGAGTCGGTGCAGGTGTTTTACCCCAAAATGACGGGCAACACCAAGTGCTTTGGGCACGTGCAGTGCGACTCCATCATCATGGGCCAGGCCAGGATCTCCTCCATCCCGGCCATCGTGGCCAACCATGTGGACGCCCAGCTCATCCACGAGGCGGCCATCGGCCGCATCGCCGGCGACCAGATTTTGAAACTCATGACATTGGGCCTCACGGAACAGGAGGCGGAGGAGAAGATCCTGGATGGATTCCTGCAGTAACGAAGAAAAGCTGGCCCGTACCAACAGCCCCGCCTATTTCTCCGGCCACAACCACATCCGGGTCACCCGGGTGGAAGGGGCCGAGGCGGAGGGCGTGCTGGACATCCAGCCGGAGAGCCTGAACCCCGCGGGGATCGTCCACGGCGGCGCCCTGGTCACCCTGGCGGACACGGTGGCGGGCGTGGCGGCCTGGGCCGGCGGGCGGGTGTGCGTCACCCTGGACAGCTCCATGCAATACCTGTCTCCCGGACGGGGGAAGCAGATCACCTGCACGGCCACCCCCAAGAAGCAGGGACGCACCATCCTGGTGTATGACGCCGCCCTCACCGATGAGACGGGCAAGCTGGTGGCCATCGGGACCTACACATTTTTTGTCACCCAGCGGCAGGTGGAGGACACCGCCCTGGCCGGCGGCGGGACCGCGGGCTGACGCCCCGGCGCGGCCGGGAGTGAACCGAGGAGAAGAAAACCTTTTATGAGCGAACACGAGAGAGATTACAGCCATATGCTGGAAAAGGTCAACAGCGGCCCCTACTTCGGCCCCAAGGCCGGGGCGATGGTCACCTCCGCCGGAAACGGCGAGGCGGCGGGGGAGCTGGCCATCCGCACCGACACCAAAAACCCCATGGGGGTGGTCCACGGCGGGGCGCTGTTCACCCTGGCGGATACGGTGGCGGGCACTGCCGCCTTCACCACCGGCCGCAACTGCGTCACCCTGGACAGCTCCATGCAGTTCCTCACTGCCGCCCGGGGAGACAAGGTGTACTGTACCGCCAAGCCCAAAAAGGCCGGGCGCACCATCCTGGTGTATGAGATCTCCATCACCGACGCCGAGGACCGGCTGGTGGCCACAGGCATCTTCACCTTCTACGCCACCGGGGAGCACAAGCTCCCGGAGCCGGGCGGAACGGTGTGACGGCGGTTTCCCGGATCAAACGGAAAGGGCCCGGACGGCGATCGCCGTCCGGGCCCTTTGTCGTTTCCTGTTTGGACCGCCGGCCCGCCTGCGTGGGCCGACGGGCTCAGAACGCTCCGCCGCCGAACTCGTGGAAGGTGAGCTGGGGGTTGCGCTCCGCCGTCCAGTTCACCGCCCACTGGGAGCCAAAGAGCAGCAGCTGGTTGCCCTTGTAGTCCTCCACCAGCTTCACGTCGGTGCCCAGGATCAGATCCTCTTCCTTCACCGGCTGGCCGTCCTCGGTGGTGATCCACCGCAGGTACTCGTAGGGCAGGCCCTCCATGTAGAGGTCCACGTTGTACTCGTTTTTCAGCCGGTACTCCAGCACGTCGAACTGCAGCGTGCCCACCACGCCCACGATGACCTCCTCCATACCGGTGTAGGGGGTTTTGAAGATCTGGATGGCGCCCTCCTGGGCGATCTGCTCCATGCCTTTCAAAAACTGCTTGCGCTTCATGGTGTCCAGGGAGCGCACCCGGCGGAAGTGCTCGGGAGCGAAGGTGGGGATGGGGTCGAATTTAAATTTTTTGCCCGGGGCGCACAGGGTGTCCCCGATGGAGAAGATACCGGGGTCGAACACGCCGATGATGTCCCCGGCGTAGGCCTCCTCGATGATCTCCCGTTCGGCGGCCATGAGCTGCTGGGGCCGGGAGAGGCGGATCTTCTTGCCCCCCTGGACGTGGTAGACCTCCCGGTCGGCCTCGAACTTGCCGGAGACGATGCGCATAAAGGCGATCCGATCCCGGTGGGCCTTGTTCATGTTGGCCTGGATCTTGAACACGAAGGCGGAGAAGTCGTCGTCCAGGGCGTCCACCACCAGCTCCCCGGCCTTCCGGGGCAGGGGGGGCGTGGTCATGCGCAAAAAGTGCTCCAGGAAGGGTTCCACGCCGAAGTTGGTGAGGGCCGAGCCGAAGAATACCGGGGAGAGCTTGCCGTGGCGCACCCGGTCCAGGTCAAACTCGGCGGCGGCGCCGTCCAGCAGCTCGATCTCGTCGGTGAGCTGCCGGTGGAGGGCGGGGCCGATCAGATCGTCCAGGCCGGGGTCCCCCAGCTCCACCTCGGTGGCGGTGGCGGCTTTGGCGCCGCCGTTGGAGGTGAAGTGGATGATCTTTTTACTCCCCCGGTCGTACACCCCCTGGAACTGCTTGCCGCAGCCGATGGGCCAGTTCACCGGGTAGGTCTCGATGCCCAGCTCCTTCTCCAGCTCCTCCAGCAGCTCGA
>CALXEB010000170.1 GCA_944387215.1 uncultured Flavonifractor sp. | reverse complement strand
AGGGGCCAGCGGGTGAACAACATCGTGGAGGAGCTCAAGGGCGAGAAGGTGGACATCATCAAGTGGTCCGAGGACCCGGCGGAGTATATCGCCGCCGCCCTGTCCCCCGCCGACGTGATCAGCGTCTCCATCCACGAGGACGGCAAGAGCTGCCGGGTGGTGGTGCCTGACGATCAGCTCTCCCTGGCCATCGGCAAGGAGGGGCAGAACGCCCGCCTAGCCGCCAAGCTCACCGGCTGGAAGATCGACATCAAGCCCGCCTCCGCCCCCGAGGAGGAGCCGGAGGACGCGGACGTGCTCCTGGACGGCGGGGAGGAGACCGCCGAGGGCGGGAGCGAGGAATAAGGCAGGGGCGCACAATGTGCGCCCGCCCGGACGCGGGCCGGGCCCTGGGGAACGGGCGCACAATGTGCGCCCCTACACCCCGTCACGGAACCCCGCCGTAGGGGCCGATGCCCACATCGGCCCGTTTGTTCCTGATTTCCCACAAAAGGAGGTTGCGGAGGTGCCCAAAAAGATTCCCATGCGCCAGTGCGTGGGCTGCCGGGAGATGAAGCCTAAAAAGGAGCTCATCCGGGTGGTGAAGAGCCCGGAGGGAGAGGTCTCCCTGGATTTTAAGGGCAAGAAGCCCGGCCGGGGGGCCTACGTGTGCCCCGACCCGGAGTGCCTGAAAAAGGCCCGGAAGGCCCGGGCCCTGGAGCGGGCCTTCTCCGCCCCCATGCCCGACGGCGTGTACGAGGCTCTGGAGGAGCAGATGAAGGCGGGTGACGGCGATGGATAGCGCCCTGCACCTGCTGGGCATCGCACGGAAGGCCGGCCGGGTGGAGGTGGGGGAGGAGCCCGCCGGCGCCGCCTGCCGCGCCCGGCAGGCAAAGCTGCTGCTGGTGGCCGCCGACGCGGCGGAAAACAGCGTCCGCCGTGCCGCCCACTTTGCCGAGGCGGGGAAGGTCCCCTGGCTGAAAGCCCCCTGGAGCAAGGGAGAGCTGGGGGGCGCGGTGGGCAGGAGCGCCTGCGCCATGCTGGCTCTCACCGATGCGGGCCTGGCCGCCGCCCTGGCGGAAAAGCTGGCCCGGACCGACCCGGAGACCTACGGCGGCGCGGCGGAGGCCCTGACGGAAAAGGCCGCCCGGGCCCTCCAGCGGCAGAAGGAGCAGCGGGCCCACGAGAAGAAGCTGGAGCGGGCCGGCCGCAAGCCCTGGGCGCCCCCGCCGAAGCCGGCCGGAGCCGGCGCCCCGGCCCCCAAGAAGCGGGGGGCGGGCCCCAAGAGAAAGAAGACGCCATGAAACGGCGAGAGCAGTCAATGACAAGATGGGTTTGTTCCAATAAGAAAGGGTAAAAGGCCCCCGCCTTTTCCCTGCGGCAAAGCCTTTTGCCTTTTCCTATTGGTGCAGGCCCGCCAATGGAGGTGGCTCATTTGCTGAACAACAAGTATCGTGTGCATGAGGTGGCCAAGGATCTCGGGCGAAACTCCAAGGAGATCACCGATATCCTCACCAAATATGCGACCACGCCCAAAAACCACATGCAGCCTCTGGACGACCGGGAGTTGTCCCTGGTGTTTGAGTACCTGACCCAGCACAACCAGGTGGACAGCCTGGAGAGCATTTTCTCCGAGGTCTATCGGGAGCCCAAGCCCGCGCCCAAGGCCGAGGAGCCCAAGCCCGCCGCCCAGCCCAAGCCCGCCGCGGGACAGGAGGGCCAGGCCCGCCGCACCGACGCGCCCGCCCAGAGCGGGAAGCCCGCCCCGGCCCCCCAGGCCCAGGGCGGCCAGAAGGACCAGAAGCAGGCCCAGCCCGCCGCCCACCCCGGGGCCCGTATCCCGGAGAAGAAGGTGGTGGACACCCGCAAGGGCGGCCAGGTGAACCTGGAGAAGTACGACCAGCGCCTGGAGGACCTGGCCGCCGGCCGCACCAAGCAGATGCAGGGCGGCAAGCAGAAGTTCCAGGGCCGCAATCAGCAGCGCAAGGGCGGCTTCCAGGGGAACAAGCGCCGCCAGGAGGAGCAGGAGAAGATGCGCCGGCTCCAGCTGGAGATCGCCAAAAAGACCCCCCTCACCGTCAAGATCCCCGACGAGATCGGCGTGGGCGAGCTGGCCACCCGCATGAAAAAGACGGGGGCCGAGGTGGTCAAGACCCTGATGAAGAACGGGGTCATGGCCTCCCTCAGCGACGTCATCGACTTCGATACCGCCGCCATCATCGCCGAGGAGCTGGGCTGCAAGGTGGAGCACGAGGTCATCGTCACCATCGAGGAGCAGCTCATCGACACCGCCGAGGATAAGCCCGAGGACCTGGTGCCCCGGGCCCCCGTGGTGGTGGTCATGGGCCACGTGGACCACGGCAAGACCTCCCTGCTGGACTATATCCGCCACGCCCACGTGGCCGCCGGCGAGGCCGGCGGCATCACCCAGCACATCGGCGCCTACCAGGTTGAGGTCCAGGGCAAGCCCATCACCTTCCTGGACACCCCCGGCCACGAGGCGTTTACCGCCATGCGGGCCCGGGGCGCCATGATCACCGACATCGCCATCCTGGTGGTGGCCGCCGACGACGGCATCATGCCCCAGACCGTGGAGTCCATCAACCACGCCAAGGCCGCCAACATCCCCATCATCGTGGCCATCAACAAGATGGATAAGCCGGAGGCCAACCCCGAGCGCATCAAGGAGCAGCTCACCAAGTACGAGCTGGTGCCCGAGGAGTGGGGCGGCGACACCATTGTGTGCCCCATTTCCGCCAAGACCGGCCAGGGTGTGGATGAGCTGCTGGAGATGGTCAATCTCACCGCCGAGATGCGCGAGCTCAAGGCCAACCCCAACCGTTCCGCCCACGGCGCGGTCATCGAGGCCCGGCTGGACAAGGGCCGCGGCCCCGTGGCCACCCTGCTGGTGCAGAACGG
>CALXEB010000169.1 GCA_944387215.1 uncultured Flavonifractor sp. | reverse complement strand
AAAAGCCGGCTCCCGCTGGGGGGCAGGCCCCTGGCGGAGGCGCTGGCGGAGCGGTACCGGCCCCTGGGAGAGGCGGTCTATCTCTCGGTCTCCCATCCGGCGGAGCCGGCGGTGCCCGGCGCGGTGCTGCTGCCTGACCTGCGGCCGGGACAGGGGCCCCTGGCGGGGTTGGAGGCGGCCTTTGCCTCCACGCCGGCGGAGCGGGTGTTCCTCACCGCCGTGGATCTGCCCTTTGGGGAGCCCGCCCTGGCCCGCTTCCTGCTGGACGCTCTGGGGGAGTGGGACGCCTGCCTCCTCCGCCGGGCCGGACGGCCGGAGCCTCTCTTTGCCGCCTACCGCCGCTCCTGCCTGCCCCAGGTCCGCGCCTGCCTGGACGGAGGGCGGCGGGCCATGGGGGCCCTGCTGGACCGGCTGGACTGCCGCTTTTTGGAGGGGCGGGCGCTGGCGGGGTTCGACCTGGACCGGGCGCTCTTCAACGCCAACACGCCGGAGGACTGGGCCCGGGCGGAGCGGCTGTGTGCCGGGCGCGGGGCCGGGCCGCTCCCGGGTGGCCGGCGCGACGGGAAAACCGGCAAAATTTGAAATTCCTCTTTACAATAGTGCTTTAGTGTGGTAACATACGAAAGCAACCACGACACACATGGTTTGGAGGAATGAATGATGAAACGGAGACTGACCGCTCTGGCCCTTGCTCTGGGCCTGACCCTTTCCCTGGCCGCCTGCGGCGGCGGCACCACCGGCACGGCCGACAGCCCCGCCCCCAATACCGGCGACCCGGCCCCCGCGTCCAGCGCCCCCGCCGCCGAGGAGAGCGACGTGGCGTACATCAAGGAGAAGGGCACCCTGGTGGTGGGCATCACGGAGTTTGCCCCCATGGACTACCAGGACGAGAACGGCGAGTGGATCGGCTTTGACGCCGACATGGCCCGCCTGGTGGCCGACGCCCTGGGCGTGGAGGTGGAATTCAGCCTCATCGAGTGGGGCAGCAAGCTCATGGAGCTGGACAGCAAGACGGTGGACTGCCTGTGGAACGGCATGACCATCACCGACGAGATCACCGGCGGCGCCTCCGCCACCGTGCCCTACGCCGTCAACGCCCAGGTGGTGGTGGTCAAGAGCGACGTCGCCGAGGACTACCAGACGGCGGAGAGCCTGGCGGACCTGAACTTCGCCGTGGAGACCGGCTCCGCCGGCGAGGCTGCCGCCCAGGAGGCGGGCCTGACCTATGTGGGCGTGTCCGACCAGGCCACCGCCCTGATGGAGGTCAGCTCCAACACCGCAGACGCCTGCATCGTGGACCTGCTCATGGCCGGCGCCATGATCGGCGAGGGCACCAGCTACCCCGATCTGACCTTCACCGTCCGCCTGACCGAGGAGGACTACGGCGTGGGCTGCCGCAAGGGGTCCGACCTGACCGACTTCATCAATGAGCAGTTCAAGATCCTCTATGCCGACGGCACCATCATGGAGCTGGCTGAGCAGTACGGCATTGCGGAGAACATCGTCCCCCAGGAGTAAGGGGCGCCGATCGGACAGAAAAAAGGCAGAGGGCGTGTCCGCGCCCTCTGCCTTTCACCGGCCTGCGCCGGAACACGGACGGAATGAGGAGATAGTATGTTTTGGACGGTGACGCGCACGCTGCTGGAGGGCTTCGGCACCACAGTGGAGATCTTTGCCCTGACGCTGGTGTTTGCCCTCCCCCTGGGCCTGGTGGTGGCGGCGGGCTCCATGAGCAAGTGGGCCCCCTTCCGGGGCCTGGCCCGGGAGAACAGCCCCGGCTGGCTCAGGGCGCTGGCCTCCCTGCGGCCCATCAGCGCCGTGGTGGAGCTGGTGGTGTGGGTCATCCGGGGCACGCCGCTGATGCTCCAGCTCATTGTGATCTTCTATGTGCCCGGCATGCTCACCGGCACCAACGTGTGGGGCTCCGGCGCCAGCAGCCGGGTGACCGCCACCCTGGTGGCCTTTGTCATCAACTACGCCTGCTACTTCTCCGTGATCTACCGCGGGGGCATCCAGGGGGTGCCCGTGGGCCAGCGGGAGGCGGGCCTGGTGATGGGCATGACCCGCAGCCAGATCTTCTTCAAGGTCACCCTGCTCCAGATGGTCAAGCGGGTGGTGCCCCCCATGTCCAACGAGATCATCACCCTGGTGAAGGACACCTCCCTGGCCAACACCATCGGCGTGGTGGAGGTCATCCGGGCGGGGGAGACCTTCCGCACCAACGGCGGCCTGGTCTGGCCCTTTTTCTACACCGCCGTGTTCTACCTGGTCTTTGTGGGGGTGCTGACCATCCTGTTCAGCCGGCTGGAGAAAAAGCTGGACTATTTCAGGTAAGGAGGTGCGCCCGGTGTCAGTTCTGGACGTACGGAATATCGAAAAGCACTTCGGCGCCACCAGGGTGCTGGAGGACATCAGCTTCTCCCTGGAGCAGGGGCAGGCCCTGGCCATCATCGGCTCCTCCGGCTCCGGCAAGACCACCCTGCTGCGCTGCCTGAACTTCCTGGAGACCCCCGACCAGGGGAAGATCCTGGTCAACGGGGAGACCCTCTTTGACGCCGCCGACCCCGCCACCCAGCGGGAGGGGGAGGTGCGCAAGAAGCGGCTGCACTTCGGGCTGGTGTTCCAGTCCTTCAATCTCTTTCCCCAGTATACCGCCCTGGAGAACGTGACCCTGGCCCCGGAGCTGCTGGCCCGGGAGCGGCCCGACTTCAAGGCCCGGAAAAAGGACGTGCTGGCGGAGATCCGCGGCCAGGGGCGGGCCCTGCTGGAGCGCATGGGTCTGGCCGATAGGGCCGACCACTACCCCCACCAGCTCTCCGGCGGGCAGCAGCAGCGGGTGGCCATCGCCAGGGCCCTGGCCCTGAAGCCGGACATCCTCTGCTTTGACGAGCCCACCTCCGCCCTGGACCCGGAGCTCACCGGCGAGGTGCTCAAGGTGATCCGCTCCCTGGCCCAGCAGAAGACCACCATGATCATCGTCACCCACGAGATGGCCTTCGCCCGGGACGTGGCCGACCAGGTGATCTTCATGGACGGCGGGGTCATCGTGGAGCA
>CALXEB010000168.1 GCA_944387215.1 uncultured Flavonifractor sp. | reverse complement strand
CTTTGCCGCCCTGTGCATGCTGGTGGACCACATGGGGCTGGTGTTCCCCACCCTGCTGTCCCAGCTGGACCTGCCCGCCTGGGCGGATGCCCTGCCCCGGCTGGTGGGGCGGCTGGCCTTCCCCATTTTCGCCTATTTCGTGGCGGAGGGGTGCCGGCGCACCCGGTTTTTCCACCGCTATCTGCTGCGGCTGGGCGTCTTTGCCCTGATCTCCCAGGCGCCCTTCACCCTGGCCACCGGCACCATGGGGGGCAACGTGATCCTCACGTTCTTCCTGGCCGCCGGGTCGGTATGGGGCTTTGAGCGGGCTGTCCAGGCCGGGCGCGGCCCGGCGGCGGCCTCCCTCCCCCTGCTGGGCGCTTGCGCGGCGGCCCTCCTGCTGCGGTGCGACTACGGCTTCCCCGGCGTGCTGCTCGTCTTCGCCCTCTACCTCTGCGGGGAGGAGCGGAAAAAACTGCTGGTCTGCCTGGGGGCGGGGCTGGTCCTGATCTACCTGGTGTACGATCCTCTGACGGGAGTGCTCTCCCTGCCCTGGCTGTCCGGGCCGTTGATCGGCGGTTATCTGGCCGCCGCCCTGCCCGTCCAGGGGCTGTACTGCCTGTGCGCCGCGCTCTCCCTGGTCCCCCTGGCCTTCTACCGGGGGCAGCACGGTATCCAGAGCAAGTGGTTCTTCTATGTGTTCTATCCCGCGCACCTGCTGGGGCTGTGGGCCCTGAGCGCGGCGCTGAATTGAGAGGTGCTTTGCATGAACGTACTGATCGTAGGCGGCGGCGGGCGGGAGCACGCCATCGCCTGGGCCCTGGCCAAGAGCCCCAAGGTGGACGGGCTGTGGTGCGCCCCGGGCAACGGGGGTATTTCCGCCATCGCCCAGTGCGTGCCCATCGCCGCCACCGACGTGGAGGCCATGGTGAAGTGGGCTGTGGACAACCAAATGGACTTTGTGGTGGTGGCCCCCGACGATCCTCTGGCCCTGGGCATGGTGGACGCCATGGAGGCCGCCGGCGTGCCCGCCTTCGGCCCCACCGCCGCCGCCGCCATCGTGGAGGCCAGCAAGAGCTTCTCCAAGACCCTGATGGAGAAATACCACATTCCGACCGCAAAGTATAAAACCTTTACAGAGCTGGACCCCGCCCTGGCCTATATCGAGGCCCAGGGCGCCCCCATCGTGGTGAAGGCCGACGGCCTGGCCCTGGGTAAGGGCGTGGTGGTGGCCCAGAGCGTGGAGGATGCCAAGGAGGCCGCCCGCTCCATGCTGGCCGGGGGGAAGTTCGGCAAGGCCGGGGCCAAGGTGGTCATCGAGGAGTGCATGACCGGCCCGGAGGTGACGGTGCTGGCCTTCTGCGACGGGGAGCACCTGGCGGCCATGCCCTCCAGCCAGGACCACAAGCGGGCCTATGACGGCAACCAGGGCCCCAATACCGGCGGCATGGGGGCCATCTCCCCCTCCCCCAACTACACCCCCGAGATCGCGGCGCGGTGCATGAAGGAGATCTTCCTGCCCACCGTGGCCGCCCTGAAGGCGGAGGGCCGGCCCTTCCACGGGGTGCTCTACTTCGGCCTGATGCTCACCCCTGACGGCCCCAAGGTGGTAGAGTACAACGCCCGCTTCGGGGACCCGGAGTGCCAGGCGGTGCTCTCCCTGCTGGACAGCGATCTGATGGAGATCTTCCTGGCCTGCCGCAGCGGCACCCTGGACCAGGTGGAGGTGCGCTGGAAGGACGCCGCCGCCTGCTGCCTGGTGCTGGCCAGCGGCGGATACCCCGGAAGCTATGGCAAGGGATATCCCATTACAGGGCTGGAGGAGGCCGGACGCACCGCCGTGGTGTTCCACGCGGGCACCAGGCTGGGCGAGGACGGGGCTGTCCTCACCAACGGCGGCCGGGTGCTGGGGGTCACCGCCGTGGGCCCCGACCTGGACGCCGCCATTGACGGGGCCTACGCCGCCGCCGCCCACATCCATTTCCAGGACATGTACCTGCGCACCGACATCGGCCGGGTGTGGGTCCCGAATCCCTGAATCCCTTGGGCCCCAGCGGACGCAACCGGCAGTTGTCAGATTGGACGCTCTGGTTGGTTGTGCCGCCGGGGCCCTTCTGCTAGGATAGGGCCACAAACGAAGGAGGTTTTCCAATGGAATTTCGCGACCGGCTCTATCAGCTCCGCAGGGGGCGGGGCATCTCTCAGGAGGAACTGGCCAACGCCGTGGGGGTGTCCCGGCAGGCGGTGCAGAAATGGGAGGCGGGCTCCTCCACCCCTGACCTGGACAACCTGTCCGCCCTGGCGGAGTACTTCGGCGTCACCCTGGACTACCTGGTGCGGGGAGCGGAGCCGGGGGCGCCCCAGGCCGCCCCGGTGGAGCGGACGGTAATCCACAACTATTACACCCCCTTTCACTACCGCTACGAATACCGCAGCAAATGCACCCTCTTAGGCCTGCCGCTGGTGCATATCCACCTGGGCTATGGCCTCCGCCGGGCCAAAGGGATCATCGCCGTCGGCAACGTGGCCACCGGCGCGGTGGCCGTGGGCGGCCTGTCCGCCGGGCTGGTCTCCGTGGGCGGGCTCTCTCTGGGAGGCCTGGCCCTTGGCGGGCTGGCCGCCGGGGTATGCGCCTTCGGCGGGCTGGCTCTGGGGGTGCTGCTGGCCGTGGGCGGCGTGGCCCTCAGCCTGGGTCTGGCCCTGGGGGGCGCGGCGGTGAGCCGCTTCGCGGCCCAGGGAGGCCTGGCGGTGGCCCCGTACGCCGCCGGGGACGCCGCCTTCGGCTCCGTGCTGGCCATCGGCAATAACCCCCACTCCGCCGGCGGCCTGGCCCTCACCTTCGCCCAGATCAACGCCATGGGCCTCTCCCCCGCCCAGCTCCTCTCCTGGCTCCACGCCCAGGTCCCGGAGGCGCCCCAATGGGTCCTCCGCCTGATACTGGCCGCCTCAGGCGTGTAATGCCATTTCACTTGTCAGATCGCGCAAACAAAAACAGCCCCCGAGCCATGGGCCCGGGGGCTGTTTTTGCTTGTCTGTGTCAGCGGTCCTGATCCAGGGGGAGCGGATCGGGGACCTTTCGCTCCCC
>CALXEB010000167.1 GCA_944387215.1 uncultured Flavonifractor sp. | reverse complement strand
GACTGCTACGGCTGCGACCGGCTGGATATCCTGGCCGCCATCGGCCCCGGCATCTCCAAGTGCTGCTTTGAGACCCATGAGGACGTGCCCAACGCCATGACCGAGGCCATGGGGGCCTCCGCCCTGTCCGCCATTGAGGTGCTGCCCACCGGCAAGTTCCACGTGGATCTGAAGGCCCTCAACGTCTCCCGGCTGAAGGCGGCGGGGCTGGACCCGGACCATATCGCCGTCTCCCCCGACTGCACCTGCTGCATGCCGGAGAAGTACTGGTCCCACCGCTATACCCACGGGGAGCGGGGGAGCCAGGCGGCGATGATCGCGATCAGCCTCTAGGGGGCCCTTGGCCCCCTGGATACGGGAGGGCCGCGCCGCCCGTTGGACGGCACAATGCCCGCGATACCCCCTCACCCGCGCCCGCGCGGGTGGCTGCGGCCGCAGGTTAATGTGTGCTGCGCAGGCGCATGTCCTGCTACGCACAGATTTCAGGCAAAGCGCTGCGGGGCCGGGCGATAGATCATCGCCCCTGCAAAGGCGTGCCTGGCCCCGGTTTGTGTGTAGGGGCGCGGCTATCAGCCGCCCGCCTCCGGGGCTTTGCAGTACAACAGGAAAGGAGAGAGCGCCGGTTGCGGAAATGGTTGATTTTTGCGGCGGCGCTCTGTCTGTTTTTGTCCGCCTGCCGGGCCGACGTCCAGCCGGAGCCCACCCCAAGCCCCACCGCCGCCCCCCAGCCGGAGGCGGCGGAATTTGCCCTGCCCTACTATCCCGCCGCCTCCCTGCACCCCATTACGGGGGACAACCGCACCAACCTGACCCTGGGGGGCCTGCTCTACGAGGGGCTTTACGAACTGGACCAGCAGTTCCAGGCGGAGCCCTGCCTGTGTACCGGCGGCACGGCGTCGGAGGACGGGCTGACCTGGGCCTTCACCCTGCGCAGCGACGTCACCTTTTCAGACGGCAGCCCTCTCACCTCCGCCGAGGCGGCCGCCTCCCTGGAGCTGGCCCGCACCAGCGCCCTCTACGCCTCCCGCTTTGCCGACGTGACGGGGGTGACGGCGGGGGAGGGCACCGTGACGGTGACCCTCAGCCGGCCCAACGGGGCCCTGCCTGCCCTGCTGGACGTGCCCATCGTGAAGGAGACGGAGGGGGCGCCCCTGGGCACCGGCCCCTACGTCCTGACGGGGGAGGGGGAGGGGGCAGCCCTCACCGCCCGGGCGGACTGGTGGCGAGGGGAGGAGCTGCCCCTGGATTCCATCCCCCTGCGGGCCATCCAGGAGGCCGACGACCTGATCCACGCCTTTGACACCCGGGATATCGCCCTGGTGGCTACCGATCTGACGGGCACCAACGCCCTGGGCTTCTCCGGCTCCTTCGACACGGTGGATTACCCCACCAGCACCATGCTCTACGTGGGCTTCAACGTCGCCTCCGGCCCCTGCCGGGACGCCGCGGTCCGGCAGGCCCTGAGCCGGGCCTTCGACCGCTCATCGGTGGCCACGGTGCTCTATGCCCGCCACGCCCAGGCCGCCGCCATGCCCGTCTCCCCGGCCAGCCCTCTGTACCAGGAGGACCTGGCAGCGGAGCTGGAATACGCCCCCCAGGCGGCGGAGGAGCTGCTGACGCAGGCGGGGTGGACCCGCTCGGACGGCAGCTGGACCGCCGGGCGGCAGACCCTGAGCCTGACCTTCCTGGCCCCGTCGGACAACCCCGCCCGCACCGCCGCGGCGGAGCACCTGGCCGCCGGACTGGAGAGCCTGGGGGTGGGCGTGACGCTGGAGCTCCTGCCCTGGACCGACTACCTCTCCGCCCTGGAGCGGGGGGAGTTTGACCTGTACCTGGGGGAGGTGCGCCTCACCGCCGATTTTGACCTGACGGCCCTGATCTCCGCCGGCGGGGCGCTGAACTACGGCGGCTACGCCGACGAGGAGGCCCTCCAGCGGCTGGACAGCTTCCGCGCCGCCTCCGGCCAGGGCCGGGACCTGAGTGCCCGGCGGCTGTACCAGCGGCTGGCGGAAGAGCCCCCCTTCGCGGTGCTCTGCTTCAAGAACTGGTCGGTCCTCACCCAGTGGAGCCGCATCGAGGGCATGACCCCCACCCAGAGCAACCTGTTCCACCAGTTTGAGCAGTGGACCCTGACATAAGTAAAAGAGAGATGAGGGAGAAGACCATGGGGAAGGTATATCGCTGTTTTGTGGAAAAAAAGCCCGGCTGTGACGTGGAGGCCCGCCAGCTCTTTGCCGAGCTGCGTCACACCCTGGGGCTGGAGCGCCTCACCGGGGTGCGGGTGATCCTTCGGTACGACGTGGAGGGGGTGGACGACGCGGCCTACGCCGCCGCCCGGTCCACCGTTTTGTCCGAGCCCCAGGTGGACAACGTCTGGGACGAGGACTTCCCCCTTCCCGCCAAGGCGGGCTGCCTGCTGGCGGTGGAGGCCCTGCCCGGCCAGTACGACCAGCGGGCGGATTCCGCCGCCCAGTGTATCCAGATGCTCACCGGCGGGGAGCGGCCCGCCGTCCGCTCCGCCGCCCTGTACCTGCTGGAGGGGGCCCTCACCGAGGGGGACCTTGCCCGGGCCAGGGGCTACCTCATAAACCCCGTGGAGAGCCGGGAGGCCCTGCTGGATAAGCCGGACACCCTCTATCAGACCTACCCCGAGCCGGCGGACGTGCCGGTGCTCACCGGCTTCACCGCCCTGGACCAGGCGGGGCTGGAGAAGCTGTTGGGGGAGTACGGCCTGGCCATGGACCTGGCGGATTTGGCGTTCCTCCAGGCCTACTTCCGGGACGAGGAGCGCCGGGACCCCACCCTCACCGAGGTGCGGGTGGTGGACACCTACTGGTCCGACCACTGCCGGCACACCACCTTCTCCACCCACATCGACGCGGTGGACATCGCCGACCCGGAGGTAAAGGCGGCCTATGACCGCTACCTGGCCGCCCGGGTGGAGGTGTACGGGGAGGAGAAGGCCGCCGCCCGGCCCCAGACCCTCATGGACGTGGCCACCATCGGCGCCAAGACCCTGAAAAAGCGGGGCCTGCTCCCCGAGCTGGACGAGAGCGAGGAGATCAACGCCTG
>CALXEB010000166.1 GCA_944387215.1 uncultured Flavonifractor sp. | reverse complement strand
CCCCGTCCTCGTTGTCCATGTCCAGCAGGTGCCAGTCCAGGGAGTGCTCATAGTGCCACTCGTTCCACTGGCCGAACTCGCTGCCCATCATCAGCAGCTTCTTGCCCGGGTGGGTGAGCATATAGGTGTAGAACACCCGCACGCCGGCGTACTTCTCCGGGTCGGTACCCGGCATCTTGTTGATGAGGGAGCCCTTCATGTGCACCACCTCGTCGTGGGACAGGGGGAGCACGAAGTTTTCAGAAAAAGCGTAGAAGAAGGAGAAGGTCAGGTCCTTATGGTTGAACTGCCGGAAATAGGGGTCCAGCTTGATATAGTGGAGGATGTCGTTCATCCAGCCCATGTTCCACTTCAGGTTGAAGCCCAGGCCGCCCTCCAGGCCGCCCTCCCCCACCGGGTGGGACACCCGGGGCCAGGCGGTGGACTCCTCGGCGATCATCATCACGTCGGGGTGGGCGTTGAAGATGTGGGTGTTCAGGGCCTGGAGGAAGTCCACCGCCTCCAGGTTCTCGTGCCCGCCGAACATATTGGGCACCCACTGGCCGTCCTGCCGGCCGTAGTCCAGGTAGAGCATGGAGGCCACCGCGTCCACCCGCAGGCCGTCGATGTGGTACTGCTCCAGCCAGAACAGGGCGGAGGAGAACAGGAAGGAGCGCACCTCATACCGGCCGTAGTCGAACACCCGGGTGCCCCAGTCGGCATGCTCCCCCTTGCGGGGATCGGCGTACTCGTAGCAGGCCTCCCCGTCGAACTCGTACAGGCCGAAGGCGTCCTTGGGGAAGTGGGCGGGCACCCAGTCCAGGATCACGCCGATGCCCGCCTGGTGGAGCTGGTCCACCAGCCACATAAAGTCGTGGGGGGTGCCGTACCGGCTGGTGGCGGCGAAATAGCCGGTGCACTGGTAGCCCCAGGAGGCGTCCAGCGGGTGCTCGGTGACGGGGAGCAGCTCCACGTGGGTGAAGCCCATCTCCTTCACGTAGGGCACCAGATAGCGGGCGATGTCCCGATAGGAGAGCATCTCATCGTCGCCGGTGCGGCGCCAGGAGCCCAAATGTACCTCATAAATATTCAGGGGTTTTTCATAGATGGGGTTTTTCTTCCGATAGTCCATCCAGCCCCCGTCCCCCCACTGGTAGCCGGACAGGTCGTAGAGCTTGGAGGCGTTGCCGGGGCGGGTCTCGGCGTGGAAGGCGTAGGGGTCGGCCTTGGCCAGGACCCTGCCGTCGGCGGTATGGACGGCGTATTTATAGCTGTCGTACTGCTTCAGGCCGGGAAGGAAGGCCTCCCACACGCCGCCGTCCAGGGGGGACATGGGGTCGGCTTCTTCACTCCAGCCGTTGAATTCACCCATAATGGACACAGACTTGGCGTGGGGGGCCCACACCCGGAAGAGCCAGCCGTCCTCCCCGTCCCGCCGGGCGGGATGGGCGCCCATGAGCTCCTGGGCCCGGACGCTCTCCCCCTTGGAAAATGCCGCCAGCGCGGAGTCGACAGTGGATCGAGCCATAGGTATCCTCTCCTTAGTTGGTAAAAACACCCAAATAAAAGGGCTGTAAACCAAAGGTTCTTGTCATTGGTGATAAATAAATTCCAAAACTGCCCGAATTTATTTGTAGAAATTATACAACAGTATCCTACAATAGTCAAGACGAGAGGAAAAAGAAGCGTAAAATTTCGTAAAGCAGTGGGCAAAAGTTTTGGAAAAAGTGCCCACGGCCGGAGGAAAACGGGCCTCCGACCGTGGGAAAGGAGCTATTGTGCCATGAAAAGCGTGCGCAGCAGCCGGGCGAAGATGCCGGGGACGGTGAGGCGCTCCACCGGCTGGTCGGCCAGGAGCGGGATGGTCTGGAGAAGCCTGTCCCCGGCGTAGACCGACAGCTGTCCCAGCTTCTGCCCCGGCTCCACCGGGGCCTCCACGTCGGATGCCAGCTCCAGCCGGGTCTCCACCTGGTCCACCAGGGCCTTCTCCACCAGCACCCGGCTGGTCCCGGCGGGCACGGGCTGCACCGTCTCCTCCTCCCCCAGCAGCACGTCCACCGGCGGCAGGGCCTGGCCGGGGCAGGCCTCCAGAAGGGTGTAGTTGGCAAAGCCGTAGTTGAGCAGGGAGGTGGCCGCCGCGCTGCGGGCGTCCGACGTGGGGGCCTTGAGGATGACGGCGATGAGCTCCATGCCGTCCCGCTCCGCCGTGGCGGACAGGCAGTAGCCCGCCGCGTCGGTGGAGCCGGTTTTGAGGCCGGTGGCCCCCTGATAAAAGCGCACCAGCTTGTTGGTGTTGGTCAGCTGGAACTGCCCGCCCCGCAGGGAATCCATCCAGATGGTGGTGTACTCCCGGATAGAGGGGTGCTCCAGGATCAGGGCCCGGCTCATCAGGGCGATGTCGTAGGCGGAGGTCAGGTGTCCCGCCGCCGGCAGGCCGGTGCAGTTGACAAAGCAGGTGTCCGCCATGCCCAGCTCCGCCGCCTTCTGGTTCATCCGGGCCACGAAGGCCTCCTCGCTGCCGGCGACGTGCTCGGCCAGGGCCACGGCGGCGTCGTTGCCCGAGGCCACCGCCACCGCCTTGAGCAGGTCGTCCACCGTCATCTGCTCCCCTTCCTTTAAATAGACCTGGGAGCCCCCCATGGAGGCGGCGCGGGCGGACACGGTGACCACGTCCTCTTTGGACAGCGCGCCGCTGTCCACGGCCTCCATCACCAGCAGCAGGGTCATCACCTTGGTGACGCTGGCGGGTTCCAGCTTGTCGTGGGCCTCCTGCTCGTAGAGCACCGTCCCCGTCTCTTTTTCCATCAGAACTGCCGCCCCGGCGTCCACCGCGGATGCGGCGGGGGCCGCCTGAACGGGTACGGCCAGCAGAGCGGCGGCCAGAGCGGCCGCGGCCAGTTTTTTCATTGCGCGTCAAGCCTCCCATGCTTGGAATTTCTGCTCCACAGGATATGGAGCCGGCGGCGGTTCTATACGGCCTTTGACGCAGACAAAATTTTCTGATAGACTGGAAAAAACGCCGCCGGCCAGGGCCGCGGCGCGGAGAGGGGGGCGGCTATGGAGACGGCGGTGGTGATCCTGGCGGGGGGCGGCTCTGCGCGCATGG
>CALXEB010000165.1 GCA_944387215.1 uncultured Flavonifractor sp. | reverse complement strand
AGCTCGTCCACGTTGATGCCGTAGGCGTTCTGGATGTCGCCGCCCAGGTCGTTGATCTCCTTGACGATGTACTGGGGCACGGTGGAGGAGCCGTGGGACACCAGGGCGCAGAAGATGCCCAGGCGGTTGATGCACTCCTTGATGGCGATGGGGATCTCCCGGCGGAGCTTGGCGTCCTTGCCCTTGTTGGCCCCGTGCTGGGTGCCGTAGGAGATGGCCAGGGCGTCCACCCCGGTCTCCTGGATGAATTTTACCGCGTCCAGGGGATTGGTGTAGGTGGAGGTTGCGGCGAAGACGTGGTCCTCCTGACCGCCCAGCACACCCAGCTCGCCCTCCACGCTGACGCCGCGGGCGTGGGCGTACTTGACCACTTCCCGGGTCAGCTCGATGTTCTGCTCCAGGGGCAGGGAGGAGCCGTCGATCATCACGGAGGTGTAGCCGCCGTCGATGGCGGCCACGCAGGAGTCAAAGTCCTTGCCGTGGTCCAGGTGGAGCACGATGGGGATGGGGGAGCTCTCGCCGTACTTCTTCACCGCGTCGGCGATGTTGCGGGCCCCCTTCTTCTTGTCCTCCAGCGTGCCGTTCTGGAAATCCACACGGCCTCCCATAAACGCGTTTGCCAGGTCCGCGCCCTGCAGGATGGCGGGGGAGCGGAAGGTCTCGTGCATTTCAATGACAGCCTTGGCCTGTGCCACGGCGTTGACATTGAACGCCCCCTGAGCATAATTGTGAGTCTCGGCGGCCTCCATAAGGGGTCTGAGCGGTACCAGCGGCATAACGCATACCTCCAATGTGTGAGTAAATTGTTTTTTAACTAAATTAACTAATTGCAGTATATACTACTTTCCACACCATTGCAATTTGGAATAGGTAACAAATATTTAACAATTTTTTTGATGAAATACACAAGACGAGGGGAAAAGCGGCCGGGAAGGTATAAGCAAAACGGCAAAACAGAGCGGCGCGCCTGCAGAGGGGGAGGGACGCCCGGCGGGGCGCGCCTGATCGGGAGGGAGCGCCGCCCCGAAGAGAAGACCGCCCGATCCCTTCAGAGATCGGGCGATCGGGAATCCCATTTGATGCAAAGTTTCCTTACTCCGCCAAAGGAAAGACGGACATCGCAACCCTCCTTTGGTTCCGAAAACCTGCCAGGTTTCGGAGAGCGCGTTCCCCGCTCCGCCTGGTTTTTCTGTTTCGGACCAGACTGGCGGGCGGGAAGGCCCTCCGGCAAACTGCCGACGGGCCCTCCCGCAAGATCGAAATACAGCAAAGGGCAAGTCCCGGCCTTACGTCTGAAGCAGGTCGCGCTGCCGCTGCCGCCGGCACACCAGGCCGCACAGCAGCAGGGCCAGGGCGGCGCACAGGGCGGCAATCACCCACTCCCCGCCGGGCAGGCCCAGCAGCCGGGCGGGGCTCCCCCGGAAGGTGCCCGCCCCCTCCATGACCCAGGGCACCAGCCCCCACTCCAGCACGAACACCAGGGGCAGGAGCTTGAGCAGCATGGCCACATAGGCACCGCTGAACCAGGAGAGGACCACGGTAAACTCCGGAGGTGGCCAGGGCCAGCGCCACCGTCAGGCCGCACAGGGCGAGCACATACTGGCCGTAGGTCCAGTCGAACCAGGGGACGGTTTGTGCCCACACCGAGGTCATGGGGCAGTTCCAGAAGGTCAGCGCCCCGGTGGACAGGAAGGGCCCCAGATAGACCGCGAAGTTGACCAGGGTGAGCAGCACCCCGGAGAGCAGGGCCGCCCCCATCTGCGCGCCCAGCGTGCCCCGCCCCCGGCGGGCGGCCCACTGCATGGCCCGGGTGCGGCGGAGCCGGTCCCGCACCAGGGCGGGGGCCAGGAGGAGGGCCGCGCTGAAGGAGCACCAGATGGCGAAGTAGTGGAAAAAGTCGTCGGTGTTGGACCCGGGCAGGAAGCCGAAGGCCTCCGGCCGCGCCGCCGCCTCCTCCAGGCGCCGGGCCTGCCGTTCCGCCGCCTGGGGCGGCCAGTCCGTTACATCGCCCAGGGCGCTCACGTCCCCGGCGGCCAGCCGGTCGTACCGCTCCAAAAAGGTCTCCAGGGCCTCGATCTCCCCGAGGTTGGTGTCGTACTGGACCGCCCAATAGAGGTCGCGGTCCCGCTCCCTGTCCGCCCGGGTGTCGTCGTGGTACTGCTCCTCCCAGGCCAGCCAGGAGGGCCAGTCGCGGACGCCGGCCTCCGCCGCGCCGTCTATTTGGGTCACCTGGGCGGAAAAGGTCTCCTTCGCCTCCGCCAGCTGGCCGTCCAGCTCCGAGCGCTCGGCCGGCTCTATGGTGGTGCCGTACTCCTCCAGCCAGCGGTTGGCCAGCCCGATCTCGTCCTCCCAGCTGCTGCCCAGGTGCTCGATGTAAAATTCGGTGCGGATCTGCCAGAACACCAGCCCGATGAGGGCGATGGCGGCCAGCAGGGCGGGCCGCCAGATTTTTCTCAGTTCCCAGCCCAGCAGGGCCATTTACGCCACATCCTTTCTGTGAAACCGCCCCAGGGCCCACAGGGCCGCCCCGCCCGTCAGGGCCAGGCTGACGGCCAGGCCCGCCGTCTCCTGCCAGGGGACGGCGCCGTACAGCCCCATCTCGGTGAACCAGGCGCTCAGGGAGAGCCACAGGTTCACAGGCAGGAAGTTGGCCAGCAGATAGGCTGTCCACCACCCCGCTGTCGCCAGGGCGGACGCCGCCCCCACTGACAGGGTGCAGAACAAAACCACCCCGATGGCGGCGGCGTAGGCGTGGCCGGTCAGCAGGCCCAGCGCCCCGGCCAGCAGGGTGAATACCGCCGTCAGGGCTCCGCCCCCCGCCAGCGTGGCGGCCAGGTACTGCCCCACGGTGAAGTCCCCCCAGGTGAGGTAGGGCCGGATATAGAACATCTCGCTGTAATAGTTGAACTGGCTGGACACGCTGGATGCCCACAGCCCTCCGTAGTCCAGCAGCAGAAAATAGGCCCCCAGGGTGGCCAGGGCCAGCAGTGCATACAGGAGCAGATCCGCCCCCAGGGCGGCCAGCAGCTTGACGCGCCACAGCTTCCGCCCGGTACGGGTGACGCACAGCTGCCCCCCGGTGCGCCACACCCCCTCGCACCCTGTCAGCCAGATGGTCGACAGCACCCCGGCCAGGATG
>CALXEB010000164.1 GCA_944387215.1 uncultured Flavonifractor sp. | reverse complement strand
AACATCACCGAGTTCATGCGCATCATCAACCAGGTGGAGCAGGAGCACCCCATCCTGGTGGACAAGTACCTCATGGGCCGGGAGGTGGAGGTGGACGGCGTGTTCGACGGGGAGGACCTGCTCATCCCCGGCATCATGGAGCACATCGAGCGGGCGGGCGTCCACTCGGGCGACAGCATTTCCGTCTATCCGCCCATCCACATCGAGGACAAGCACAAGCAGACTATCCTCAAGTATACCTACCAGCTCTCCAAGGCCCTGGGTGTGGTGGGCCTGGTGAATATCCAGTTCGTCATCTATGACGACACGGTGTACGTCATCGAGGTCAACCCCCGCTCCTCCCGCACCATTCCTTACATCTCCAAGGTCACCGGCGTGCCCATCATCGATCTGGCCACCCGGGTGATGCTGGGGCAGAAGCTGAAGGACCTGGGCTACGGCACCGGCATCTACAAGGAGGCCGACTACTACGCCGTGAAAATGCCGGTGTTCTCCTTCGAGAAGCTCACCGACGTGGACACCGGCCTGGGCCCCGAAATGAAGTCCACCGGCGAGTGCCTGGGCCTGGCCGAGTCCTTCCCCCAGGCCCTGCTGAAGGCTTTCAAGGGGGCGGGGATGAAGCTGCCCAAGCGGGGCGGGCGCATCATCGTCACCGTGAAGGACGAGGATAAGGGCGAGCTCATCGGCATCGCCCAGGGCTTCGCCGACATGGGCATCGAGATCCTGGCCACCAGCGGCACCTGCGCCGCTCTCAACGCCGCGGGCATCCCCGCCCGCAAGGTGGCCCGGGTGAGCGAGGCCCACCCCAATATCCTGGACATGATCGCCTCGGGCACGGTGGACCTGGTCATCAACACCCCCACCCGGGGCAGGCGGCATGACACCGACGGGTTCAAGATCCGCCGGGCCGCCGTGGAGCACTCGGTGGCCTGCGTCACCGCCATCGACACCGCCCGGGCCATGCTCACCGTCCGAACCCAGGGCCGCTCCTCCGACCTGCGGCCCATCGACATCACCGCCATCTGATCGGAGCCGGCCTTCCCGCCGCGGCGCGGGACCCGGCCGATCCACCACAGAATCATAGAAAAGGAAGAGGTCCCATATGTCTCATCAAACCGTGATCGTTCTTGATTTCGGCGGACAGTACAATCAGCTCATCGCCCGCCGGGTCCGTGAGTGCGGGGTGTACTGCGAGGTCAAACCCTGCACCACGCCGCTGGAAGAGCTCAAGGCCATGGCGCCCATTGGTTTCATCTTCACCGGCGGCCCCAACAGCGTCTATGACGAAAAGGCGCCCCGCGTGGATCCGGCCCTCTTCGAGCTTGGGGTGCCGGTGCTGGGCATCTGTTACGGCTGCCAGCTCATGGCCCACACCCTGGGCGGACAGGTCACCGCCGCCCAGGAGGACACCGCCCGGGAGTATGGCCGCACTGAGACCTTTTACGACGGCTCCTGTAAGCTTTTCAAAGGTCTGCCCGGCCGGGGCGTGTCCTGGATGAGCCACGGGGACTATATGGCGAAGGTGCCCCAGGGCTTTGCCCTTACCGCCCACAGCGCCGCCTGCCCCAACGTGGCCATTGCCGACGAGACGCGGGGCTTTTACGGCGTCCAGTTCCACCCGGAGGTCAACCACACGGAGCACGGGGTGGATATGATCCGCAATTTCCTCTATGAGGTCTGCAAGGCCAGGGGAGACTGGACCATGGGAGACTACTGCAGGACTGCCATCGCCCAGGTGCGGGAGAAGGTGGGGACGGGAAAGGTCCTGCTGGCCCTGTCCGGCGGCGTGGACTCCTCCGTGTGTGCCGCGCTGCTGGCCGAGGCGGTTGGGCCCCAGCTCACCTGTGTGTTCGTGGACCACGGCCTCATGCGCCTGAACGAGGGAGACGAGGTGGAGGCGGCCTTCGGAAAGTGGGATATCAATTTTGTACGGGTGGACGCCGAGACCCGTTTCCTGCTGAAGCTGGCCGGAGTGGATGAGCCTGAGCGCAAGCGGAAGATCATCGGCGAGGAGTTCATCCGGGTCTTTGAAGAGGAGGCCAGGAAGATCGGCAAAGTGGATTTCCTGGCCCAGGGCACCATTTACCCCGACGTGATCGAGTCCGGGGCGGGCAACGCCGCCGTCATCAAAAGCCACCACAATGTGGGCGGCCTGCCTGACTACGTGGATTTCAAGGAGATCATCGAGCCTCTGCGCCTGCTCTTCAAGGACGAGGTCCGTCAGCTGGGCCGGGAGCTGGGCCTGCCTGAGTACCTGGTCTCCCGCCAGCCCTTCCCCGGACCAGGCCTTGCCATCCGCATCATCGGGGACATCACCAAGGAAAAGGCGGACACCCTGCGCCAGGCCGATTTTATTTTCCGGGACGAGATCGCCGGGGCCGGCCTGGACAAGGCCCCGGACCAGTACTTTGCCGTACTTACCAACACCCGTTCCGTCGGCGTGATGGGGGACGGGCGCACCTATGACCACACCCTGGCCCTGCGCGCCGTGTCCACCGACGATTTCATGACCGCCGACTGGTCCCGCATCCCCTATGACGTGCTGGACCGGGTCTCCACCCGCATCGTCAACGAAGTGCCCGGCATCAACCGCATCGTCTACGATATCACCAGCAAGCCCCCTGCCACCGTGGAGTGGGAATGATTTCAGAGGCCCGGAAAAGCCTGAAATGACTGGGTTTTTGAAGGGTTAAGGCCCTTTGTGGCAACGATTTGGCAACATTTTTTCATTATTCATAAAAAGAGAGCTAACTGATTTTGATTAGTCAGTTAGCTCTCTTTTTCTTTTTATTATTATTTTGTGCAACAAACGGCCTCTCCCGTGGCCTACAAGTGAGAGGGTCAAAAGAGGTCCTGGGGCGGCACCTTCACATAGGTCTGGGCTTTGTCAAACTCCGGATAGTGGTAGCGCCACTTGTCGTAATCCTCTTTGGAGATTTCGCCCGCCTCCAGCATGGCTGCGGCCTGCTGCCAGGAACAGAGCATCTCATGCAGCCGGGCGGCATCCTTGTTCTTCCGCACATCCACCTTCAGGCAGACTTCTCCATCCGTTTCGCTGATTTTGAGCCCGTAGTTGTCCTCCAGGGTAAACAGGGTGTGCATCAGCCCCACATAGGAGTCTATATCCGGGACAGAGAGGGCATGGGGCGAGACATCCAGTACCTGGGC
>CALXEB010000163.1 GCA_944387215.1 uncultured Flavonifractor sp. | reverse complement strand
AGCTCATAGCCGGACTGGCAGGCCAGCTGGTAGACCTTGTGGCAGGTGTCCATGGAGTCGTTGCCGCCGTTGTAGAAGAAGTAGCGGATGTTGAACTTCTTGAAGCACTCCAGCACCGCCGGGTAGTCGGCGTCGCTGAGCTTCCGCCGGCAGGAGCCCAGGGCGGAGGCGGGGGTGCGGGCGAGCAGGTCCAGCTGCCCGTCCTCGAAGGCCCCCAGGTCCATCAGATCCCCGGCCAGGATGCCCTCCGCGCCGAAGCGGGCGCCGTAGATGGTCTCGATCTCATCGTGGAGCCTGGCCTCCCGGACGGCGCCCAGCAGGGAGCTGTTGATCACCGGGGTGGGGCCGCCGCCGTGGGCGATGAGCATGTTTCCTTTCAGCATATGTCCTGCGCCTCCCTTACACGGTGGAGAGGTCGTCGTCCTTCATGCACAGGTGGACGGCGCCCACTTTGAAGGTCTTGGGCAGAGCCAGGATGTTGGGGTTGGGCCCAACAAATTTGCGCTTGGCGTCCTCCAGGGCCTCCTCAAAGGTGGCCCGGGTCTTCAGCCCCATGCCCCGGGCGATGCCGGGCTCCTGGGCGCCCACGATGTAGATGGCGGCGGTGTTCATCTCGGCGATGTGGCCGCAGCTCATCATGGAGAAGCCGTGGAAGGGGTGGAAGGCGTTGCAGAAGCGGTACTTGCGGATATACTCCTGGTTGGTGGCGAAGTACTCCCCGTACCGGTCCATGTCGGGCAGGACGTTCATATAGTCGTGCTGGAACATCTCATACAGCTCCCGGAGGTAGGGCCAGCGCTCGTCGTGGAAGTAGCCGTTGCAGATGGAGGAGCAGATGATGACGCAGTTGTCCTTCATCACCCGCTTGTGGCGGATGACCTGGGCGGACAGGGCCTGCATCATCTGGATGGGGTTGGTGCCCATGCCGTCGCCGTAGTGGAAGTTCTGGGGCATGCCGAAGACCATGACGTCGAACTTCTCCTCCGCCCAGGGCACGTAGGTGCGCCGGTTGGCCAGTTTCCAGGACTCGGGCTGCATCACCTTGGCATAGCCGGAGTAGATGGCGATCTGCCGGGAGTAGGTGTCCAGCACCGCGTCGCAGCAGAAGAAGGGGTGGCCCATCTTCTCCTCCATGTGCATGCCGATCTCGTCGAACTTGGTGCGCATGAGGGAGTGGCCGGACACGGGGGTGAAGTCGGCGCGGTGCATCACCTTGGGCACGTGGTGGCTGGCGATGCTCCGCCAGTGGGTGATGCCGGTGGCGCAGTGCTTGTAGCCGCCGGAGTAGCCGCCGTAGGGGTTGCCCTGGGTGTGGCCGATGAGGATGGGGATGTCGCACTCAAAGACGTATTTGTTCATCAGCACCGGGTCCCCCCGGCCGGTGACGCCCAGGTCCACCATGTGCTCGGGGTCCTCGCTGTCATGGCTGGTGATCTGGTTTGTCCAGTAGAACTCGTTGAACAGCTCCTCGCCCAGGATCTTCTTCATCTCCGGCACGGTGGCCCGGGGATGCAGGCCGTTGGAGAACAGCAGCAGGATATCCTTCTTCTCCACGCCGGCGGCGTACAGCTCGTCCAGGCAGGCCCGGATGGAGACCCGGCGGTGGGCGGTGGGCTGGGTGCCGCCCTTGACGATGTCGGGGATGACGAACACCACGCTCTTGCCGGGGCCGGCCAGCTCCTTCAGCGCAGGCATGCCCAGCGGGTGGCGGATGGACTCCAGGGTGGCGGCGTACAGGCTGTCCCAGTCCTGGGGCAGGCAGGGGGGATCGGGCACGGTCTCGCCGGGGATAAAGACCTTGGTATTGTCGGGCAGCTCGGCGTTCATCAGGCCGTGGCCGTACTCAAACGCAAGATTCATGTTTGTCTCTCCTTACTTTCCCAGGTAGGTTTTGATGATCTCCAGGTACTCGTCGGGGTAGAAGCCGATCTCCCCCTGGAAGCGGGTCAGGGCGATGAGGCCGCCGTCGATCTCCTCAATGGAGGCGAGCATCTCTGCGTTGTCTACCTTCAGGCCCCCGCCGTATACCACGTCCAGGCCGCCGGTGCGCTCCTTGACGAAGCGGGCGATCATGGTGATGTAGTCCTTGCCGGCGGGCGTTTTGCCCGGGCCGATGGACCATACCGGCTCATAGCCGATGACCACCTTGGAGGTATCCACGCCCTCCAGGCCCACGCTGAGCTGCTCGCCCAGGACCTCCTGCCAGCGCTCCTGCTCCTCGCTTTTCTCCCCGATGCAGTAGAGGACCGTGAGGCCCTGCTCCACCGCCAGGCGGATCTCCTGGTTCAGAAGGCGGTTGACGGCGGCGGTATCGGTGACTCCGGCCTCCGCCAGGATGCCCGCCTTGTCATTGCGCTCCTCACAGTGGCCGATGATGGTGGAGGTGCAGCCCATGGCCTTGGCGATGGAGGCGGGGCGGTTGGTGGTGAAGGCGCCGAAGTTTCCGCCCACGGCGGTGTTCATCCGATAGACGCCCTGGCAGCCCACCTGGACGGGGCTTCCCTCGCACAGGGCGCCCACAGCGCCCAAAATGTGGGCCTCGGGGAAGTACTGGACGAACTCCGCCTGGCTGGGGTCGTACTTTTTCAGCCCCTGCTGGGTGTGGGAGACGATATAGCCGCCCCAGTCCTTCAGCGGGGCGATCCGGTTGACGCCGCCGTACTCCACAGGCACGTCGAACCGCTTCAGATTCAGATACAGATGCTTCACGGCCGCTCCTCCTTACTGCTTGTAGAAGGCGATCATGTCCTCCAGGGACTTCTGCTCCACCAGGGGGGCCTTTCCGTAGGAGCCGAAATTGACGATCAGGGAGCCCACCGCCTCCTTCACGCCGGCTTCCACCCGGCTCATGAGCAGGGCCACGTCGCCGTCAGGCACATTGCCGGTGAGGACGGTGTCCATGATGGGCGGGAAGAAGACCCGGGGGTCGAAGGCGGACTTCTTCTCCTCCAGCAGGGCGTACACCCCGCCGATGGAGGGGCTCTTCTGCAGAGCGGGCTGCTGGGCGAAGAGCTCCTTCATGTTGCGGGTGACCGCCAGGCGGATGTCGGTGTCCACGTTGATCTTGCGGATGCCGCAGGGGATGGCGGCCATGAGCTCGTCCACGTTGATGCCGTAGGCGTTCTGGATGTCGCCGCCCAGGTCGTTGATCTCCTTGACGATGTACTGGGG
>CALXEB010000162.1 GCA_944387215.1 uncultured Flavonifractor sp. | reverse complement strand
TCAATTTACTGGCAACACCATGGCAACAAAAAATCAGATAGCCTCTACTATCTGAATAATGAAAAGAATACCAATACTCTGGCCAAAATCCCATAAGCAAATCTGTTTAGAAAACTTCTAACAGGAGCGAGTGGGAGTAAAATGTCTTACCCGCAGGTCCCCTTCGAAGAGGGCTTGCGGGTCTTTTTTCGGCTATAAAGGATCGTGATGGCCGATAAGCAGAAGAAACAGGCTGCAAGACTGCACGGATGCTCCGTCAGTCGGTAAAAGTGAAATATCCCTGCCCGTTTTCTGTTTTATTTAGTGAGCGAGGGGGAATTTGCCTTGAGGCAGACAGAGAAAGCGTTTGATTTTACCTCTATGTTTCTGCTATAGTAGTCTAAAAGGGGACTATTATATGAAAGAACTGGACCGTCCGAAAAACTTAAAACGATTTTACCTCTCATGGCAGAGACTGAACCATGTATAGAAAAACAAAAAGCTGTTGCGAAAACTAGGGAAAAGCAATCCCGGCCAGGGACGTCAGTGGTCGGAATGAAGGCCGCGCAAGTACGCCTCCATATCTGAATTTGCCGGGCGGGCATAAATTTCAGGCTCCCGCAAGCCTCTGCAGCGCAGGGACCTGCGGGAGTTTTTGCATTGCCGGGTCCGGCCCAGGCCCGTGCCTGGCGTGAACAGGCGCCGCCTGTCATAGAGATAGGTGGTGAAAGGAGGCGGTGCGATGACGCGCGTCAACCAGAATTTCACCAAGCTGCCCGGGGGATACCTTTTCCCGGAGATCTCCCGCCGGGTCAGGGCATTTTCCGCAGAGGGGCCGCCCATGCCCCTCATTCGCCTGGGCATCGGGGATGTGACCCTTCCCCTGGCCCCGGCGGTGATCCGGGCCATGCATCGGGCCACGGAGGAGATGGCCCGTCAGGAGACCTTCCGGGGCTACTGCGAAGAGACCTGCGGAGCCTATGACTTCCTGCGCTTCGCCATCCGGGACTCTTACCTGGCCCGGGGAACCCGGGTGGCCGACGACGAGATCTTCGTCTCCGACGGGACCAAGAGCGACTGCGGCAACATCGGGGACATCTTTTCATCGGACGACGTGGCGGCGGTGTGCGATCCGACGTACCCCGTGTACGTGGACGTCAGCGCCATGGCCGGCCGGGCGGGGGAGTATGACGGGGAGCGTTGGACCGGCCTTGTCTACCTGCCCTGCACGGTAGAAAACGGATTTTTCCCCGATCTGCCGGAGGGGAAGGCCCCCGACCTTATCTATCTCTGCTCCCCCAATAACCCCACCGGCACGGCAGCCACGCGGGAGCAGCTGAAGACCTGGGTGGACTACGCCAACGCCCACGGCAGCGTGATCCTGTATGACGGGGCCTACGAGGCCTTCATCACCCGGCCCGACATTCCGCACAGCATCTACGAGGTGGAGGGTGCCCGCACCTGCGCCATCGAGTTTCGGTCTTTTTCTAAGGCCGCCGGTTTCACCGGCACGCGCTGTGCCTACACTGTGGTGCCGAAGGACCTGGTGCGGGAGGGGATCAGCCTCAACGCCTTGTGGGACCGGCGGCAGAGGACCAAGTTCAACGGGGTGTCGTATGTGGTCCAGCGGGCGGCGGAGGCGGCCCTTTCCCCGGAGGGGCAGGAGCAGGTCGGGGCGGCCATCGGCCGCTACCTGGACAATGCAAAGCGTCTGCGCGAGGGGCTGCTGGCTGCGGGGCTTGCCGCGTATGGCGGGGTGGACGCCCCCTATATCTGGTGCCGCGCCCCGGAGGGAGCAGGCTCCTGGGAGTTTTTCGAGCGGCTGCTGCGGCGCGCCTGCGTGGTCACCACTCCCGGCGCCGGCTTCGGGCCCGGGGGAGAGGGGTATGTCCGCCTCTCCGCATTTGGGGACGCGGAGGAGGTACGGCAGGCCGTGGCGCGGATCCGGCGCGCACTGTAAAAAAGCCCCCGGACTCCCGCTGGGGAGCCCGGGGGCCTGCTGAATCAGCAAAGTCAGCCGTCGCCTAGGCAGAAGAACGTAAAATCGCCTCTGGCCAGAAGCGTGCCGTCCTGGTCGGTGATCTGGATATCCACCAGGGCGGTGGTACGGCCGCGGTGCACCATGCTGGCGGTGGCGGTGATGGTGCCGTGATTTGTGGAACGGATGAAGTGGACCGTTCCGTCCAGCGTGACATATCGCCGCCCGTCCGTGCGGCACAGGGCGCCGCCGGCGCAGTCGGCCAGGGTGTAGATCGCCCCGCCGTGGAGGCGGCCGTAGGGATTGACGGAATGCGGCCCCATTTCCATGACGGCCTGCGCCCTGCCGTCTGCCAGCAGGCGCAGGGAAATGCCGTTGTAAACGGCGAAGGCGTTGGCGCGGGCCAGCGCGTCGAAAGTCTCTTGATCGATCATACTCTGTCCGCCTCTCTTTATTCCAGGATGATGCGCTGCCCCTCGATGGCATGCACCGTGGCCAGGGCCTCCACGCGGATCCCCATACGGCGCAGGACCTTGCCGCCCTCCCGCATGGACTTTTCGATGGCCACGCCGACGCCCACGGTCTCCCCGCCGGCCTTGGAGACCAGCTCCAGCAAACTCAGGATTGTTTGCCCGTTGGAGAGGATGTCGTCCACCAGGAGCACCTGGTCGCTGGAGGAGAGGTACCGCTTGGAGACCCGAAGGGTATAGGACTTATCCATGGAAAAGGAGTGGGTGTCGGCGGAGTAGACGTCAGGGTCGATGTAGCCGGTCTGAAATTTCTTGGCATACAGTACCGGCACATTCAGCGCCCGGGCCGTAAAGCAGGCAAGCGCAATGCCGGAGCTCTCCGCGGTGAGTACCTTGGTGATGCGCTCTCCCTTGAAGCGCTTGGCCAGGGCGTTTCCCATGCGCTCCATCAGCCCCATATCCATACAGTGGTTCAGGAACATGTCCACCCGGATCATGTCTCCTTCGCCCACCACCGCCTCGCTGAGTATGCGCCGTTTCAGTTCGTCCATAGCGCTCCTTTCTGCCCGCCTGCAGGCGGACGTTCTTAAGCATTATATCGTATTTCCATTCTCCATGCAATATTGACAAGTGTAAAAAAATAAGGTATTCTGTTATGCACGGCCCGAATGGAGGGGCTGTCTGTACGCAGCGGTATCGAAGTGGTCATAACGGGGCTGACTCGAAATCATGTTTCCACTTTGGAAGTCCAAACTGCCGAAAAGCCAGTAACCATGCGGG
>CALXEB010000161.1 GCA_944387215.1 uncultured Flavonifractor sp. | reverse complement strand
TCCCGGAGAGTGGGTGCGGGCCACGCCCGCAAAGGTGCCAGGCTGCCGCTTGCGGCAAGCCAGGTGCTCTGCTTGCCTTACCATGCCCCGGCATAGCCCAGGGTGACGCTACTGTTTTCGGCGCCCAGGGCCATACAGGCGGGGATTTCCTGCCCGCGCATCAGGCCGTAAAGGAACCCGGCAATAAAGCTGTCCCCGGCCCCCATGGTGTCCACCACTTGGCAGGGTACGATGCTCCCCTGGTAAAAGCGCTGGCCGTCAAACGCCAGACTGCCCTTTTCCCCACGAGTGGCCACCACAATCCGGGGCCCCTTGGCGTGAATGGTTTTCAGGATCTCCTCCAGCGCCCCGTCGTCGGCGGAGTCGTTGGAGAAAAAGGCGTAATCCACATAAGGCAGGGCCGTTTCCGCCGCCGGGTCCTCCGGCCGATCGGCGCAGTCGAAGGCCACAGGTACCCCCCGGGCCCGCAGCCTGGGCAGGTCGTTTTCAACCCGCCCCCACAGACCGGAGACCACCAGATCGTGTCCGCAGAGGAAGTCCATGTCCCCGTCGGTGAGGCGGAAACGCTCCATGACTCCCTCCTCGTAGTCGCCGAATACCCGGTCTCCATCCACCAGGGTTACGTGAGACAGGGCGGTAGAGCCCGGCTCGGTGCGCAGATGGGACACGTCCACCCCCTTGTCCGCCACGGCCCGGCGCATCAGATCCCCGTATTTGTCATTCCCCACCACGCCGGTGTAGGAGGCCTTGCCGCCCAGGCGTACGGTGTAAACCGCGACATTGACCGGGTTTCCGCCGGGGTAGGCGTCTCCCGTCTGGTCGTACAGGTCAATGCAGTTGTCGCCCACTGCGGCCAGCTTGATGGTATCTTTCATTGATTCCTCCCCGCGCCATCGGCGCATTTTCAAAATTTGCCTCAGACGCCCATGGCGCGTACCCGTTCCAGGGCGCGGCGGGCATGGAGCGCAGGCTCGGCCAGGTAGGCGGTAACCAGCTCAATGGTGGCCCGCCCCCGATAGCCGCGGTCCGACAGATCCCTCAGCAGCTCGGGCAGGAGCAGGGCGCCGTCCCCAGGCAGCAGATGGGAGTCGCTTCTCCCGTCGGAATCCACCAGGTGCAGATGGGCCAGCCGATCGCCCAACAGGTCCAGATAGTTTTCCACCGGCTCACCTGCCGCCGCCGGCGGCACCACATCGCACATACCCAGCAGAGCGGGAGAGCCCACTTCATCCAGGGCCTGGGCCAATTCCCCGGCGGTGGTGCACAGGTTGCTCTCATAACAGGTAAGGCTCTCCAGCACGATCTTGTGGTCCAGCCGCTCCGCCGCATCCGCAAGCCGCCGCAGGCTCTCCAGCAGACGGTTCCACAGCGCCTGGCGGGACGCGCCGTACCCGCCGTGCCCCACGGAGATAAGGGTATACTCTGCTCCCAGGGCCTTTCCCATCTCCAGGCACAGCTCCAGGTAGGCCATACAGTCCTCCCATTGCTGCCGATCCCCCAGCATATAATTGTAGGGATAGGCGTTGTGCTCCGGCGTATAGACGGCCACCGGCATCTGATACTTTTCTTCCAGGGCCAGTACTTCCCGCAGGCCGCCCCGCTTCAGATCGGGGGCGAAGGCATGAGGCCGGCCGCCCCAAAGCTCGATATAATCGTAGCCCAGCCGCCGGGCGCCGGAAAAGGCCCGCTCCAGGGGCCAGCGCTGCCAGCCGCAGGTAAACATACCCAGTTTCATAGCGTCCTCCTGACAGAAAGGGCGGCCCCGAAGGCGATTCGGGGCCGCCCCACATGTTGACGTAGGATCAGTAGCTCAGCCGCCGGTAGTAGCGCCGGATCTCCATGGGATGGCAATTGAGCGCCTCCATGTGGGCGTCAATGCGCTGGGTGACGGCATGGGTTACCAGGTGGGACAGATTGCCCCGGTACTTGTCGTCGATGCCAGGCAGGGCATAGTCCCTGGAGTCAATGACAGTGTAGTTGGCGCACACTCTTGGCAGGAACTTGACCACCCGTTCACTGAGGGGACGCTGGGCATCCTCGCCCAGGAACACGGTCACCGGGGTATCCCGATCCACGATCTCCAGCATGCCGTGGAAGAACTCGGCAGAGTGGATACTCTTGGTGCGGATCCAGTGCTGCTCCTCCCAGTAACACATGGCGTAGGAGTAGGTAGAGCCGTACTGATTGCCCGCCCCTACAAAGTAGTGGAGCTGGTCGTTATGGTGCTTTTCTGCAAAGGCCTGCCCGAAGGCGTCGGCGGACTTCTCCACCTCCACCAGGTCGCGGGCCAGGTGGGCATCCAGCTGGGCGTAGTAGTCGTCGTACTCGGGGAACTCACCGCGGTTGTACATAAACCGGTCGGCCACCATGAAAAACTTGAGCTGTTCATTGGCGGGGTAAGCGATCTCCCAGTCCACCATATGGGCCAGCTCCGCAGTCTCCACATCGATGAAGCCAAGCACCCTGGCGCCGGCGGCCCGGGCTTTTTTTACGCCTTCCACCATCTCTTCGGTGCTGCCGGTGACGGAGGAGATAATCACAACCGTCCCCTCGCCTACCCGGCGGTTGCCGGTGGTCAGGTACTCAGCCGCATTTTCCACAAAGAGGTCCAGGTCGGATCGCTCCTTCATATGTGCCTGGGCCTGCAGGCAGGAGGCCCAGGTGCCTCCGATGCCCAGCCAGCACAGATTGCGGAAGCTGTTCTGGCAGATCTCGTCCACAATAGCCTCGATCCGGGGGCGGAGAGCCAGGGCGCCCTGTACGCTGGCGATCTGTTTTTCCTCGTCAAATTTCAGCATAAGCTCCTCCTTGGCCGGGCGGTTTACTCGCCGACCTTCAGCATCTGATAGTAGTCGTTATAAACGGTCAGGGCCTCGCCCACGTCCTCCTGGAAGAACACGTTTTCCTTGTAGTCAAAATCCTTGGAGGGGTCGTTGCGGTAGGACTCGGGGGCGGCGGCCACGGCGGCGTCGTTGGGGCAGAAGTAGGGGAACTCCACCAGGTTCTGGGCCATGACCTCAGGGTCGCAGATGTAGTCCAGGAACTTGTAGGCCAGGTCGGTGTGGTGGGCGCCGGTGGGAATGACGTACATATCAAACCCGAGCTGCACCGCATCGTCAGTGAAGGGAGCCACAGTCAGGGGGCTGTCCGCGCCGCCGGTCTCGGCAAAGGCCCAGGAGGCGTTGCCGTCATAGGTGAAGGCCACGCTGGCGGTGCCGTTGGTCAGGTTCTGCTCGGCGTTGCCGTAGGCCACCACGTTCTCGTT
>CALXEB010000160.1 GCA_944387215.1 uncultured Flavonifractor sp. | reverse complement strand
GCGGAGAAAATCGGGGCCCGGTATGTGTCCACCGGCCACTACGCCCGGGTGGAAAACGGCCTGCTGAAAAAGGGCCGCCCCGCCAACGACCAGTCCTATATGCTGGCCCGGCTCACGAAAGAGCAATTACAGCGTGTGATATTCCCCCTGGGTGATTACGAAAAAACCGAGGTCCGGGCCCTGGCCAGGGCGGCCGGCATCCCGGTGGCGGACAAGCCCGACTCCATGGAGATCTGCTTCGTCCCCGGCGGGGACTACGGGGACTGGCTGGAGGCGCGGGGCTTTTCCACACCGCCCGGCAATTTTGTGGACAAGTCCGGCCATATCCTGGGCCGCCACAAGGGCGTCCACCGCTACACCCTGGGCCAGGGCCGGGGCCTGGGGGTGCCGGGGCCCCACCGCTACTACGTTTCGGCTATCCGCCCGGAGACGGACGAGGTGGTGCTCTCCGACGGCTCCGACCTGGGCCGGGGCGTGGTGCAGGGAACACAGCCCAACTGGATCGCCATTGAGACCCTCACCGGCCCCATGGAGGTGACGGTTCGCCTGCGGCACTCCCGGACGGAGCAGGAGGCTATCCTTGCCCCAGAGGGAGACGGGGTGCGCCTGGACATGAAGGCCCCCGCCCGCGCCCCTACGCCGGGGCAGCTGGCGGTGTTTTACAGCGGCGACACGGTGCTGGGCAGCGCCTGGATCGCCGGCAGCGCCCAAAGGGGCCCGAACGAAATTCCCACCGAAACAGAGAGAGGATGACTGCCATGAAAAAGCTGCTGTGTATCGCCCTGACCCTGACCCTGCTGCTGGCGGGCTGCGGCCCCCGCGGTGCGGAGGACCCGGAGGCATCCGCCGCCGCCCACACCATCCGGCCCCTGGAGCTGAGCCAGGAGGAGGAGGCCCTGCTCAACCTGGTGGGGGGCTCCGACGCGGACTACGGCCTGTTTGACTGCGCCGTGGGCGAGGGGGTCACCGGCTGCACCATCGAGGTGCTCTCCTGGCAGGACGGGGCCTGGACCACCCTGGCGGAGGGGGGCCTGTCCTCCCTGCAGAGCGATAGCCTGCGGCTGGGCATCGTCCTCAGCGGGGACAAGATCACCGTCAACTTCCAGGACGGCGGGGGCGGCCGGTACAGCTACGCCCCCCGGCTGGACGGCATCGACCGCACCACCGGCTCCGGCCGGGCGTGGACCTGGCTGGAGAGCGCCCAGGCCCTGACGCCCGGGACGCGCGCCCCCCTCTATCTGGAGGTATACGACAGCGGGGACGGCGTGCGCGCCGCCACCCTGCCCGACACCTTCTCCGACGCCGGCCAGCTGGACAGTTACGCCCGGGCCTACGCCGTGGCGGTGACCCTGGAGGGCTGAGGAATGGCGCCGGATACGGACGGCCAGGAGGAGCATCCGCCCCTGGGCGAAAATGCGCCCGGACGGCGGTTAGGCCGTCCGGGCGCTCTGCCCGTGTGGTTTTGGGTCCAGGTCTCACGGCGTCCGCCCGTGCCGGGCATAAAATCCGTCCAGCAGCCGCGCCAGTTCCGCCGGGGCCTCTTCGTTGACCACATGGCCGGCGCCGGGAAGCACGTGCAGCTCTGCGCCCGGGATCGTTTCCGCCAGGCGGCGGGCAGCGGGCAGATTGGCCCTGTCCTTTTCCCCGCAGAGGACAAGGGCCGGACATCGGACCTCCTCCGCTCTGCTCCCCAGGTCCAGGCCCGCCATGGAGCCGCCCAGGGCAAAGGTGTCCCTTTTGTCAAAGGCCATGGACGCAAAGGCTGAGCGGGGGAGCAGGCGGAAAACGAGGTTTTGCAGGGCAAAGGCCAGCCGCGGGATCCGATCCGGCGTCCCGATCAGCGCCAGCGTCGCCATCCGCTCCGGGAAACGCAGGGCATAGTCCAGCGCCAAAATGCCGCCCAGTGAAAGGCCGCACAGGTGGAGCGGGCCGTCCAGCCTGCCGCAGTACTCTGCAAAGCCGGCGGACAGGTTTTCAAAGGAGGCAGGCCGCCCGTGCAGCAGGGCGGACAGCTCCGGGCACAGGATATCCTCCCCGCCCGCCATGTGGGAGACGGTCTGTCTCCAGCTGTCCGCCTTGTGCCCCGAACCGTGGATCAGGATCTTTTTCATCGCGTTCCCCCAGTCCCACACCGCCCGGCCCCTCCGTCCGGGCAGTCCGGCTTTGACTTTTCCGCCGAAAGGTGGTATCATATCCCTGCGTGTAGCAAATGGAACAGGTATGCAAAGCGTGTCATGGCGGTCGCCGCCGTGACACGCTTTTTGATTTTGAAAGGAGTTGTGACCATGCCAAAAACAAGCGTGCAGAGGATCGTTTTCGGCGTCCTGATGTCCATCACCATGGCCTATGGGATGGAGGTGTACAATGTGGCCCTGCGGGAGGGCGGCCTGTCCGCCATGACCGACCTGGTCTTTTGGGACGCCCTGAAGGAGACCGCGTACATGTGGCTTTTCGTGTTTCTCTTCTCCAGCCTGTGGGGAAACCGCCTGGGCCGCGCCCTGGCCGCCAGGATCAGCCGCCCGGAGGACGCGCCCTTTCTCCGCAGCGTGTTCCTCGCCTGCTGCACCGTACTCGTCATGTGCCCGACCATGAGCCTGACCGCGGCGGTCCTGTTCTCCGTCCTGCCGGGCGCGGGCAGCTGGGGCCAGCTGCCCGCCCTCTGGGCGGGCACGCTGCTGAAAAACTTTCCCATGGCCCTGCTGTGGAACCTGTTTGCCGCGGGGCCCCTCACCCGGCTGATCTTCCGCCGGCTCTTCCCGGCGGAAGGGGCGTGACCGCCCCGGCAGGCGCCCTTATTTCATCTCCAGCCCCGTCAGGTACCGCCGGGCCAGATCGAAGGCGTGGGAGGCGGCGATGTGCCGGATGCGGGGGCGCTCCTTCAGGTTCTGCTCCGTGCGGCGCACCCAGGTGCCCTCCGGGGCGGCCAGGGCCAGGTACACCAGCCCCACCGGGTTGCCCCGCTCGTCCGGGTCGGGGCCGGCCACGCCGGTGGAGGCCACGGCGATATCGCAGCCCAGGGCCCGCCGGGCCCCCTCCGCCATGGCCGCCGCCACGGGCTCGCTCACCGCGCCGTATCGGTCCAGCAGGGCTTGGTCCACCCCCAGCAGGTCGTGCTTGACCTGGGTGGCGTAGCTCACCACGCCCCCCCGGAAGGCCGCCGAGGCCCCCGGCAGGTCGGTGATGCGCTTGGCGATGAGCCCGCCGGTGCAGCTCTCGGCGGTGCCGAAGGTGAGGCCCTTCTCCCTGAGCAGCGCCAGCACCGCCGCCTCCAGGGAGGGCACGTCCACCCCGTAGACCAGGGGGCCGAAGCGGGCCCTCAGCTCCGCCGCCACCGGGTCGATGAGGGCCCGGGCGGCGGCCTCGTCGGCGGCGTGGGCGGTGATGCGCAGTTCGCACTCCCCCTCCTTGGCGGAGGGCGATCGGAAGAGCGTCGTGTAGGGAAAGCGTGTAGATCTCGGTGG
>CALXEB010000159.1 GCA_944387215.1 uncultured Flavonifractor sp. | reverse complement strand
TACAGGTTCTCCAGACCCAGCCGGTCGTACATGGCCCCGTCCTTCCACTGCTCCAGGTTGATGACCATGTCGATGTCGGCCTCCTCCTTGACGGCGCTCATACCGAACAGGCGGCGCACGTCAATAACGCCGATGCCCCGCAGCTCGATATAGTGGCGGATGAGCTCGGGGGCGGTGCCCACCAGGCCGCCGGTGACGGTCTGCTTGATCTCCACGGCGTCGTCGGCAATGAGCCGGTGGCCACGCTTGACCAGCTCGATGGCGGTCTCGCTCTTGCCCACGCCGGACTCGCCCAGCAGCAGCACCCCCTCGCCGTACACCTCCACCAGTACCCCGTGGCGGGTGATGCGGGGGGCCAGGTAGGACTTGAGGGCGGCAATGATGTTGCTCATGAGGACGCTGGTGGTGTCCTGGCTGCGGAGCACCGTGCGGTCATACTTGTCCGCCATCTCCATACACTCGGGGAAGGGGTCGATGCCCCGGGAGATGATGAGGGCGGGGATGTTCTGGGAGAGGAGCTGTTCAAAGCTCTCCCGCCGCTGATCCGCGGTCAGCCCCTCCAGGTAGGTGGCCTCCACCCGGCCGATGACCTGAAGCCGCTTGGGGTCAAAGTAGTCAAAAAAACCAGTGAGCTGGAGCCCCGGCCGGTTCACATCCTCCGTGCAGATGGGCACGTCTTCATACCCGGCGCACCCGCGGAGCACCTCCAGGTGAAACCGCTTGATCAGTTCTCCCAGCTTGACGCTGTACAGGCTTTCCATGTCCGCGCCTCCCTTTCCGGCAGTATATTCCTTGGTATCTGCTATAGTATACCACTTCTCCGAAGGCTTTGGCAACAGAATAAAACGCCCTGCGTGGGCGGGAGCCGCCCGCGGGCGGGGCCGGGGCGCGCAGCAAAAAACTTGCCGGCGGGGCAAAAAAATGCTTGCAATTTGTCCCCGCTTCTGCTATCATATCATTCGATGCTTTATGAGCTATCCTGACCAGAAGGAGGTAGAAGCGAATGGCCAAATGTGAATTCTGCGACAAGGGCGTTGTGTTCGGCATTCAGGTGTCCCACTCCCACCGCCGCTCCAATCGCCCCTGGAAGCCCAATGTGAAGCGGGTCAAGGCGATCGTCAACGGCACGCCCAAGCACGTCTACGTGTGCACCAGATGCCTCCGTTCCGGTAAGGTCACCCGCGCGGTGTGATTGAAAGGAACAAATAAGCGGACCGGCCGATGGCCGGTCCGCTTTCGTATCCCGAAAAGCGGCTCAGCCGCTTTTCGGGACAGGCTGCATGGCGGAAGAGACTCGATCTCTCGCGAAACAGTCGCCTCTTCCGCCATGAGAAGTGTCCATTCCAAGGCACATGTCCTTGGAATGAACAGACTTTGATTTGATTCCTGCGGCTGCGGCCGCAGGAGCTCTGTGAGACTTTCCTTTTCGGAAGGTCGTCCGGCAATCTCAGGCGGACCGGCCGATGGCCGGTCCGCTTTTTTACGGCGCCGCGGGGCCGCGCTCACGGCGCCCAGGTGACCTCCCGGTCCAGAGGTATGATACAGACATAGGTCCGGCCCGTGCCGAAGGTGAGGGGCGCGCCGTCGGGGCCGTAGTAGTAAAGCTGCCCGTCGGGGGCCTGCTTGCTCCAGGTGATGGGCACGATCTTCCCGCCGCAGGCGAAGTACCCCTCCCCGCTGCCGGACAGGTCCACGGTGATGTGGCCCAGGCTGTCGCCGGTATTGCGGCAGGCGGTCTGGACGACCACCAGGTTGGTCACCCCCACCTGCTCCCCGGTGTCCCCGTCTATGTAGGGCTCGCCGTACTCCTCCACCAGATAGAGCTGCTGCTCCGGGTCATAGGTGAACGTCCCGGTCTTGTAATTGGAGAAGGGCACGGTGACGGCGCCGGCGCTCTCCCCCGCCGCCGGGGTGCCGTCCTCGGCAAACTCCATCTCGTAGGTCCAGCCCTCCTCATGCTCCTGCCGCAGGTTGGTGTAGCCGGCGAAGCGCTCCTGGATCATCTCCCCGGTGGTGACCACCGTGTGCTCCAGGCTGTACTGCTGCTTCCGCTCCGGATCGCGCCACATGAGGTTGCCGTACTCGGTGTTGCTCATGTAGGGCCCCCGCACTCCGTCCAGGGCGTCCACGCCCCACTGGCGGATCTTGGCGTAGGCGTCCTCGCTGCCGCCGGCATGGATGAAAATGGCGTCGTGCCCCAGGGCCAGCTCCAGGTAATAGGGCCGGGCAGAGCGGATGGAGCCGATCTTCCCTACCCCGTCCAGGGACTGGAACACCCCCAGCATCCGGGTGATGCCCCCCTCGGCGGGGACCTCGTAAATGATGTCCGCCATGGACTGGCCCAGCTGGGGCAGGGCCTCCTTCAGGTTGTTGAGCATGACGGCCACCGGCCGGCGGTCCACCCACTCCTCATCCATGGGCAGGCCGCTGAGGGGACTCACCGGCCCGTCGTAGGGGGTGGGCCGGGGCGTCTCGCTCTCCTCCACGGGCGCAAAGGAGTGCTCCGGCTGAGTCTCGGCGGAGGGCTCCTCCCCGCCGGAGCAGGCGGACAGAAGCAGGCCCAGGGCCAGCAGCGCAGGAAGCAGTCGTTTCATCATAGCAGTCCCTCCCCAGATCTTTCCTCTATGATACCCCCGGCGGCCCCCCCGCGTCAAGCGGCGGAAAATCTCCTTGTGCTCCCCTTACCTTTCCGCTATAATAGACAGGCACAGATCTCTCACGGGAGGTGGGCTCCCATGCCCCGTTACGGTTTTATCCACGACAAGCTGGACATCAAGCTCCTGGTGCTCTATATCATGGCCCGGGTGGCCGGCCCCATCGACTTTGCCACCCTCACCGACCTGACCATGTGCGACGGCGGGGTGGACTACTTCGAGTTCGCCGAGGCGGCGGCGGAGCTGGTGGCCTCCGGCCACCTGACTTTGGAGGAGGGCCGCTACGCCATTACCGACAAGGGCCGGGAGAACGGCGCGGCCTGCGAGAGCAGCCTGCCCTACTCAGTCAAGCGCAAGTGCGACGAGAACCTGTCCCTGCTCAACGCCGCCCTGCGCCGGGCGGCCCAGGTGCGCTCTGAGATCTTCTCGCGCCAGGGGGATGAGGTCACCCTCCGCCTGGCCCTGGACGACGACGGGGGCAACCTGCTGACGGTGGAGCTGCTCTGCCCTTCCCGGGAACAGGCCGACGCCCTGGCCGCCCGCTTCCAGGCCCGGCCGGAGCGCTTCTACCACCAGGTCCTCTCCGCCCTGCTGACCGACCCCGAGGAAAAGCGGGAAGCGTGATACAGCGAAAGGCCCCCGGCTGTGCCGGGGGCCTCAGCATGTCGAAACGCCTCGCAGAGTTCGCGCCCGCAGGCGCGAAAAAATGGAAATCTGTTTTCCCCGGGGACATGTGCCTCGGGGAAAACACTTCTCAGCCCGCAAGTGTGGGATCAGCCCGCCCACGGGCGGACTGATCCTGCGCGC
>CALXEB010000158.1 GCA_944387215.1 uncultured Flavonifractor sp. | reverse complement strand
CCCCCCGCCGGGGCCTTCCGGGGCTTCGGCGTGTGCCAGAGCGAGTTCGCCCTGGAGAGCAACATCAACCTGCTGGCCGAGCAGGTGGGCATATCCCCCTGGGAGATCCGCTGGCGCAACGCCATTGAGCCGGGGAAGGTGCTCCCCAACGGCCAGATCGCCGACCGCTCCACCGCCCTGAAGGAGACCCTGCTGGCGGTGAAGGAGGTCTATGAGAAAAACGCCGGCCGCGCCGGCATCGCCTGCGCCATGAAGAACTCCGGCGTTGGGGTGGGCCTGCCGGACAAGGGCCGCTGCCGCCTGCGGGTGCGGGACGGAGCGGTGGAGCTGTACGCCGCCGCCTCCGACATCGGCCAGGGCTGCGCCACCGTGTTCCTGCAGATCCTGGCCCAGACTGCCGGCCTGCCCCGGGAGAAGCTGCGCAACATGGGGTGCAGCTCCGAGCTGGCCCCCGATTCGGGCACCACCTCCGGCTCCCGCCAGACCCTCATCACCGGCGAGGCGGTGCGCATGGCCGCCGCCGACCTGAAGGCCGACCTGGACGGGGCGGAGGGGGACCTGGCCGCCCTGGAGGGGCTGGAGTACTTCGCCGAGTTCTTCGACCCCACCGACAAGCTGGGCTCCGACGTGCCCAACCCCAAAAGCCACATCGCCTACGGCTTTGCCACCCACGTGGCGGTGCTGGACGAGGCGGGGCGGGTCAAAGAGGTGTGGGCCGCCCACGACTCGGGCAGGGTGGTCAACCCCACCGCCATCCAGGGGCAGATCGAGGGGGGCGTGCTTATGAGCATGGGCTACGCCCTCACCGAGGACTTCCCCCTGAAGGACTGCGTGCCCCAGGCCCGGTTCGGCACCCTGGGCCTGCTGCGGGCCCACCAGATCCCCGACATACACGCCATCTACGTGGAGAAGGAGGAGCTGCTCCCCTTCGCCTACGGGGCCAAGGGCATCGGGGAGATCGCCGCCATCCCCACCGCCCCCGCCATCCAGGGGGCCTACTACGCCCGGAACCACGTGCTGCGCACTTCCCTGCCCATGGACAACACCTTTTACCGAAAACAGCCCGGCCCCGCCGGGCCGGAGGAGACAACATGAAAGAGCCCATACAGTGGACCCTGAACCGCATGCCCCGGGGGGAGGCCCCCCACCTGTCCATCATGGCCCTGCCCAACGTGGCCAAGGCCCGGTTTTTCCACAGCTCCTTCCCCCAGTACTCCGTCACCCCCCTGGCCCGGCTGGACGGCATGGCCAAGTACCTGGGCCTGGGCGGGCTGTACGTGAAGGACGAGAGCTACCGCTTCGGCCTCAACGCCTTCAAGGTGCTGGGGGGCTCCTTCGCCATGGCCCGGTACATCGCCGGGGAGACCGGGCGGGACGTGTCCGAGATGACCTACGACTACCTGACCAGCGAATCCCTCCGGCGGGAATTCGGCCAGGCCGCCTTCTTCACCGCCACCGACGGCAATCACGGCCGGGGGGTGGCCTGGGCGGCCCGCCGGCTGGGCCAGCGGGCGGTGGTCCACATGCCCAAGGGCAGCTCCCGGGCCCGGTACGACAGCATCGCCCGGGAGGGGGCCGCCGTCACCATCGAGGAGGTCAACTACGACGACTGCGTGCGCATGGCCGCCGCCGAGGCGGCGGCCACCGACCACGGGGTGGTGGTCCAGGACACCGCCTGGCCGGGGTACGAGGAGATCCCCGCCTGGATCATGCAGGGCTACGGCACCATGGCCAGCGAGGCGGCCGACCAGCTGCGCCAGTGCGGGGTCAACCGTCCCACCCACGTGTTCGTCCAGGCGGGAGTGGGCTCCCTGGCCGGGGCGGTGGTGGGCTACTTTGCCAACCTCTTCCCCAATGATCCGCCCAAATTCGCGGTGATGGAGGCCAGCGCGGCCGACTGCCTCTACCGCAGCGCCCTGGCCGGGGACGGGGCGCCCCGGAAGGTGACCGGGGAGCTGAGGACCATTATGGCCGGCCTGGCCTGCGGCGAGCCCAACCCCATCGCCTGGGACATCCTGCGGGAGCACGTGTCCGCCTTCCTCTCCTGCCCGGACTGGGTGGCCGCCAAGGGCATGCGGATGCTGGGGGTGCCGGTGAAGGGGGATCCCACGGTCATATCCGGGGAATCCGGGGCCGTGGGCATGGGCTGCCTGGACGCCATCATGGAGGACGACGCCTACCGGGATCTGCGGGAAGCTTTGGAGCTGGACCGATTCTCCCAGGTGCTCCTCTTCTCCACCGAGGGCAACACCGATCCGCTGCGCTTCCGGCGGGTGATCTGGGACGGGGAATACCCCACCACGGACACGCCGCAGAAAACATACGGATGAGACAATGAGACCGTCACATAGAACACAGACAGAGGATGGAGGGCATGGACATGGATTATGAAGCAATCAAAGCCGCCGCCGCGGCGTACCAGGCGGATATGACCCGCTTCCTGCGGGCCATGATCGCCCGCCCCAGCGAGAGCTGCCAGGAGAAGGAAGTGACCGCCTGCATCAGGGCCGAACTGGAGAAGCTGGGCTACGACGACGTGGAGTTCGACGGCCTGGGCAACGTCATCGGCTGGCTGGGCCAGGGCGACAGGATCATCGCCTTTGACTCCCACATCGACACTGTGGGCGTCGGCAACCGGGACAACTGGACCGCCGACCCCTACCAGGGCTGGGAGGACGACGCGGTGATCTACGGCCGGGGGGCCTCCGACCAGGAGGGCGGCATGGCCGCCGCCGCCTACGGCGGGAAGATCATGAAGGATCTGGGCCTCATCCCCGAGGGCTATAAGATCATGGTGGTGGGCTCCGTCCAGGAGGAGGACTGCGACGGCATGTGCTGGCAGTACATCGTCAACAAGTTCTTCCCCGCCAAGGGCATCAAGAAGGAGCAGGTGGAGTTTGTGGTGTCCACCGAGCCCACCGACGGCGGCATCTACCGGGGCCACCGGGGCCGCATGGAGATCCGGGTGGACGTCCACGGCGTGTCCTGCCACGGCTCCGCCCCCGAGCGGGGCGACAACGCCATCTACAAGATGGCCGACATCCTCCAGGATGTACGGGCCCTGAACGAGAACCCCGCCGACGACAGCGTGGAGGTCAAGGGCCTGGTGAAGATGCTGGATCCCAAGTACAACCCCGACCACTACGAGGACGCCCGCTTCCTGGGCCGGGGCACCTGCACCACCTCCCAGATCTTCTACACCTCCCCCAGCCGCTGCGCCGTGGCCGACTCCTGCTCCATCTCCATCGACCGCCGCATGACCGCCGGCGAGACCTGGGACTCCTGCCTCCAGGAGATCCGCGACCTGCCCAGCGTGAAGAAGTACGGCGACGACGTGAAGGTGTCCATGTACATGTATGACCGGCCCTCCTGGACCGGCGAGGTGTACGAGACCGAGTGCTACTTCCCCACCTGGATCAACAAGGCCAGCGCCGCCCACGTCCAGGCCCTGGTGGACGCCCACCACGCCCTGTGGGGCGAC
>CALXEB010000157.1 GCA_944387215.1 uncultured Flavonifractor sp. | reverse complement strand
GCCTGCTGCTGGTCACCGGCATCCTGTGCCTGGTGTCCACCGCCGTGGCCGGGTGCATGCCCTGGCGGGAGGCGGTGGACCGCACCGCCCCCTTTGCCGACGTGCTGGTGGCCCTCACCGGCGTCCCCGCCGTGCGGGTGCTCTTCCTGGTCACCGCCTTTGTGGGGGCGGTAGGTGTGATGAATTCCACCCTCTACTCCTCCGCCCAGATGCTCTACGGCCTGTCCCGGTTCGGCCTGGTGTCGGAGCAGTTCTCCGCCCTCCACCCCAAATACGGCACCCCCGCCCGGTGCATCTGGTTCACCGCCGCCTTTGTGGTGCTTACCCCCTTCACCGGCAAGCTGCTTTTCCTCCCCCTCATCAACATCGCCTCCCTGGCCACCGTGGTCATGTGGGTCATGTCCCTGCTGGCGGTGCTGGCCCTGCGGAAAAGCCGCCCGGACTGGCGGCGGCCGGTGTCCATGCCCGGGGGCCGGATCACCGCGGTGTGCGGCGTCATCGCCTCGCTGTTCCTGGCGGGCAACCTGCTGCTGCCCTTCAGCCCCGGCGCCCTCAGCCCCCTGGAGTACGCTCTGGCCGCCGCCCTGGCGGCGCTGGGGCTGGCGCTTTACCACTTCCGGGACCGCTCCCTCTCCGACGCCCAGCGGACGGAGCGCATCCTGGGCAGCCGGGGGAGGAACTGAAAGGAGAAAGCGCCTATGGAGAGAACACAGGTCCGGCTGTATAACATTCTGCTGCCCATCTGGCTGCTGTGGATCTTTCCACAGGCGTGGCTGGTGATCCTGCCCGGCAACCTGGCCATCGACTGCGCCGTGCTGCTGCTGGCACTGGCCGCTCTGCGCTGCGCTGCCAAAGGGGCGGTGCTCCGGCGGACGTGGTGGCGGGTCTGGCTCAACGGCTTCCTGGCCGACGCCGCGGGGGTGGCCTGGATGGTACTGGGCATGTTTGCCGCCGCCTACGGCGGAGCCTGGTGGGAGGAGAATCTCACCGCCATCACGGGCAGTCCCTTCCGCACGCCCCTGGCCCTTGCCTGGACCCTGGCGGGGGTGGCCATTGCCGGCGTGTGCATCTATTTCCTGGACCGGCGGTCCCTCCGCCGCTGTCCGGAGCTGGAGGACCGGCAGCGGCACGGGGCCGCCCTGGCTCTGGCCGTCCTCACCGCTCCCTGGCTGTTTCTGGTGCCGCTGTACTGATGCAAGGCGCGGGCCGGTCTTACCAGACCGGCCCGCGCTTTATCGTGCCTCAGGAGATGGATCTGCCCAGGTCGTAGGCCGCCTGGAGCTCCGGCTTGCCGGCGATGTCCCCCGTGTCCATGTTGCCCCCGGCCAATACATGGCCCAGGTTCTTCCACCGCAGGTGCTCCATCAGGTGGTCGTAGTAGGCGCGCACATCCTCAAAGCCGTTTCCCTCCGCCGCCATCAGCAGGCAGGAGGCCCGGCCGCAGCCCCGGAGCAGGTTACCGTCCCCCTCCTCCAGGGCGAAGAGCCGGTCCACGGCGGTGCGGAGCTGGCCGCTCAGGTTCCAGTAGTACAAGGGGGAGGCCAGCACCACCGCGTCGCTGTCCTTTACTGCCGGGTAGATCTTGCCCATATCGTCCTGCTGTACACAGGGACACTCCCGGCTGCTGCGGCCGCCAAAGCAGCCCTTGCAGCCGTGTATCTCCATGCCGTCCAGGAAAAACTCGGTGACGGTATGTCCCGCCTCCTCCGCGCCCCGGGTGAACTCCCGCACCAGGGCGGCGGTGTTGCCGCACCTGCGGGGACTGCCGTTGAGCACCACGATGTTTTTACCCATAGATATATCCTCCTGTTCCGCGGGATTGACTTCCCCCGCGCTCGATACTATAATCATAGCATGCACGAGAAGGAAATCAAGTACGCACAATTAAGTGCGATACTGGCAAGAAAGTATGATACTTACCTTTAGGAGAGTGTAATATGGGCGAGCGGTGCATCTCCGATGAGAGCCTGGGCACCACCGGGTTCAGCTATACCCTGTCGCTGATCAGCGGCAAATACAAGATGACCATCCTGTATACCCTGATGGAGTTCGGGGTGGTGCGATTCAACGAGATGAAGAAGTATATCGGCGGCATCTCCTACAAGACCCTCAGCGCCACGCTGAAGGAGCTGGAGGCCGACCAACTGGTCCACCGGGAGGAATACCCTCAGATCCCGCCCAAGGTGGAGTACAGCCTGACCGAGCGGGGGAAGTCTTTGATCCCCATCCTGGATCAGATGTGCCAGTGGGGGGACGGTCACCGCCTGTAGTCTTTTTTGCGCCGGCCCTTGCAAAATCAGCAGAAAATGATATACTATTGCCCACTGAGACCTTATTTTTTACGAATAGAGGGAACGACCAATGGAACGCACAAAAATTGCGCAGATCTTCGCCGACCAGGAGCGGTTCGGCGGGAAAGAGGTGCTGGTGTCCGGCTGGGCCCGCACCATCCGGGACATGAAGACCTTCGGCTTCATCGAGCTCAACGACGGCTCCTGCTTCAAGAACCTGCAGATCGTCATGGACGCCGGCAGCCTGGAAAACTACAAGGAGATCGCCTCCCAGAACGTGGGGGCCGCCCTCACCGTCACCGGTACGGTGGTGCTCACCCCCCAGGCCAAGCAGCCCCTGGAGGTGAAGGCGGCCGCCATCGCCGTGGAGGGCCCCTCCACCCCCGACTACCCCCTTCAGAAAAAGCGCCACAGCGTGGAGTATCTGCGCACCATCCAGCACCTGCGCCCCCGCACCAACCTGTTCTCCGCCGCCTTCCGGGTGCGGAGCGTGGCCGCCCACGCCGTCCACTGCTTCTTCCAGGACCGGGGCTTCGTCTATGTCCACACCCCCATTATCACCGGCAGCGACTGCGAGGGGGCGGGCGAGATGTTCCAGGTCACTACCCTGGACCTGGATAATGTGCCCAAAAATGACGACGGCACCGTGGACTACACCAGGGACTTCTTCGGCAAAAAGACCAGCCTCACCGTCTCCGGCCAGCTCAACGCCGAGAACTTCGCCATGGCCTTCGGGGACGTGTACACCTTCGGCCCCACCTTCCGGGCGGAGAACTCCAACACCCAGCGCCACGCCGCCGAGTTCTGGATGATCGAGCCCGAGATGGCCTTCTGCGACTTAAAGGGCGATATGGACGTGGCCGAGGCCATGATCAAGTATATTATCAACACCGTGCTGGAAAAGTGCCCCGATGAGATCAATTTCTTCAACTCCTTCGTGGACAAGGGCCTGAAGGAGCGGCTGGAGCACGTGGCCTCCTCCGACTTCGGCCGGGTGAGCTATACCGAGGCGGTGGAGATCCTCAAGCAGAACAACGACAAGTTCGATTTCAAGGTGGACTGGGGCAGCGATTTGCAGACCGAGCACGAGCGCTACCTCACCGAGCAGGTCTTTAAAAAGCCCGTGTTCGTCACCGACTACCCCAGGGAAATCAAGGCCTTCTATATGCGCCTCAACGACGACGGCAGGACCGTGGCCGCCGCCGACTGCCTGGTGCCCGGCATCGGGGAGATCATCGGCGG
>CALXEB010000156.1 GCA_944387215.1 uncultured Flavonifractor sp. | reverse complement strand
TATCCAGGGTGGGAACTTTGGATAAAGTCTCAGCATGGCTGGGCAGCAGGCACCCCTGTCGCGAATCAGGCTTCGCCAGAGGCTCGCCTTCTTCGGAAGGGACCCTGGCCGGCGAACATGCCCCCGGCATGTCCGCTGACCGGCCAAACTTCAGGCGTGCCAGTTCCCCCCGCAGTTTCCCTATGGTGGGTGTAGTTCAGTTGGTAGAGCATCGGATTGTGGTTCCGAGTGTCGCGGGTTCGAGTCCCGTCACCCACCCCATATGACTCAAGGCGGCAGGGCCGGAGCGTCCGCTCCGGCCCTGCGCTTTACCAGCGAGATTGGGGTGTAGCCAAGTGGTAAGGCACGGGACTTTGACTCCCGCATTCGCTGGTTCGAGTCCAGCCATCCCAGCCATATGACTCGTTAGCTCAGTTGGCAGAGCAACTGCCTTTTAAGCAGTGGGTCCGGGGTTCGAATCCCCGACGGGTCACCACGTCGTCGCGGACTGCATATCGTTCGCGACGACTTTTTTTATAAAAGTCATCGCTCCCTCATTCCGTCGCTCCTCCTCTCCAAACCGGACCCGCTTTGCTGGGCTCCGGTTTGGTTTGCCGCCCTGCGGGCGGCCTTGCTTTCGGATCTCCGCGTCTTTTTCGTCAACACATGCCAAAAAGAAAGACACGACTTGCGTCGTGTCTTTCTTTTTGGGTTTCGCAGGCCGAAGGCCTGCTCCACCTTTTGGTGATTTCAAATGCCCGGATCGAAGTCCAGCTTCAAAATGAAAGGACATCCCTTCGGATGTCCTTTTATTTTGGTTCCCGGCCGCCGGAAACGGTCTCTACCCGGCCATCCCAACCACACGGGCGGCTATCCTTTCTTCCGCGTCAGGAACGCCCCGACGCCCGCGGCAATGAGGATGACCGGCGCCGCCCGGACGAACAGCCATTCAAACCCGTGGACCGCCGTTGCCAGCACGGCGGTCTCGGGGTCGGCAAGGTCCCAGTCCAGGTAAGGGCTTCCCAGCGCCCGCAGGGCCGTGAAAACTGCAGCCGTGCCCGCGCACAGCGCGAGGAACAGTCCGTGCAGGGCCCGTCTCCCCGCGTCTCTTCGCCGGGCGAGCTGCAGGTTGATGACCTCCAGCTTCGCGGCGATCGCTTTCAGCTCATCTGCCTCCGGCTCCGCCACGGATTCTCCCAGCAGCCGGCTCACAGGCGTCTCCAGGGCCTCCGAGAGGGCGAGCAGCATATCGGAATCAGGCACCGACAGGTTCTGCTCCCATTTTGAGACGGTCTGCCGCACCACATTCAGCCGGACGGCCAGCTCCTGCTGTGAAAGCCCCTTTGCCCTCCGCATGGCCCTGATGTTTTCACTGAGCATAGGCTATGGCCTCCTTTTCTTTTGCCGTCACCGCGATTATAAAGGGAAATGCCCGTTGCCGCAAGCAACGGGAGCTAACATCCCCGGAAAAGCGGCGGGAACCGCCCTCCGGCGCGCGCCGGGCGACACGGAAAACGCGGGCGGGAGGGCTCTTTCCCTCCCGCCCGCGCTCTGCGTTACGCCCGCTCCCCCGCCCTCCGGCGGCGGAACAGGCCGGCCGCCCAGTCAAAGCCGGCGGCGGCCAGGATGATCAGCAGCACGGTCATGGTGCTGCGGTAGCGGATCTGGATCTCGATGAACAGGTGGGCGCAGAAATAGGCCAGGGCCGTCAGCATGAGCAGGAGCCGGACCCCCCGCGGCCTCTCCCGCCGCCGCAGGGCGGAGAGGGCCGCCCCCGCGTTCAGCAGGTTCATGGAGATCCAGCACCCGGAGCACAGCCGCTGCAGCACCCCCGTCCCGGTCAGCGCCGCCGCGGCCAGGCCCCGCCCCTCCAGCTCCGCCAGGTAGGAGGCGGTGAGCACCCAGGAGGCGTCCTCAAAGCCGCCCCACATGATCCGGATCTTGTGCGCCATCAGCCTCAGCAGCGCCGGCAGGGAGATGGTCAGCCGCTCCTCCAGCAGCCGCTCCAGCTCCCCCCGCCAGTCCGCCACCCCCGGGCCAAACACCGCCGCCGCGTCGGCGTCGCTGTACCGGCCCAGAGACTGGGTGTTCAGCCCCAGGACGAACTTCCACTCGGGCGCCTGGTTCGTCAGGCCCAGGCGGTTCAGTCCCGTCCAGACCACCAGGCCGGAGATCAGGGCGCCGCACAGGAAATAGGCCGCCAGGGTACACAGGCCGGGCAGCAGCGCCGTCCAGCCGCTTCGCTTCTCCCACACCTCCATCAGCCGGAACACCATACAGGCGCACAGGGCCAGCACCGCCACCAGCCCCATGGGGCGCACCGCGTTGCTCAGGGCCAGCAGCACGCCCCCCGCGCCGCCCCGCCACAGCCGGCCGGGCAGCCGCTCCGCCGGGGCGGTGCAGGCCCAGAAGGCCGCCAGCAGCAGGCACTCCGACAAGTGCTGGTTGGTGAGCAGCGGGATGAGGAAAAAGGTGCCCGGGTAGAGGAGGAACAGCAGCCCCGCCAGCCGGGCCCCCCGCTCGGAGGCAAACCGCCTGGCCAGGGCATAGACCAGCAGGTTGGTCAGGGCGGACAGCAGCGCGTTCATCAGCCGGAACACCACCGGCGAAGCGCCGAACAGCTTCATGACCCCCGCCAGCACCGCCACAAAAAAGCTCTGGTAAGGCCACAACTGGAAATAGGAGGTGTCGTTGAGGATATTGTTCCCCTGGGCCAGCTGGTCCGCCGCGTAGTGGAGCAGGTAGAAGTCGCTCTCCAGCCTGGGGGTCACCGTCAGCGCCACGGTCCCCTTCAAAACCAGCGCCGCCGTGAACAGCAGGATCAGGAAGGCCCGCCGCCCCAGGCGCTCCGCCGGCAGCAGCACCGCGCCCCCCGCCAGGCACAGGGCGGGCACGCAGGCATAGAGCAGGAAGAATTCCCTGGGCTGGGTATTGGCCAGCAGCACGTAAGCGGCGGCCGCCGCAATCATCAGCCCCATGGCCGCAAAGGCAAAGAGCGCCAGGCCCCCGGCCGCGGCCGGGAGCAGGCGCCCGCCCCGGGGCGCCGCCGTTCTCATCGCAATTCCCCCTTTCGCCCGATTTCCGAATGAATCCGGCAAAGGCAGGGCCGCCGGAAGGCGGCCCTGCCCGGGTCAGGATGCGCTGTTTACTTCCCCGCGCAGGCGGTGCAGCCGCCGCAGCCGGGGTGGGACTGGTTCCACAGCTTCTCGGCGGTGGGGGTCCAGTTGTCGGCATAGGGGTGGGTCTTGGCGGTCAGGTGCTCCACGCTCTCGGGGGACTGGGGATCGGTGGAGTGGGCGCCGGTTTCGTGGACCATCTTCTCGATGAACTCCGGGTTCTCCAGCATGGGGCAGGGCCGGAGCATGTTCTCGTTGAAGGGCTGGTTGTCGTGGTAGGCCATGAACAGCGGGGACTGGAGGCACTCCAGCAGGGTCTTCTCCCGGATGTTGGAGTCGGAGTAGTGGATGAACACGCAGGGGTCCACGTCGCCGTTGGCGTTGATGTGCAGGTAGCGGCGGCCGCCGGCGATGCACCCGCCCACGTACTCGGCGTCGTT
>CALXEB010000155.1 GCA_944387215.1 uncultured Flavonifractor sp. | reverse complement strand
CGGTAGTCGTAGAAGCCGATGCCGGTCTTGCGGCCCAGCTTGCCGGCGCGGACCATCTTCCGCAGCAGCAGGGAGGCCCGGTACTTGGGATCGTGGGTCTCATTGTACAGGGTGTCCATGATGGCCAGGCACACGTCCAGGCCCACCAGGTCGCCCAGAGCCAGGGGGCCCATGGGGTGGTTGGCGCCCAGCTTCATGGCCGTGTCGATGCCCTCGGCGGTGGCCACGCCGGTGTACAGCAGGTCCACAGCCTCGTTGATCATGGGGATCAGGATCTTGTTCACCACAAAGCCCGGGGCCTCGTTCACCTCCACCGGCTCCTTGCCGATGGCACGGGACAGCTCCACGATGGTGGCGCAGGTCTCGTCGGAGGTGTGAGCGCCGCGGATGACCTCCACCAGCTTCATCACCGTGGCGGGGTTGAAGAAGTGCATGCCGATGAACTTGTCCTGCCGCTGGGTCGCCGCGGCGATGGCCGTGATGGAGATGGAAGAGGTGTTGGAGGCCAGAATGGTCTCGCTCTTGCAGATCTTGTCCAGCTCGGCAAAGATGCTCTTCTTGATCTCCAGGTTCTCGATGGCCGCCTCCACCACCAGGTCCGCGTCAGCCGCCTGGTTCAGGTCGGTGGTAAAGCTCATGTGGCCCAGAATGTCAGCCTTCTTCGCCTCGTCCATCTTCCCCTTGGCCACCAGCTTGTCCAACCCCTTGTTCAGCCGGGCCTCGCTGGCCTGGATGATGGCGTCGTTGATGTCCCGCACCACCACGTCATAGCTGTTGCGCGCGAACACCTGGGCGATGTCCAGGCCCATGGTCCCGCCGCCGATGACTACGATCTTTTTCATGGGAATCTACCTCCTAAAAATGTATGCTTTGAACAGCTCGGTCCGGCTGGGGCGCCCGCACGGCGCCCCGCCCGCGCCCCTCTGCAGAGACGCTTACTTGTTCTGGAAGTGCTTCTCCGCGCGCTTCTCCAGGAACGCGCCCGCGTCCTCGCAAAGTCCGCTGCGTTCCGCTTCCGCTTGCCAGCGAAAGCTCCACATCGCTCCCTTGCTCGTCCTTTCCCCGCCGAACCCGCTGCGCTGGGCTTCGGCGGGGGCCCCACGAGGGCCTGGGCGCGGGCTTGGTGCTTACTTGTTCTGGAAGTGCTTCTCGGTTCTCTTTTCGAGGAACGCGCCCATGCCCTCGTTCTTGTCCTCGGTGCCGCAGCACACGCCGAAGGCCTCGGCCTCAAAGGCGGAGCCGGTGGCGATGTCGGTCTGCATGCCCATGCGGATGCACCGCTTGGACTCCTGCACCGCGATCTGGGCGTTGGCGCAGATGGCCTCGGCCAGCTCCATGGCCTTGGGCATCAGCTCCTCGGCGGGGTACACCTCGCTGACCAGGCCGATGGCCTTGGCCTCGTCGGCCTTGATGGTCTTGGCGGTGAGGATCAGCTCCATGGCCTTGCTCACCCCCACGATCCGGGGCAGCCGCTGGGTGCCGGCGAAGCCGGGGGTGATGCCCAGGCCCACCTCGGGCTGGCCGAACCGGGCCTTCTCGCTGGCCAGGCGGATGTCGCAGGCCATGCTCAGCTCGCACCCGCCGCCCAGGGCAAACCCGTTCACCGCGGCGATCACCGGCTTGGCCATATTCTCCAGCTTCAGGAACACGCCGCCGCCGTGCACGCCGAACTTCTTGCCGTCGATGGAGGAAAAGCCCTTCATCTCACCGATATCGGCGCCGGCCACGAAAGAGCGCCCCGCGCCGGTGAGGATCATCACATAGATCTCGTCATCTGCCGCCACCTGGTCGATCATGGCGTCCAGATCGTCCAGCACCTGGCTGTTCAGCGCGTTCAGCGCCTCCTGCCGGTCTATGGTCACGATGCCCACGTGGCCCTGTTTTTCCAGCTTTACAAAGCCCATTTTGACCTTCCTCCTTTGGTCTACACATGCGGAAAATGAATCGTTATTTTTTTAACATTTTCCTTCCTTAATAGTATACCGCTTTCCAGCTGAACAGGCAAGCAAAAAAGCGTTATTTTTTTATCAATATTCCTATGAAAAATGCACAAATCGAAAATGACACCTTTCTTTTGTCTGAGAAAAATATGCAAACCGCACCGTCTGAAAAGGGGCTGCCGGGGCGTTTCTCCCCCATTTTCCCCATTATCTGGATCTTCGGTCCCTTCCCGGCCCGGCGGGCGGCCCCGCCGGGGGCGGTCCAGCCGGTTTATCCGCAGAGCACGTATGTGGGACAGCCCCTTCGGAATAGAGTGGGACGAAGGGGGCGGCGCCATGAAACTCGACCGAACGTCCATGCTCTACGGCACGCTGCTGCTCACCGGCACCGGCATGCTCTCCCAGGCGCTGGGCTTTTTGTACCGCATCTGCCTGTCCCGGCTCATCGGCGCGGAGGTCATGGGGCTCTACCAGCTGGTGATGCCGGTGTACTCCGTGCTGCTCTCCGTCACCGCCGTGGGGCTGACGGCGGCAGTGTCCAACCTGTCGGCGGAGTACCACGCCAGGGGGGACCGGGGGGCGGTGTCCGCCCTGCTGAGGCGCTGCCTGGCCCTGTTCCTGGCCCTGTTCGCCCTGGCTGCGGCGATGGTGGTCCCTTTCAGCGACCCCATCTCGGTCTATCTCCTGGGGGACGCCCGCACCCGGCTGGGGCTGGTGCTGCTGCTGCCCTGCGTACTGCTGACGGGGGTGGAAAACCTCCACAAGCACTACTTCTACGGCACCGGCTGCGTCCGCCCGCCGGCGGCGGTGGAGCTGTGCGAGCAGTTCATCCGGGCGGGGGCGGTGCTGGGCCTGCTGGTCCTCTTCCTGCCCCAGACGGCGGAGCGGACGGTGGGCCTCATCATGCTGGGTATGACGGCCTGCGAGCTCTTCTCCGCCCTCACCCTGCTGGTGCTGGCCCGGCGGAGCCTGGCGGGGGCGCGCCCCCTGCCGGGCGGGCCGGACAGGCGGGCCCTCACCCGGCGGGCGGCGGCCATCGCCCTGCCCGTGGGGCTCACCAGCCTGCTGGGCAATCTGATGGGGGCGGCCACCTCGGTGCTCATCCCCCAGCAGCTGGTGCGGGCGGGGGCGGAGGTGAGCGCGGCCATGAGCGCCTTCGGCGTCATGTGCGGCATGACCCTGCCCATGCTCAGCCTGCCCACCGCCTTCATCGGGGCCCTGGGCCTCACCCTGGTGCCCCGCCTGGCCCAGGCCTCCGCCCTGGGCCGGACGGATCTGGTGCGCCGGCGGCTGGACCGGGCGCTCCAGGCGGTGTCCGCCCTGGTGCTCCCCGCCATGGCCCTGCTGGCCGCCCTGGGCCCCACCCTGGGGGCGCTGCTCTTCCGGGAGCCGGCGGCGGGGGATCACCTGCCCCTGCTGGCGGCGGGGATGGCCCTGTCCTGCTATCAGGCGGTGCTCTCGGGGGCCCTCAACGGCCTGGGCCGGCAGAAAACCGCCGCCCGCAACGCCCTGCTGGCCGCCGTGGCGGAGCTGGGGGGCACCTTCCTGCTCATGTCCCTGCCCGGGGTGGGGCTGGCGGGGTATGCCGCCGCCTTCGCCCTGTCCGGGGCGGTGGGGGCGTGGCTCAACTGGCGGGCAGTGCGCGCCGCCGCCGGGCTGAAGGCCCGGCCCTTTCCCTGGC
>CALXEB010000154.1 GCA_944387215.1 uncultured Flavonifractor sp. | reverse complement strand
CGGGAGATCTTCCCCAAGGCGCCCCTGAAGTACATGCCTCCCACGAAGTTCATGACCGGCAACATCTTCCGCGGCCAGGTGCAGGACGCCCTGTTCAACATGGTGACCATCCTCACCGACCAGAAGATCCACCTGCTGGGCATGATGACCGAGGCCATCCACACCCCCTTCCTGTCCGACCGTTTCCTGTCCATCCAGAACGCCCAGTACATTTTCCGCACCATGCACGACCTGGGCGAGGAGATCACCTTCAAGGACGGCGGCATCATGCAGAAGCGGGCCAACGATGTGCTGAAGAAGGCCACCGACCTGCTGGGCCAGATCGAGCAGCTGGGTATTTTCGAGACCCTGGAGCGGGGCATTTTCGCCGACATCAAGCGGCCCCGCGACGGCGGCAAGGGCCTGGACGGCGTCGTGACCAAGGCGCCCGGGTACTTCAACCCCTTCCTTGAGCCCATGATGAAAGGGGGTGCCGGCAAATGAGCTCCGGACTGTATCAAATCCGCGATAAGGACCTGGACACCACTCTGGACCTGACCCGCATCAAGCCCTACGGCGACACCATGAACGACGGCAAGGTGCAGACCTCCTTCACCCTGCCGGTGAAGGACGACGACAAGGGCGCCGCGGCGGCCGTGCTCATCGCCCAGAAGATGGGCCTGGCCGACCCCAACGTGGCTCTGCGCCAGAAGCTGGACGAGAACTTCACCTTCTATGTGGTGTACGGCTCCCTGACCCACACCATCAACTACAACGAGATTGTGGTGCAGACCGTGGCCGACGAGGCCATGGACATGCACGAGACCGACGAGTTCCTGAAGGAGCGCCTGGGCCGCAAGCTGGTGGTGGTGGGCGCCTCCACCGGCACCGACGCCCACACCGTGGGTATCGACGCCATCATGAACCGCAAGGGCTTTGCCGGCCACTACGGCCTGGAGCGCTACGAGATGATCGAGGCGTACAACCTGGGCTCCCAGGTGCCCAACGAGGAGTTCCTCCGCAAGGCCGCCGAGGTCAACGCCGACGTGCTGCTGGTCTCCCAGACCGTCACCCAGAAGGACGTCCACATCAAGAACCTCACCGAGCTCATCGAGCTGGCCGAGGCCGAGGGCGTCCGTGAGAAGTACATCTTCTGCTGCGGCGGCGCCCGCATCACCCACGCTCTGGCCAAGGAGCTGGGCTATGATGCCGGCTTCGGCGCGGGCACCTATGCCGACGACGTGGCCACCTTCTGCGCCAAAGAGATGGTCCGCCGCCTGGGCAAGTAAAACTTCGCTTTCCTCTCTTTCCTCTCTTTTCTCTACATGTGCAGCGGGGTCCCCTTTCGGGGACCCCGCTGCGCATATTTTGTGCCCGCGTACAAAACGTCCTGCTGTGTATATAATTATAATAATGTATAGCCGCGCTCAGTTCTCCAGCCCCAGCGGCCCGGCGGCGAGCAGGTCCGCCCGGCGGGCGCCGACGCCCTCCAGCTCCCCTTCCAGCTCCGCCTTGGTCTGCCGCAGCTGCCGCAGGGCCGCCAGCACCTTCACATGGACCTCCGACACCCCCTCCTGGGTCCTGCGGATACCCGACTGAACATACAGGTCCACAAACAGGCCGTCAAAGACATAGTCGGCAACGGTGGCAAAGGACCCCACCTCCAGGGCGGGCAGGTGCAGTTCACCCACATCGGCCAGTTCGGTGCGGAAATCGCTGAGGGCCCGCTGGGCCCGGGGCAGGCCGGCGCGGGCGTCATCCATGTGCTCATGCTTGGCCATGGTGGAGATCAGCCCGCCCCCCAGCATATCCCAGACCCCCCAGTCTCCGGCGCTGTCCAGGCTGTTGAGCACCTCGCCCAGGTATACTTCCGCCCGCTCCCCGGCGGAGAGGGCCTCATCCACTTCCTTCAGCCGGTGCTCCAGGTCTGCCTGCTTTTCATCCAGGTCCATAAGGGCCCGGCCGGTCTCGCCCCCCAGGGCCTTCAGCAGCTCTGCCTTCTCCCGGCTCAGCGCCTCCAGGCGGCGCTTCGCGTCCCACAGCCGCTCCTTCTCCGCCACCAGGTCCCGGGCTTTACGATCCAGGTATTCCAGGTCGGCCGCCGCCTGGTCGTACTGGCACTTGGCCGCCACGGCCTCCCGCCGCTCCCGGCTCAGCCGCTCCTCCTTGTCCCCCGCCAGGCCCAGCAGGAACGCCCGCAGGCCGCCGGCCTCCAGCTTGTCCACATCCGCCTGCTCCCGGCGGTAGATCCGGGCGGTCTCCTCCACCCGGGCCTGACGCTCCGCCCGCTGGCGGTCCAGCTCCTCCAGCTGGGCAGTTATCTGCCCCAGGCGGCCCGCCTGGGCGGACAGTTCCCGCCATTGTCTGTCGATCTGTTCCAGACGTGGGTCCATACGATCCCCTCCTTTTTCCCCATTGTACCGGCTTTCAGGCCAAATGGCAAGCCGCCCCCTGCCCGGACGGGTAAATTTCCCGTAAAGGGTGCACCCCCGCGCCCCACATCTCAAATTTTTTGCCCTTCATGGAAAGTATACTTGACATTTATGTGCCCCTGTGGTATAACGTTCATGTAAAGCTAGCTTTCCATTTCGACCGGGAGGTGGTTTCGTGAACAATCGCCTGGAGGAGCTGCGGAAAGAGCGGGGGATCACCCAGGAGGAGCTGGCCGCCCTCCTGGAGGTCTCCCGCCAGACCATCAGCTCCCTGGAGAAGGGACGGTACAATCCCTCCATCCAGCTGGCCTTTAAGATCGCCCGGTACTTCGGGCTGCGCATCGAGGACATTTTCATTTATGAGGAGGATGACCATGAACAAGAATAAAAGCGGCCTGGCTGCCCTTCTGATCGGCCTGGCCCTGCTGGTAGGGGCGTGGCTGCTGCTGAGGCTCTGCCCTGATCTGGACGCCACCGGCTGGCGGGTGGTCCCCTTCCTGGCCCTGGGGGTGGGCTGCGGCGTGTTCGGCACCGGGGCCGGGGAGCTGCTGGCTGCCCAGGCCCTGAAAAAGCACCCGGAGCTGCAAAAGCAGAACGAGATCGCCCGAAAGGACGAGCGCAACGTGGCCCTGGGCAACGCCGCCAAGGCCAAGGGGTACGACCTGATGACCTACGCCTTCGGGGCCATGCTCCTCTTCTCCGCCCTGATGGAGGCCGACCTGATCCTCACCCTGGTAATGGTGGCGGTGTACCTGTTCATTCAGTTCTACACCCTGTGGCAGCGCTTCCGGCTGGAAAAGGAGATGTAAAGCGCTGCCCCATGGGGCCCTCCCACCCGGGAGGGCCCCTATTTGCCGCCAAAACGGGAGCGCCCAGACTGACGGGTATGCCTTTAGATAGTGATCTCTAACACCATGCACGCTGCATACTTGACAACCCATTTGCCCCGGCGTACAATCTTTATATATAAGGTGACATGAGAGCATCGTGGAGCGGGCCCGCTCCCCCCACCCCCGTCATTGCGCGCCAGTGCGCACACTGGCGCGGCAATCCGCCGCCCCTTGCGTCACCCCCCCTCAGTCAGCCTGCGGCTGACAGCTCCCCCGCACGGGGGGAGCTGTGCACTTTTCCCAGCCGCCCCCAAAAACACCTCCCCCCTCGCGGGGGAGGTGGCCCGCAGGGCCGGAGGGGGGCGCCCACCACCTACTCTTAGTTCAAAAAGGAGGAACCAAGCATGAAAAA
>CALXEB010000153.1 GCA_944387215.1 uncultured Flavonifractor sp. | reverse complement strand
GGAGTTTTTCTATCTTCTTTATCGCCTTAGGCTTTTTTGTACCACTCGCCTAGCGAGTGGTTTTGGGATACAAAAAACCTGCCGTCTCACGACGGCAGGTTTTCCTTCAGGCCAGCAGGGCAAGCAGATACTTGCCGAATTTGTCCCAATAGCCCATGGCGAAGATCACCAGGACGATGATGGGCAGGACATAGGTAAAATACAGGCGGAATCTCGCGGGGAAGCGGACGCCCCTGCCCTGGTCGGCCTCCGCCAGGAAGCTGTCGAAGCCCCAGGCGTACTTTTTGGACAGGCAGCAGAAGAGCAGGTAGACCACCGAACCCAGGGGCAGCAGGTTGCTGCTGACCAGGAAATCCTCAAAGTCCATGATACTCATGCCCAGGGGGCGGATGGCGCTCCACAGGTTGTTGCCCAGCAGGCAGGGCAGGCTGAGCAGCAGGATGAGCGCCAGGTTGGCCCATACCGCTTTCCGGCGGGACACGCCCCACTTATCCATCCAGCAGGCCAGGATGTTCTCAAACACCGCCGTCACCGTGGACAGGGCGGCGAAGAACAGGAACACAAAGAACAGGGCCCCCCACAGCCGGCCGCCGGGCATGGCGTTGAACACGTTGGGCAGAGTGACGAAGATCAGGTTGGGCCCCGAGTCCGGGCTCACCCCGAAGGCAAAGGCGGAGGGGAAGATGATCAGCCCCGAGGTGAAGGCCACGAAGGTGTCCAGCACGCCGATGCTGATGGTCTCGCCGAAGAGCCGGCGCTCCCTGCCGATATAGCTGCCGAAAATGGCCATGGCCCCGATGCCCAGGCTCAGGGTGAAGAAGGACTGGCCCATGGCGGCATAGATGGCCTCGAACAGGCGGAAGTTCCCCGCCCCGTCATACATCAGGTTGTGGAAGTTGGGCACCAGGTAGAAGCGCAGCCCCTCCGCCGCCCCGGGCAGGGAGACGGCCCGCACCGCCAGCACCACCAGCAGGGCCAGCAGGCAGACCATCATGAACTTGTTGGCCTTCTCCACGCCGTTTTTCAGGCCCCGGCTGCAGATCACCATGCCCAGCACCACCACGATGACCATAAACAGCAGCTGAAGCCCTACGTCCCGGGCCTGCATGGAGGTAAATGCGTCGGACACCTGCCGGGTATCCATGCCCTGAAAGCTGCCCATGGCCATTTTAAAGAAATAGAGCAGCAGCCAGCCGGAGATGGTGGTGTAAAACATCATGAGCAGATAGTTGCCGGCCATACCGAACATGCCGTACCAGTGCCATTTCGTGCCCTTGGGCTCCAGGGCCTGGAAGGACATGGTGACGCTCTTCCGGCTGGCCCGGCCCACGGCAAACTCCATGGCCATGATGGGCAGGCCCATGATGAGCAGGAATATGATATAAATGACCACGAAGGCCGCGCCGCCGTACTGCCCCACGATGTAGGGAAACCGCCAGACGTTGCCCAGGCCGATGGCGCACCCGGCGGAGATGAGCACAAAGCCCAGCCGGGACGCAAATGTCTCTCTCTCGTTCACGCTATGGTCCCCTCCTCATAAGGGCCGTCAGCAGACGGTCCAGGGGCAATCATAGCCGATTTTGCCTTTGCTGTCAATGAAAAGGCAAAGCGGGAGGAGGCGGACACGCCGCCTCCTCCCGCCGGGTCAGGGGGGTCAAAGCCAGTCGTCGATCACATCGCGCAGGGTAGCGGGCGTAACGGCGTTGCGGGCAAGCAGCTCCATCAGCGCCTCGATCCGGCCGGCGCTGACGGTGATGTTGGGCACCGAGGCCGTCTCCCCATCCTCACCCACGACCTTTACCCCGTAGCTCTCGCAGCTCAGGCCGCCTACCGGCATCTCCCCCACCAGGACGTAATAGCGGTACCGGCGCTCCCGCCCGTCCTCGCCGGTCTCCCGGCGGTCCTCTACCAGCAGCTCCCGCATGTCCCTCCGCTCCCTTCGGCTTTTTATGGTTTAATTATACATTATTTACAATAATTGTAAAGTATAATCGTTCCCACAATTTCGCCGGATTTCGCGCCGGGGCACGGGTTTTCATGCCTTGGGGCCGCTCTCCGCCCTGGTGTACAGCAGAACGGAGCCCAGCACCAGGGCCATCCCGCCCAGCTGAAGGAGGGTGGGTATTTCCCCGAAGAGCGGCACCGCCAGCAGGCCGGATACCACCGGCTCGCACAGCTTCACCGCCGACACATAGGCCGGGGAGAGGAATTTGAGGCACCAGCTGAACAGGCTGTGGCCCATGAGGGTACACAGCACCGCCAGCGCCAGGCCGATAAGGATCTCCTGGCCGCCGTAGCCCACCAGGGGGGTATGGGAGGCCAGGGCCATGACCAGCAGGGCGGCCAGGCAGGCCAGGTAGGTCAGGAAGGTGTATACCGTGGTGGACAGGGCGGCCCGCTGCACGCTGCCGATGAGGGTGTAGACAGACACGAACACGGCGGAGGCCAGGGCCAGCAGGTTGCCATAGAGCACCGCCTGGCCGGCGCCGCCGGCCAGGGCCAGCACCGCGCTGCCGGCAAAGGCCAGGAGGATGGCCGCCCGGCCCAGAGGCGGGATACGGCCCTTCAAAAAGAGGGCGAAGCCCAGGGCGGTAAAGATTGCCTCAGTGCTCACCAGCACGGTGGACACCGCCAGGCTGGTCCATTTCAGGGACTCGAACCAGGTCAGGAAGTGGAGGGCCAGGCACAGCCCGCTGAGAGCGCACAGCAGGGCGTCCCGCCCCGTTATCCGGCGCAGTTCGGCCCGAAAGCGAAAGAGTACCACCGGCGCCAGCAGCAGCACCGTCCAGCCCAGCCGGTACACTGCCGTCACCACCGACGGGGCCTGCGAATAGCGCACCAGAATGGCGGACATGGCGATCCCCACCACGCCCAGCAGGAGCACCGCCCTGGGATGTCGTTCAAACACGGCATTTTCCCCCTTTTATCGCCTGTTTTCTCCAGTATACCCCATCCCTGCGGGGGGCGCAAGGCGCTGCGGACGCAAAAAAGCGCCGGCCAATGGCCGGCGCTTTTGCGTTGTATGGATTTTACTTGGCAGCCTTCACGTTGCGGATGGCTTCGATGAGCATGGGGGTGACCTTGTACAGGTCGCCCACGATGCCGTAGGAGGCCACGTCGAAGATGGGGGCGGACTCGTTCTTGTTCACCGCGATGATGCACTCGGAGTCCTGCATGCCCGCCAGGTGCTGGATGGCGCCGGAGATGCCCAGGGCCACATAGATGCGGGGGTGCACGGTCTTGCCGGTCTGGCCCACCTGGTGGTCGGCGGAGATCCAGCCCGCGTCAACCACGGCGCGGGAGGAGCCCACGACGCCGCCCAGGACGCCGGCCAGCTCCTCGGCCAGCTTGATGCCGCCCTCGACATCCTTGCTGATGCCGCGGCCCACGGACACCACCACGTCGGCGCCGATCAGGTCCACCATCTTCTTGGCGGCCTTCACGACCTCGACCACATCCACATGGATGTCGTCCTTGGACAGCTGCACGTTCACGTTCTCGATGACGGTCTTGGCGGCGCCGGCCTCGTCATAGGGCTGGGTCTGCATCACGCCGGGACGCACGGTGGACATCTGGGGACGGAAGCGGGGGCAGATGATGGTGGCCATCAGGTGGCCGCCGAAGGCGGGACGGGTCATCTTCAGGTTGGTGTTGTTCTCGAAGACGGTGTTGTCCACGTC
>CALXEB010000152.1 GCA_944387215.1 uncultured Flavonifractor sp. | reverse complement strand
GCAGGCGGAGATGCCGAAGGGCAGGTGGTGGCTCTTCAGCAGGGCCATGGCGTCGGTGACCTTCTTGTACACGCCCTGGCCGCGGCGGGAGTCGTTGGCCTCCTCAAAGCCCTCCAGGGAGATGGCGGGGACGAAGTTGCCCACCCGCAGCATATCCTGGCAGAACTCCTCGTCAATCAGGGTGGCGTTGGTGAAGGAGAGGAAGGCCGCGTCGTTGTGCTTTTCGCACAGGGCAATCAGGTCCTTCTTGCGTACCAGGGGCTCGCCGCCGGTATAGATATAGAGATAGATGCCCAGCTTCTTGCCCTGGGTGATGATGTCGTCAATCTCGTCAAAGCTCAGGTTGAGCTTGTTGCCGTACTCGGCGGCCCAGCAGCCGGTGCAGTGCAGGTTGCAGGCGGAGGTGGGATCCAGCAGGATGGCCCAGGGGATGTTGCAGCCGTACTTCTTGCGCATCTCCTCCTGCTTGGACCAGCCCACCAGGTTGGCGTTGACGAAGAAGTTGTTGAACAGCGTCTTGAGCACGTTGGGGTCGGTCTGGGTCCAGACCTTCTCGATGAGCTGGTGCCAGCAGGAATCTTTGTCGTTGATGACATTATCGAAAGCCTGCCGCTGGGTAGCCAGCGTCTCGGGGCCGGCAAACTTGTTTACCAGGTCCATGACCTTGGCCATGTTGTTCATGGGGTCCTTGTCCAAATAATCGAACACCTTGGCCAGACCATAGCGCTTCAAACTGTCAGGGATCTTCATCCTTCTGTCTCCTTTCTCTTGCCTTTCACAGCATAGTCCTATGATTTATCGAATCATATCATACCCCTGCGGTCCAAAAAGAAAAATAGACAAAACCCCGTTCCTGTCAAAACTCTGGACAAAAACGGCAGTTTGCTTAAATTTCGGAGGGATCCCTTTTGGCTTTTTGTCATTTTGCGCACAACGAAATCTGGTGTGCAACATGATATCGCTCTCCCGCCCGTCCGTCCCCGCGTCCTGAAACGCTTGTGGGCCAGGGGCCGGTATGGTATACTAGTGATAAGAATGATGGGAAACTATGCTCCGGGAGGTGTGTCGCCGATGGAATACGGCCCGGTCCTGGCCCGGTGTCCCCTGTTTCGGGGGATCGGGGCGAAGGAACTGCCCGGCCTGCTGGACTGCATGGGGGCGGTCCCCCGTCAGGTGCGGCGGGGGGAGACCGTCCTGGCCGCCGGCGGCCCGGCCACCCACCTGGGGGTGGTGCTCTCCGGCCGGGTGCAGGTGAGCCGCCTGACGGCGGAGGGGCAGCGCATCGTCATGGGGGAGCTGGGGCCGGGGCAGCTCTTTGCCGAATCCTTCGCCTGCGCCCGGGCGGAGGCCCTGCCCGTCACCGCCGCGGCCGCAGCCGACGGGGCGGTGCTCCTGCTGGACAGCCGCCGCCTGGCCGTCCCCTGCTCCGCCGCCTGCGGCTTCCACGGCAGGCTGATCGCCAACCTGCTCTCCGTGCTGGCGGAGAAAAACCTGTTCCTGGCGGGCAAGGTGGAGCACCTCTCCGCCCGTACCATCCGGGAGCGGCTGCTGTCCTACCTGGAGGAGCTGTCCGCTCGGACCGGCCGGGCCGCCGTCACCGTCCCCTTCGACCGGCAGGCCCTGGCCGACTACCTCTGCGTGGACCGCAGCGCCCTCTCCCGCACCATCGGCCTGCTCCGGCGCGAGGGCGTGCTGGAGGCGGAGCGGAATCGGTTTGTATTGAAGCGGAAGGAAAACTGAAAGAGAACAGGAGGGTCAAGGATGAAGTACGGAAAACGCGCAATTTCCCTTGCCCTGGCGGCAGTCCTGCTGGCCGGAAGCCTGGCCGGGACGCCGGCGGAGGCGGCAGATGTCCTGTATCTGCCCTACTATACGCCCACGGCTACCGCCAGCCAAAACGAGGGCACCGGCTGGGTCCGCGTTCGCACCGGCGAATTTCCCCAGAAGTATAACCTCATCAACCAGTGGGGGGAGCCGCTGCTGGAGGCCGACTGCGAGGATGTGGGGGAATTTTCCGAAGGACTGCTCTTTGTCCGGCAGGAGGGACGCATCGGTTTTCTTGACCAGACCGGCGCGCTGGTCATCTCCCTGCCGGAAGAGGTAGCGGCCCACGGCGATTTTCATGAGGGCGCCGCCTATATCCGCCTGGAAAGCGGGCACTCCTATTTTATCGATCGGACCGGCGCCATCCTGTTTGAGTGTCCCCAGGGCTGGCAGCTTTACCCGCCCAACCATTTCTTTTCCAACGGCTTGATCCCGATGCGGGACACTGAGAGCGGCTTTTACGGCTATCTGGATCAGCGCGGCGACTGGGTGATCCCCCCGCAGTTTGACCTGGCCGGTTCCTTTGAATATGGGTACGCCTGGGTGCAGAGAGGCGGTCACTTCGGGGTGATCGATCAGGCCGGTAAAAGGACCATCCCGTGCAGCTACACGTTCATCCGGCTCCACCCCCCGTCCGCCGACGGCGGCATCCCTCTGGTGGAACTTCAGGTGGAGAAGGGCCACCCCCTCCGGGTGGGTCTGGCGCGGGCCTCCGGCGAACTTCTTGTGGAACCCCAGGAACGGTGGACCATTGTGGGGACGTTTGCGGAAGGACGCTGTCCCATCGCCTATCAGGACTCCGGGCGGCGGGGTATAATTGACGACACCGGAAAGGAACTCTCAGTGCCGGACGCCCGGTTCGCAGAACAGTGTCAGGATGGCCTGTTTCTTGTTTGGGATGGGACCGAATGGAGCTATCTCGACCGGGATGGGACTACGGCCCTCACGCTCCCCCCGGCTGTTTCCGCCCAAAGGCCCTCCTCCTTTTTCCAGGGTATGGCCGTAGTCTCTGACCAGGATGGCTATGCCTGCGCCATCGACCGAAGCGGCTCGGTTCTGTTCAGCCTGGGCGACGCCCCCCTCATAGCGACCAGCGCGCAGATGATGGAGGGAAACATCTGGGTCTCCCCCCAAGTCGATTCGGAAGAATTCGGAAAAGAGGTCTGTCTCGTACTTGATCCCCGTCTGAAAGACCACTCCAGCCCCTGGGCGGAGGGAGAGTTGGCCCAGGCCCAGGAGGCCGGGCTGGTGACGGAGAGCAACGACGGCTATTTCACCTTCCGCATCACCCGGCGGCGGTTTGCCGAGCTGATGGCCAACCTGGTGGAGAAGGTCACCGGCCAGACGGTTGCGCCCGCCCCCGAGGGCGCCTTTACCGACACGGACGATCTGTGGGTGCGCAAGGCCGCCGCCCTGGGTATTGTCAACGGCTTCGGCGACGGCCGGTTCAGTCCCAACGGCTACATCAACCGGGAACAGGTGGCCGCCGCCCTCTGCCGCGCCGTTCGGTATATCGAGGGGGAGACCGGGGAGACCATTCTTCCCGCTTCCGCTGACCTGACCGGCTACGCCGACGCGGACCAGGTCTCCCCCTGGGCCGCCGATTCCATGGCCGCCCTCACCGCCGCCGGTCTGCTCCAGGGCACCTCCGGCGCCACCCTATCCCCCAAGGACACCACCACCGTGGAGCAGGCCATCCTCCTGGCCCTCCGGGCCTGGCAGGTGTTTGCGTCCTGACAAGCCGGGCGGCGCATCCCGATACGTACAGATATCAGAAAAGGAGGCTTCCCTATGGGGACCTATCTGCTGGCCCTGGATCAGGGCACTACCAGCTCGCGGGCCATTCTCTTCGACGGGGAGCAGAACATTGTGGCCGTGTCCCAGAAGGAGTTCACCCAGCTCTACCCCCGGGAGGGCTGGGTGGAGCACGACCCCATGGAGATCTGGTCCTCCCAG
>CALXEB010000151.1 GCA_944387215.1 uncultured Flavonifractor sp. | reverse complement strand
AGGTAGTAGACCTGGCCGCCCCGCTCCAGCTCCCGGCGCATGGCGTCGGAGAGCACGCCCCAGTCGTGCTCCAGCACGTAGGTCTGCACCGGCTGCCGGTCCAGGGGTGGCTCCTCCAGGGTGGACATGTCCCGGATGCCGCTGAGGGCCATGTTCAGGGTGCGGGGGATGGGGGTGGCGGAGAGGGTGAGCACGTCCACCTGGCGGGAGAGCTCCTTGAGCTTCTCCTTGTGGGCCACGCCGAAGCGCTGCTCCTCGTCGATGACCAGCAGGCCCAGGTCTTTGAAGTGCACGTCCTTCTGGAAGAGCCGGTGGGTGCCGATGAGCAGGTCGATCTGCCCGGCCTCCAGCTTTCTTAGGGTGTCCTTCATCTGGGCGGCGGTGCGGAAGCGGCTGACCACGTCGATGTCCACCGGGTACTTGGCAAAGCGCCGCCTGGCGGTGAGGTAGTGCTGCCGGGCCAGGACGGTGGTGGGCACCAGGATGGCGGCCTGCTTGCCGTCCAGCACGCACTTCATGATGGCACGGAAGGCCACCTCCGTCTTGCCGTAGCCCACGTCGCCGCAGAGCAGCCGGTCCATGGGCCGGGGCTGCTCCATGTCCCGCTTGATCTCGTCGATGCAGCGCAGCTGGTCGTCGGTCTCGGCGTACTCGAACTCGTCCTCAAACTCCTTCTGCCAGGGGGAGTCGGGGGAGAAGGCGAAGCCGGGCTGCCGCTGCCGCTGGGCGTAGAGCTGGATAAGGCCCTTCGCCAGGTCCTTGACCGCTTTCTTGGCCCGGGTCCTGGCCTTCTCCCAGTCGGTCCCCCCCAGCTTGTTGAGCTTGCGCTTCTCATTGGCGTCCTCGCCGCCGCCGATGTACTTGCTCACCAGGTCCAGCTGGGTGGCGGGGACGTAGAGCACGTCGGAGCCGGCGTAGGCGATCTTCACATAGTCCTTCTCCACCCCGTCCACCGTCATGTGGGTCATCTCCAGGAAGCGGCCCACCCCGTGGTGCTCGTGGACCACCAGGTCGCCGGGGGAGAGATCGGCGTAGGAGTCCAGCTTCTGCCGGTTGGTCACCGGCTTCTGCCGCCGCTTTTTGCCGGGGACGGCCTGCCCCTCGGTGAGCACCGCCAGCCGCCCCGCCGGGTACTCCATGCCGGCGGACAGGCCCCCCACGGCAATCACCGCCTTCCCGTGGGCGGGCAGGTCATGGAGCTGGAAGTCCACGGCGGCCTTCACCTTCTGCTCCCGCAGGAGGGACTGGAGGTTTAAGGCCCGCTGCTCGCTGCCCACCAGCACCACGGTGCGGAAGCCCTCGCTGAGGTAGTGGGACAGGTCGGACACGGCGGTCTCCAGACTGGCGCCGTAGGAGGGCAGCTGCTTGGCCAGCAGGCTCAGCAGGGTGCGGGGCCGGCTGGGGTACTGGGAGGAGGAGAAGGAATCCAGGTAGCACACCGGCCAGTCGGCGAGCACCTCGGTCAGCTCCTCGAAGGTGCGGGCGAAGTCGGCCAGCTCGCCGGCCAGCTCCCCCCGCTCCAGCATGGTCTTGGCGTCCTCCCCCAGCTGCCACAGGTAGCTCTTCCCCCGCTCGGCCAGGCGGGGGCTCTCGCTGAAGGCCACCACCATGTCGGCGGGGAGATAGTCCGCCGCCGTGGCCATTTGGGGGTAGATAAGGGCGATATAGCGGTCCATGGCCGGGAAGGACACGCCGTTTTCCAGCCGCTCCCGGTCCTCCTCCAGGGTGGCGGCCAGGGCCTCGCCCCCCTTCCGGCGCTTTGCCCGGGAAATGGCCTGCTCCATGGCGTTGGCCAGCCCCCCCAGCCCCCCGGGGGCCAGCTGGGGCAGCACCTCGGCGGCGGGGAGGATCTCCGCGCTGCCGATGTTCTCCACCCGCCGCTGGGTCTCCGGGTCGAAGAGGCCCATGGCGTCCACCTCGTCGCCGAAGAACTCCACCCGCACGGGCCTGGCCTGGGCGGGGGAGAAAAAGTCCAGGATGCCCCCCCGCAGGGCGAACTGGCCCACCCCCTCCACCTGCTGGCAGCGGACGTACCCCGCCGCCGCCAGGGTCTCGGCCAGGCCGTTCAGGTCCCGGCTCTCCCCCATGCGCACCACGGTGGAGGCGCGGGTCAGCAGGTCCTTGGGAATGGTGCGCTGGAGCAGGGCCTCCACCGTGCACACCAGCAGGGGGCACTCCCCCGCCGCCAGTGAGCGCAGCACGGAGAGCCGCCGGTGCTCATACTGCCGGGAGACCACGGCGGCGTTGTGGAAGGTGAACTCCCGGGCGGAGAGGGTGGCCACCGGCTCCCCGGACAGGGCGGCCAGGTCCCGGGCCATGCGCTCGGCCTCCCCCTCGTCGGCGCACACCACCGCCACCGGCCGGCCCAGCTCCTGCCGCAGGCCGGCGGCAAAGTGGGCCCGGTGGACGGCGGACAGGCCGGTCAGGGCCGCCGGGCAGGCGCCGTTGTCCACCGCCGCCAGCAGGGCGCGGTATTCGGGAATATCTTGAAGGGCGGAGAGCAGGGGCTTCATAGGACACCTCAAATTAGAAAATTTTGGAAGTTGCGGGCGCAGCGGGCCGCAGGCAGCCTTCCCCCTCCCAGGGGGAAGGCAAAGGGGCCGGGCGGCGGCCGGTATGTACGCCGGGCCTGCGCACAACGGGGCCCGTACTTGCAGGGCCGCCATATATGGCGGCCGCGGGACAAACGGGCGGACGATATCCGCCCCTACCCGTTGAAGCGGTTCATGGCCTTGTCGGGCCCCTCCCGGACGAAGCACTCCACCGCGTCGGCGGCCCGCTTCACCGCCTGGGTGATGGTTTTCAGGTCCTCGCCGGTAAAGCGGCTCAGCACCCAGTCGGCCATGTCGTAATCGGGATGGGGCTTTTCCCCCACGCCGATCTTCACCCGGGGGAACTGGTCGGTGCCCAGGTGCTGGATGATATTTTTCAGGCCGTTGTGCCCCCCGGCGGAGCCGCTTTTGCGGATGCGCAGCTTGCCCAGGGGGAGGGACACGTCGTCGGAGATCACCAGCACCCGCTCCGGGGGGATTTTGTAAAACCGGGCGGCCTGGCCCACCGCCTCGCCGGAGAGGTTCATATAGGTCACCGGCTTCATGAGCAGCGCCCGGGCGCCCCCCAGCTCCACGGTGTTGGTGAGGGCCCGGTACTTGAGCTTCTGCACCGGCACCCGGGCCCGCTCGGCCAGCTCGTCCACCGTGAGGAAGCCCACGTTGTGACGGGTGTTCTCATATTTTTCCCCGGGATTGCCCAGGCCCACCACCAGCCATTCCGGGCCGGCGGCGCGGTTTTTTCCAAACAGCATAAACGCTCCTTAAAAAAGGTACGGCGGGGGCAAGCCCCCGCCCTACCCGGTTATCTGACGGCCTCTTGTTTACACGAACAGCTTGGAAACCGACACCTCTTCGTAGATGCGCTCGATGGCCTCGGCAAACATATGGGCCACGGAGAGGTACTTGATCTTGTCGCACTTCACGCCGGGACGGGGGGGCACGGTATCCAGGAAGATGACCTCCTTGATGACGCTCTTTTCGATGCGCTCCACCGCCGGGCCGGAGAGGACGCCGTGGCTGGCGCAGGCGATGACGTCCACCGCCCCGCCCAGTTCCACCAGGGCCTGGGCCGCGCCGCACAGGGAGCCGCCGGTGTCCACCATATCGTCAAAGAGGATGACCTTCTTGCCCCGCACGTCGCCGATGATGTTCATGACCTCGGAGGAGTTGGCCTTCTGCCGGCGCTTGTCCACAATGGCCAGGCCCATGCCCAGCTTCTGGGCGAAGGCCCGGGCCCGGGCCACGGAGCCCACGTCGGGGGAGACCACCATGGTGCCCTCCACATCGTCCCCCAAGCGCCCGGCGAAGTCGCGGTTGAAGATGGGGTTGCCCAGCAGGTT
>CALXEB010000150.1 GCA_944387215.1 uncultured Flavonifractor sp. | reverse complement strand
TCCACCGGGTCGCCGGCGTCCCGGATGTTGACGAAGTTGACCCCCTTCACCACCCGGCCGTCCCGCACGTCCAGGCAGGGGATGATGCGCTTAGCCAGCATCCTGGTCACCCGCCTCTCTCACGGCCTGGGCCAGGTCCAGGGTGCCGGCGTAGTACGCCTTGCCGATAATGGCCCCGTACAGGCCCATGTCCCGCAGGCGCTTCACGTCGTCCAGGGTGGTCACCCCGCCGCTGGCCACGATGTTGCAGGACACGGTCCTCTGCAGGGCGGCCAGCTGGTCGAAGGAGGGGCCGGAGAGCATCCCGTCGGTGGCGATGTCGGTGAAAATAAGGGTCTTGACGCCCTTTTCCTCCATCTGCCGGGCAAAGGTCAGGCCGTCCAGACCGGAGTCGGCCTCCCAGCCGGCGGTGCGCACCCTGCCCCCCAGGCAGTCGATGCCCACCGCCACCTTATCGCCGTAGAGGCCCACGGCGTAGTCCACCAGGGCGGGGTTAGAAACGGCGGCGGAGCCGATCACCAGCCGGGCCGCCCCGGACTCCCCCACCGTCAATACGTCCAGCTCGGTCTTGATGCCGCCCCCCAGCTCCACGCTCAGGCCGGAGGCCTGGATCACCTCGTAGATATAGGGAAAGTTCCTCCGCACCCCGTCCCGGGCCCCGTCCAGGTCCACCATGTGGACCCACTTGGCCCCGGCGGCGGCGAAGGCCCCGGCGGTCTCCAGGGCGCTGTTGGCCACCTGGTGGACGGTGGCAAAGTCCCCCTTTTTCAGACGGACGCAGCGGCCGTCCTTCATGTCGATGGCAGGTAAGAGTATCATTTGTTCAGCTCCCCAAAATTGCGCAGGATCTGCAGGCCCGTCTCGCCGCTCTTCTCCGGGTGGAACTGGCAGCCGTATACGTTCCCCCGGCCCACCGCCGCCGTCACGGGCCCGCCGTAGTCGGTGACGGCCAGCACGTCGGACGGTTGGTCGGGCAAGGCGCAGAAGGTGTGGACAAAGTAGACATAACTCCCCGGCTCCACCCCCTTGAACAGCGGAGAGGGGTTGGGAAAGGTCAGGCTGTTCCAACCGATGTGGGGCAGCTTCAGCTCCGTGGCGATCTTTCGGACCGTTCCGCTGACAAGGCCAAGGCCTTGACAGGGCCGAACCTCCTCCCCCTCATCAAAGAGCAGCTGCATCCCCAGGCAGATGCCCAGCACGGGCTTTTTCTCCGCCTGGGCCAGGACGGCTTTGTCCAGGCCGGTCTGGCGCAGCTTGTCCGCCGCGTCGGGGAAGGCCCCCACGCCGGGGAGGATGAGAGCGTCGGCCCTCTCCAGCCCGTCAGGCTGTCCAGTGATCTCACTTGACAGGCCCAGGTAGCCCAGGGCGTTGGCGATGCTCTTCAGGTTGCCCACGCCGTAGTCCACAATGGCGGTGTATCCCATCACAGGACCCCCTTGGTGGAGGTGACGCCCGTGCCGGTGACGGCCACGGCCTCCCGGGCGGCGGCCCCCAGGGACTTGAACAGGGCTTCGGTGATGTGGTGGGCGTTTTTGCCGTACAGGCACTTCATGTGCAGGGTCAGCCCGGCGTTTGTGGCAAAGGCCCGCATAAACTCCTCCGTCAGGCAGGAATCGTAGGCCCCGATCATGGGCTGGGGCATGGGGGCGTCAAAGGCCAGGAAGGGCCGGTTGGAGAAGTCCAGGGCGGTGAAGCACAGCGCCTCGTCCATGGGGATGCAGGCGGAGGCGAACCGGCGGATGCCCTTTCGGTCCCCCAGGGCCCGGCTCAGGGCCTGGCCCAGGACGATGCCGGCGTCCTCCACCGTGTGGTGGCCGTCCACCTCCAGGTCCCCCTTGGCCTCCAGCTCCAGGCCCCAGCCGGCGTAGAAGGCCAGGGCGGTGAGCATGTGGTCGAAGAAGCCGATGCCGGTGGACACCTTCACCCCGCCCCCCTCCAGGCAGAGGCTGGCGGAGATGTCGGTCTCCTTGGTCTTGCGGGAGAGGACATAGCCCCGGAGCGGGGCCTCCCCCTTTTGGTACACAGGGATGTCCATGGGATTTCCTCCTTTTTGAGGGTGGGTGGGTCTGGGACCCACCCCTACGGATGAGTGGGGCGCGCCGGGCCGTCGCGCCCCACATGGGGCGCGTCACTTCTCGAAGCGCACCCGGATGGAGTTGGCGTGGGCGGTGAGCTTCTCGCTCTCGGCCAGGGTGATGATCTCCTCCTTCACCGGGGAGAGGCTGGCCCTGTCGTATTGGATCACGCTCATGGTCTTGAGGAAGCTGTCCACGCTGAGGGGGGAGAAGAACCGGGCGGTGCCGCTGGTGGGCAGCACGTGGTCCGGCCCGGCCAGGTAGTCCCCCAGGGGTTCCGGCGACCAGGCGCCCAAAAACACCGCCCCGGCGTTTTTGACGGCGGGCAGCAGGGCCCGGGGGTCCGCCGTGACGATCTCCAGGTGCTCCGGGGCGATCTCGTTGGCCAGATTCACGCACGCCTCCAGGCTGGGGCACACGATGGCGCAGCCGAAGTCCCGCAGGGAGGCCTCCATGATCTCGCTGCGGCTCAGGTACCCGGTCTGGCGGACGATCTCGCCGTCCACCGCCCGGGCCAGGGCCAGGTCGTCGGTGAGCAGCACGGCGGAGGCCAGCCTGTCGTGCTCGGCCTGGCTCAGCAGGTCGGCGGCCACGAATTTGGGGTCCGCCGTGCCGTCGGCGATCACCAGCACCTCGGAGGGGCCGGCGATCATATCGATATCCAGCCGGCCGTAGGCCAGCCGCTTGGCGGCCGCCACGTAGGCGTTGCCGGGGCCCACCAGCTTATCCACCCGGGGGATGAAGCCCGCCCCGTAGGTGAGGGCGGCCACCGCCTGGGCGCCCCCCACGGCGATGACCCGGTCCACCCCGGCGATCTGCGCCGCGGCCAGCACCGCGTCGCTGAGGTTCTCGGTGGGAGGCGTCACCATGACGATCTCCTCCACCCCCGCCACCTTGGCGGGGACGGCGTTCATGAGCACGCTGCTGGGGTAGGCCGCCGTGCCGCCGGGCACGTAGATCCCCACCCGGGCGAGCCCCCGCACCACCCGGCCCACAAGCCCCCCGTCGGGGGAGGTCCACTCCTGGGTGCGGGTGAGCAGCTTTTCGTTGTAGTCCCGGATGTTGGCCGCCGCGTGCTCCAGGGCGGCGATGAGCGCCGACGGGCAGCGGCTCCGGGCCGCCTCCAGCTCGGCGGGGTCCAGTTCCCGGGGCTCCGCCCCGTCAAAGCGCAGGGAGTACTCCCGCACCGCCTCGAACCCCCGCTCCCGCACGGCCTCCATGATCTCCGCCGCCGCCTTGTCCACGGCCGCGCCGGCCCGGGCCGCCCTGGCCCGCATGGCCTCCAATACCGCCCGCTCGGCGGCGCCGTCCGCTTGTACGATGTTTATCATGTCTCATTCTCCAGTCCCGCCTGGCAGCGGGTGATAAAGTCCTCGATCTGGTCCTTGTACAGCTTCATGCTGGCGGTGTTGACGATGAGCCGGGCGGACACGGGGGCCACATCCTCAATGGGGATCAGGCCGTTGGCCTTCAGGGTGGCCCCGGTCTCCACGATGTCCACGATGGCGTCGGCCAGGCCCAGGATGGGGGCCAGCTCCACGCTGCCCTCAATTTTGATGATGTCCACGTCCATACCCTTGCCGGCGAAGAAGCGGCGGGTGACCTCCGGGTACTTGGAGGCGATACGCCGGGTCTTGTAGGTATCGAAGAAGCCGCTCCCGGCGGGGGCCGCCAGGGCGAAGCGGCACCGGCCGAAGCCCAGGTCCAGCACCTCGTAGAAGGACCCGCCCTTTTCCAGAATGGTGTCCTTGCCCACGATCCCCAGGTCGCACACCCCGTGCTCCACGTAGGTGATGACATCGGGGGCCTTGGCCAGCACCG
>CALXEB010000149.1 GCA_944387215.1 uncultured Flavonifractor sp. | reverse complement strand
GCGCAGGGCGGCCAGCTCCTCCGGCGTCAGGGGACGCCAGGCCCCCTTTTCCAGGGCGGGGTCCAGAGACAGGGGGCCCATGGTCAGCCGCTTGAGGTACGCCACCGGCTTGCCCCGAGCGGCCAGCATCCGCTTGATCTGGTGGTATTTGCCCTCCCGCAGGGTGACGATGGCGGTGTCCGGGTCCTCCAGCACCTCCAGCCCGGCGGGCAGGCACACCAGGCCGCCGGCCAGAGTCATGCCGGCGGCGAAGGCCGCCGTGTCCGCCCCGTCCAGCACCCCCTCCACCCGGACAAAATAGGTCTTGTCCACGTGGCGGCGGGGGGAGAGCAGCCGGTGGGCCAGCGGCCCGTCGTTGGTGAGCAGCAGCAGGCCCTCGGTGTCCCTGTCCAGCCGCCCGGCGGGAAACAGCCCCACCCGCCGCAGGTGATCGGGCAGCAGGGAGAGCACCGTGGGCTGCCGGGGGTCCTCGGTGGCGGACACCAGGCCGGCGGGCTTGTGGAGCATGAGGTAGACCAGCCGCTCCCCGCTGACCGCCTCCCCGTCCACCGCAAGGGCGGCGGAGGGGTCGCATTTCTCCTCCGGGGCCCTCGCCCGCTGACCGTCCACCGTCACCCGGCCGGCGCGGATCAGCTCCCGGGCCTCCTTCCGGCTCCAGCGGCCGGTATTGGCCAATATCCTGTCCAGGCGTTCCATGCTGCTCCTCCCGTCTGCTTGTCCTGTTTTCATCATTTTAGCATAGAAGGGGCAAAATGAACATACCAATCAGCAGGAGCGAATTTGGGAAGGGAGCGTTGCGCTGTGTTTATCTTCACCGCCAAAGTCCGCAAGGGCCGCATCGTAGCCGTGGCGGCGGCCGCCGCCGCGGTGTGCGGCGTTCTGCTGGCGGCCGCCGGTCTGTCTGGGGGGCGGGGCACGGCGGCCTCCGCCGTCGTCAGCCCCAAGGACGTCCGCACCAACGAGGACCGGGTGGCCTATCTGGAGAGCTACGGCTGGGTGGTGGACCAGCAGCCGGTGTCAGTGGAGGAGCTCATCATCCCGGAGCAGCTGGACGACAGCTACAGCCAGTACATAGAGCTGCAGGCGTCCCAGGGATTCGACCTGACTGATTACCAGGGCAAGCGGGTGAAGCGGTACACCTATCAGGTGGCCAACTATCCCTCCGGGGATGGGCAGGTCCAGGCCGCCCTGCTCATTCACAAAAACACGGTCATCGGCGGCGAGGTGCTCTCCGCCCAGCCCGGAGGGTTCATCCACGGGCTGGCCCGGCCTGCAGCCTCATAAACAGGAAACGCGGCGCTGCGCGCCGCGTTTCGCTTTAATGAAGCAGGCTGTTCGAGGCCCGGTAGAGGAACACCAGGTAGAGGATGCCGCCCACCAGGGACGCGATCAGAGTGACCAGCACCACGGCGACCGCCAGCCCGAACAGGGCGGGGATGAGCGCCAGCACCACGCAGAGGATGCTCACCACCATGCATGCCAGGTAGAGCTTCCACACCAGCAGGCCCCGGGCTGCAGTCTCCAGATCGCCCTTTTCCGTCAGCAGGCGGGCGCTGGTGGTGCAGACAAGGTAGGTGATCATGATGCTCAGGGCGCTGCCGATGATGCTCAAAAGCGGCAGCAGCGCGGAAAACAGGCTGGCGATCATGCGGACGATGGTCAGCACGAAGGCGGTGTGGTAGCCCCCGTCCGCCTGCCCCGCCGTGTACAGGCCCACCAGGTTCACGATAAAGCCCGCCAGGACCAGGAACCCCCCCACCAGAGGGATAAAAGCGCCCACGATACAGAGGATCTCGCCGATGAACATGCGGTTGAGGCCCTTGCCTGCTGTCTCATAAGAAAAACTCATGCCCGCTCATCTTCCTTTCTCCCGATCACATGTACGTCCAGATGATTATAGGGGATCTCCACACCCTCCCGGTCGAAGGCTGCTTTCACCTGCTCCAGCAGGTCGTGGTACAGCGTCCAGTAGTCTCCCGTGGCGCACCACACCCGCACCACATACTCCACGCTGGAGTCCCGGTACCCGCTGACCCGGATGAAGGGCTCCGGGGTGAACAGGGCCAGGGGGTGGGCGCTCACCACGGCGCGGATGATCTGCTCCACCTTCTGGATGGGAGCGTCGTAGGAGACGTTGAAGGTCAGGTCCACCCGGCGCTTCTCCGCCGTGGTGTAGTTGATGATCTTCTCGGTGGAGATCTGGCCGTTGGGTACGGAGATGACCTTGTTGTCCACAGTGGCCAGCTTGGTATAGGCCAGGCCCACCTCCTGCACCGTGCCGGACACGCCGCCGGCCTCCACGTAGTCCCCCGCCTTGAAGGGCTTGGAAACCAGCACCTGGATGCCTCCCGCCAGGTTGGACAGGGTGCCCTGGATGGCCAGGGACACCGCCAGGCCCAGCACGCCGATGAGGGCCACCAGGCTGGTCATGGGCACGCCGATGTAGTCCAGAACGATGCACAGGGTGACGAGCCACAGCACCACCCGCAGGGCGGCGTGGATGAATGTGTGCAGCCCCTTTTCCATCTCCAGCCGCCGAAAGGTGCGGTCGGTAAGCTTGAGCACCACCTTCATGGCCACCATACACCCGACAAAAATGAGCAGGATGGTGACCACCTTTCTCAGGTCCAGGGAGTGGAAAAAGCCGGTGACGTTCTCCAGCGTCTGCTCGGCATCCTCCGGCGAGATGGTGGTGAGATTGGTAAGCAGCATGGCGCCCCTTCTTTCCTCTTGGTAAAGGTATTGTATCACAGTGAGGCGGGACGGGACAAGCCCCATTTAAAGGGGCCCCGAGGGCGGCCGCCGGAAGCGGGCAAAAGAAAGCCCCGCCATTCGGCGGGGCTTTCCAGATAAGGCTCAGATTACTCGTCGATCTCGATGACTGCGCTTTTCCTACGGACGGACGTCCTCCTTAGAAAACGCGAGAAACCGAATTACTCGTCGATCTCGATGACCACGCCGGAGCCCACGGTGCGGCCGCCCTCGCGGATGGCGAAGCGCAGGCCCTTCTCGATGGCGATGGGGGTGATCAGCTCGACCTTCATGTCCACGTTGTCGCCGGGCATGCACATCTCGGTGCCCTCGGGCAGGGTGATGACGCCGGTCACGTCGGTGGTACGGAAGTAGAACTGGGGACGATAGTTGTTGAAGAAGGGGGTGTGACGGCCGCCCTCGTCCTTGCTCAGCACGTACACCTGGCCCACGAACTTGGTGTGGGGGTGAATGGAGCCGGGCTTGCAGAGGACCTGGCCGCGCTCCACGTCGGTCTTGGCGATGCCGCGCAGCAGGGTGCCGATGTTGTCGCCGGCCTCAGCGTAGTCCAGCAGCTTGCGGAACATCTCGATGCCGGTGACGACGGTCTTCTTCTTCTCATCGGACAGGCCGACGATCTCGACTTCCTCGTTCATCTTGATGACGCCGCGCTCCACACGGCCGGTGGCGACGGTGCCGCGGCCGGTGATGGTGAACACGTCCTCAACAGGCATCAGGAAGGGCAGGTCGTCGTTGCGGGCGGGAGTGGGGATATAGTCGTCGACAGCGTCCATCAGCTCCTTGATGCAGGCATACTCAGGAGCGTTGGGGTCGTTGGACTCGCAGGTCAGGGCGTTCAGAGCGGAGCCCTTGATGATGGGGATGTCGTCGCCGGGGAACTCGTACTTGGTCAGCAGCTCGCGGACCTCCATCTCCACCAGCTCCAGCAGCTCCTCGTCGTCCACCTGGTCGCACTTGTTCAGGAAGACCACGATGGCGGGCACGCCCACCTGGCGGGCCAGCAGGATGTGCTCACGGGTCTGAGCCATGGGGCCGTCGGTGGCGGCGATGACCAGGATGGCGCCGTCCATCTGAGCAGCGCCGGTGATCATGTTCTTGATATAGTCGGCGTGGCCCGGGCAGTCAACGTGGGCATA
>CALXEB010000148.1 GCA_944387215.1 uncultured Flavonifractor sp. | reverse complement strand
AGCCCGGAGCCCACCGAGAGCCCGGAGCCCACCGAGAGCCCGGAGCCCACCGAGAGCCCGGAGCCCACCGAGAGCCCCGAGCCCACCCCGGAGCCTACCCCGGAGCCTACCCCGGAGCCTACCCCGGAACCCACTCCGGACCCCACGCCTGGCTGGCAGGATCCGGTGGAGGTGGACGCCCGCTTTGCCGAAGGCTACCCCCAGGCGGAGTTTAGCGCCGACGGCCGGGACCTTACCGTCAGGGTGAAGCTGGACGAGGCGTCCCCGGAGGCCCCCGTGCCGGTCTACATCGTGGTCAACCAGATGAATTCCCACATAGATACCAACGTTGCCGGCGTGCTCCACGGCCACGCCGGCGAGGAGAGCCATGCCGTCCAGGCGGACGCGGCGCCCCTGCTGTGGGTGACGGATACCCAGGAGCAGACTGTGACGGTGCCGGGGATCGAGGCCGACAGCACCCGGGACGTCAAGATCCACTTCGTGGTGGGCAGCGACGCGGACAGCCAGAGCCTCACCACCCTGGTGTATAATGCGGAGCTGTCCGCTGAGGTGGATCAGGCCGCCCCGACCAGCGGGGGGATCTATCGGAACAAAGCGGGAGACAAGCTCTATCTCTACTATTATGGCAAACTGGATGAGGCCAGCGTGCCCGCCGCCTCTGCCTTTGCCGTAAAGGACGGCGCGGGCGGAACGGTGGCCGTGACCGGCGTGGAGGTCCAGGCCTCGGAGAGAAATCAGGACATCAGCCGGGTGGTGCTCACCCTGGAAGCCGGGAAGGAGGCCGCTCTGGTGAGCTATACGCCGCCGGAGGAGGCCCCCCTTCAGGATACGGCGGCGGTGCCCAACCGCTGTGAGGCGTTTGCGGACCGTCCGGCGGATCGGTCGGCGGCCATCTCTACGCCCACGGCCTATCTCTCCGCCGACGGCGCCTATCTCCACATCGTGATGGATCACTCCATCAATATCCCCTTCGGCCCGGCGGACAGCGGGGACGCCACGGTCACCGTGACCTACAACGGCCAGCCCGTTACCTACAGGGATGAGATCGACTGGGACTACTCCAACAGCGGCGGCGAGATGAACTTCTATTTCCGGGCGGAGACCCCGGTATACCCGGTGGACGGCGGAATGTTTGCCGTGACCCTCAACGTCCCGGAGGGGGCCGTGGACTTTGCCGACGATCCGATCCAGCCCCTGGCCTGCGCGGTGGACGCGGCCGATACGCCGCTGACTCTCGAGGCGGCGGAGCTGACGGATACCGGGCTGCGGATCACCGTCGCCGGGGAGATGGAGCGCTACGGCTCCCAGGCGGGGTGCATCTTCCTGCTGACCGCGGGAGGAGAGGAATACCGCCTCCGGGGGACCATGGCAAGGGACAACAGCGCGGCGGAGGGAACGGTGATCTTCCTCGTTTCACGGGAGCAGATCCCCCTGTTCGCGATCCCGGCGGGTGAAATGACCCTGCGCTATGACGACCAGGTCCACGCCGGGGACACCCGCGCCACGCTGACGGAGCTGTCCGGTAAGCCTATGGCGGGACAGAGCGTTCAGGTGAATGACGCCAGGAGCGGAAGCTGACACGCTCTCCGGCAAAAGGGGCGCGCCGCACTGCGGCGCGCCCCTTGATTTTGTGAAAAATCCCGGTTGAAATCAAAAAAAGATAGGGGTATAATGACTCCAACCTGTTTTTTGTGAGGCAGAGCAATGAAGCAGAACGCACTCACAACTGCATCCTATCTGTTCTCCTTTGGCTGGGCTCGATTTATGGGCGCCGGCTTTTTTGGCGTGGAGAAAAACAGAGGGATGGAATAAATGGGTGGGACCCTCTTTGGGAGGGCAAGACCGCAGGCAAGCCGGGCGCTCATTGATTTCATCAATGGGCGCCCTTTTTGCGTGAAAAGAAAGGATGTTGAAGTATGGTCGTCGTCATGCGGCCCGGTACCGCGAAACAGGATATCGACGCGCTGGTGGCCAAGCTCAAGGGCCTGGGCCTGGACGTGGGAGTCACCAACGGCGTGGGGTGCACCATTTTGGGCCTGGTGGGGGATACTACCGCCGTGGATATGGACAAAATATCCATCAACCCCCACGTAGAGCGGGTCATGCGGGTGCAGGAGCCCTACAAGAAAGCCAACCGCAAGTTCCACCCGGAGGACACGGTGGTGTCCGTGGGAAGGGCCAAAATCGGCGGGGGGAACTTCTCGGTCATCGCCGGCCCCTGCTCGGTGGAGAGCGAGGAGCAGATCTGCGCCGTGGCCGAGGACGTGAAGCGCTCCGGCGCGGCCCTGCTGCGGGGGGGCGCCTTCAAGCCCCGCACCTCCCCCTACTCCTTCCAGGGCATGGGCACTCCGGGCCTGGACCTGCTGATGGAGGCCCGGGAAAAGACCGGCCTGCCCATCGTCACCGAGATCATGGATCCCCGCATGGCCGACCTGTTCGAGCGGGAGGTGGACGTGGTGCAGGTGGGAGCCCGCAACATGCAGAACTTCGAGCTGCTCAAGGAAGTGGGCAAGATGAGCAAGCCCATCCTCCTCAAGCGGGGCCTTTCCAGCACCTATGAGGAGTGGATCATGTCCGCCGAGTATATCATGAGCGAGGGCAACGAGAACGTGATCCTCTGCGAGCGGGGCATCCGCACCTTTGAGACCTACACCCGCAACACCCTGGACGTGTCCGCCATCCCCGCCGTCAAGCAGATGAGCCACCTGCCCGTCGTCGTGGACCCCTCCCACGCCGCGGGGATGTACTGGATGGTGGAGCCCCTGGCCCTGGCCGCCGTGGCCGCCGGCGCCGACGGCCTCATCATCGAGGTCCACAACGACCCCGCCCACGCCAAGTGCGACGGCCAGCAGTCCCTCACCCCCGAGAAATTCGACAATCTGATGGGCAAGGTGAGCGCCATGGTTGACCTGGCGGGGAAAACACTGGTAAAATAAAAAGAAGCGCGGTGCGCCCGAGAGCAGGCGGGTAAGACCCGGAGCGGAGCAAACGGACCGAAGTCCCCGAAGGGGGCGGAGGCCGGCTTGCGCAGTCGGAGGGGCTTAGGCGCCGTCGCGGAGGGCGCAGAGCGTGACAGAAAGAAGCGCGGTGCGCCCGAGAGCAGGGCAGCAGCGAAGCGCGCAGACGAAAAAGCAGTCGCGCCTGCGGCGCGAGGTGTTTTTCGCGGAGCGGTGAGCAGCTGCCCGTCGCGGAGGGCGCGGAGCGTGACATCGTCGGTCCAAGCTACGGATCATTCGCGTCCCCACCAGTGGGAACGCTCATTCCCTCCGCTGGACCTCCTCTCCCCACCGAACCCGCTGGGCTTCGGCGGGGGCCTCATTGCGCGGCGCGCCCGGGAGACTGCCGCCCCCATAAAACCCATTGCAAGGAAGGATCTGCCCATGAAAACCCTCGCCGTGTCCCTGCCGGGACGGAGCTATGACATTTTGATCGACCGGGGCCTGCTGGGCCGGGCGGGGGCGCTCTGCCGGGCGGCCCTGCCCCGGGCGGGACGGATCTTCCTGGTCACCGACGACCGGGTGGCCCCCCTGTACCTGAGAAAGGCGGAGGAAAGCCTGTCCGCCGCCGGGTTTGAGACGGCCGCCCTGATCCTCCCCGCCGGGGAGGAGGCCAAGTGCCCTACCCGGCTGGCCCAGCTGTGGGAGGCCATGATGGAATTCGGCCTCACCCGCACCGACGCGGTGGCCGCCCTGGGGGGCGGCGTGGTGGGGGACCTGGCGGGCTTTGCCGCCGCCACGGTGCTCCGGGGGGTGGACTTCGTCCAGATCCCCACCACCCTGCTGGCCCAGGTGGACTCCTCCGTGGGGGGGAAGGTGGCCGTGGACCTGGCCCACGGCAAGAACCTGGCCGGGGCCTTTTGGCAGCCCCGGCTGGTGCTCATGGACCCGGAGGCCCTGGACACCCTGCCCGACGCCGTCTTTGCCGACGGCATGGCGGAGGTGGTGAAGTGCGGCTGCATCCAAGACGCCGCCTTCTTCGAG
>CALXEB010000147.1 GCA_944387215.1 uncultured Flavonifractor sp. | reverse complement strand
GCTCCACCACCCTGCAGGACTCCTTCTCCTGCAACTTCAACATCCTCATCGCCGGCATGCCCCGGGTGATGGGGGTGGGGGAGATCCTGGAGGAGTGGACCGCCTGGCGCATGGAAGGCGTTCGCCGGCGCACCTATTTCGTCATGAAGAAAAAGCAGGAGAAGCTGCACCTCTTAAAGGGCCTGAAGAAGATCCTGCTGGACATCGACAAGGCCATCAAGATCATCCGGGAGACCGAGGAGGACGCCGAGGTGGTGCCTAACCTGATGATCGGCTTCGGCATCGACCAGGTACAGGCGGAGTACGTGGCCGACATCAGGCTGCGCAACATCAACAAGGAGTATATCCTCAAGCGCATCGAAGAGGTGGACCAGCTGGAGGCGGAGATCGCCGACCTGCAGGACATCGTGGGCAGCCCCCACCGGGTCAAGAAGATCATCGCGGGGGAGCTGGAGGCGGTAAAAAAGAAGTACGCCGTCCCCCGGCGGACTGAGATCGTCTACGATCACCAGGCCGCCGCCGAGGAGGAGGGGGAGGACGAGACCCCCGACTACCCGGTGCATGTCTTCTGCTCCAGGGAGGGATACTTGAAGAAGATCACCCCCCAGTCCCTGCGTATGAGTTCGGAGCAAAAGTACAAGGAGGGGGACGGGCCGTACCTGCAGTGGGAGGCCAGCAACCGGGACGAGCTGCTGGTATTCACCGACAGGCAGCAGTGCTACAAGACCCGGCTGGCCGACTTCGACGACAGCAAGGCCAGCGTGCTGGGGGACTTCCTGCCCACCAAGCTGGGCATGGACCCCGGGGAGGGCTTTGTTTGGGCCTGCGTCACCGCCGACTACTCCGGCAGCCTGCTGTTCTTCTTTGAAAACGGCAAGGCCGCCCGGGTGGAGCTGGGCGCCTACCAGACGCAGACCCGGCGCAAGAAGCTCACCGGGGCCTACTCCGACAAGTCCCCCCTGGCCGCCGCCCTCCAGCTGACGGAGGACATGGAGGTGGCGGTGACCTCCACCGAAGGCCGCTGCGTGGTGTTCCACACCGCCGCCCTCAACCCCAAAACCACCCGGGCCACCCAGGGGGTCAACGTGATGACCCTCAAGCCCAAGTGGCACGTGGCCGACGCCCGGCCGCTGGAGCGTACCACCATCGTAGACCCCGCCCGGTACCGGGCCCGTTCCCTGCCGGTGGCCGGGGCGCTGCTGAAGGAAGCGGACCGGGGCGAAAAACAACTGACTCTGCTGGACGAGTAAAGGGAGCGCGTTTATGAAGCAGACCTGCAAAAAATATCTCCTGCCCTATCTGTGGATCACCCTGGCCTCGGCGGTTTACGCCTTCGGCTTCAACTGGTGCTATGAGCCCAACCACATCGGCTTCGGCGGCATCACCGGCGTGGCCCAGATCATCAACCACTTCCTGCCCTGGGCTCCCATCGGCACGGTGGTCATCATCCTCAACGTCCCTCTGTTCCTGCTGGGATGGAAGCTCATCGGCGGGCATCTGCTGGTGTCCTCCCTGTACTCCATGTTCATCTCCTCGGCCTTCATCGACCTGTTCCACCTGCTGTGGACCTTTGAGCCCATGGAGTCCTTCCTGGCCTGCATCTTCGGCGGCGTGCTCATGGGGGCCTCCCTGGGGGTGGTGTTCCTCCAGGGCGCCACCACCGGCGGCACCGACCTCATCGCCCGGCTGCTGAAGCTGAAGCTGGCCTGGCTGCCCATGGGAAAGCTGCTGCTGGCGGTGGACCTGCTGGTGATCCTGGCGGTGGCCGCCGCGTTCCGCAACATCTACAGCGCCCTGTACGGCGTGGTGGCCCTGTACCTGTCCTCCTTCGTCATGGATCAGGTGCTCTACGGCATGAACAACTCCAAGGTGGCCTATATCATCAGCGACGAGCATGAGAAGATTGCCCATGCCATCATCCACGACATTGACCGGGGCCTCACCATCCTCCACGGGGAGGGGGGCTGGTCCGGCGCGGAGAAAAAGGTCCTCATGGTGGCCTTCAAGCAAAAGCAGATCGTGATCCTGAAGCAGACCGTCAAGCAGCTGGACCCCAACGCCTTCCTGATCGTGTGCGACGCCCACGACGTGCTGGGGGACGGCTTTCGGACATACAGCCAAAACGACCTTTAAGGCCGATGTTTTTGATCAGGAGGGATCGCTATGTATGACTTTACCAAGGTCAGGCGCAATCTGGAGGCGCGGGGGTTTTCCGTGTCCTGCTTTGCCACGGCGGAGGAGGCCGTGGACTACTTAGACAAAAAGCTGGACGGCCGCACCATCGGCGTGGGCGGCTCGGTGACCATCCGGGACATGGGCCTTGCCCAGCGGCTGGAAGGGCACAATCAGGTGTCCTGGGCCTGGACCGGCGGCACCCATGCCGACGCCGCCGCCGCTCAGGTCTATCTCACCTCGGTGAACGGCCTGGCGGAGACCGGGGAGATCATCAACATCGACGGCACGGGCAACCGGGTGGCCTCCACGATCTTCGGCCATGAGGAGGTCTATTTCATCGTGGGCCGCAACAAGCTGGCGCCTGACTATGACGGCGCCCTCTGGCGGGCCCGGAACATCGCCTCCCCCAAAAACGCCCAGCGCCTGGCCAGGAAGACCCCCTGCGCCGTCAAGGGGGACAAGTGTTACGACTGCAGCAGTCCCGAGCGCATCTGCCGGGCCCTGACGGTGCTGTGGGAAGCGCCCAACGGCATCGGCCGGTCTGAGGTGGTGCTCATCGACCAGGACCTGGGGTTCTGAGAGAAAGGGGGCGCTCCGGCGTGAAACGGTCTGTGCTGAGCCTGGCACTGTGCGGCGCCCTGGTGCTGTCCGGCTGCTCCTCCCTGTTGGAACGGCCCTACGTGATGGTGGAGCCCCATACAGAGCAGCCGGTCCTGTCGGAGGACTCTTCCGCCCTTCAGGTGGAGACCTACTCCGAACTGGTGAGCGCAGTGCTTTTTCTGGTGTCTCAGGGCGAGGAGTCCGGCACCATCCAGCTCATCGACTATCGGGGGGACGTGGAGGAGGATCTGCAGCGCGCCTGCCTGGAGGTGTCGGAGGACGACCCTCTGGGGGCCTTCGCCGTGGATATCATCACCCACAGCTATACCCGGGTCCTGACTACTTACGAGGCGTCCCTCACCATCTCATACCGCCGCACCAGAGAGCAGATCCAGAGCCTGCGCACCGTCAGCAGCACCAGTTCCATCCGCCAGGAGGTGGCCCGGGCCCTGGAGGAATACCGGCCGGAGCAGGCGCTTCGGGTGAGCTATTTCACCGGGGACGCCGACACGGTGGTGGAGCTGATCCGCCAGGCCTACTATGATGCGCCCGACTCCGCCATGGGCATGCCTCAGTACTCTGTGGCCCTCTACCCTGACAGCGGCACCGGCGTCCAGCGGATCGTGGAGATGGTCTTTTCCTACCCGGCGCCTGTGGAACTGATGCAGACCCGCCGGGCACAGCTCCAGGCCCAGGTGGCGGAGCTGGCGGCCTCCCTGCCCACCCAGCAGTATGAGGAAAACGCCCGGCAGTCCCTGCTGTTCTATCTTCTGCCCACGGCGGTGACCTATGACCCGGAGGGCGGCTCCACCGCCTGGGACGCCATCGTGGGGACCGGGGCTGACAGCGAAGGCCTGGCCCTGGCCTTCCAGGTGCTGGCCGAAGAGCTGGGGGTGGGTTCCTCCCTGGTGATCGGAGAGCTGGACGGCCAGCCCCACTTCTGGAACCGCCTGTCCAGCGACGGCGGCACCCACTATGTGGACCTGACCCGCAATTCCTCCGGCACCACCTACTCCGCGGAGGACCTGCTCTCCCTGGGCTATGTCTGGGACGATGCGCCGGAAATTTGAGAAAAACCGTAAAACCCCTTGACAGCGGCGGCGAAACCCGGTATAATACCATTCGTCGCTGCAGGTGTAGCTCATCTGGTAGAGCGCCACCTTGCCAAGGTGGAGGTAGCGAGTTCGAGCCTCGTCACCTGCTCCA
>CALXEB010000146.1 GCA_944387215.1 uncultured Flavonifractor sp. | reverse complement strand
TCAAGAGCAGTATGGACGGGCAAAAAAGCCTGTATTCATGCGGGTTTTCGCCGTTTCGAGCGTCATTCCCACTCTATGGTGCCGGTGGGCTTGGGGGTGAGGTCGTAGAGGACGCGGTTGATGCCTTTGACCTCGTGGGTGATGCGGTCGGTGATGTGCTGAAGCAGCTCAAAGGGCACGTTCTCCACGGTGGCGGTCATGGCGTCCACCGTGTTCACCGCCCGGATAATGGCCGGCCACTCGTCGGCACGCCTGCCGTCCCGGACGCCCACGCTCTTGATATCGGGGACGACGGTGAAGTACTGCCAGACCTTGCCCTCCAGCCCGTTCCTGGCAAACTCCTCCCGGAGGATGGCGTCAGACTCCCGCAGGGCCTCCAGCCGGTCACGGGTGATGGCGCCCAGGCAGCGCACCCCCAGGCCGGGGCCGGGGAAGGGTTGACGGTAGACCATGGAATCGGGCAGGCCCAGGGCCTTGCCGCAGGCCCGCACCTCGTCCTTGAAGAGCATCTTCAGCGGCTCCACCAGCTCGAAGTCCAGATCCTCCGGCAGGCCGCCCACGTTGTGGTGGCTCTTGACCGCCTTCACGGTCTTGGTGCCGGACTCGATGATGTCGGGGTAAATGGTGCCCTGGCCCAGGAAGGAGATGCCCTCCAGCTTGCGGGCCTCCTCGTCAAAGACCCGGATGAACTCCTCGCCGATGATCTTCCGCTTGCGCTCGGGGTCGGACACGCCGGAGAGCTTGTCCAGAAAGCGGTCCACCGCGTCCACGTAGATCAGGTTGGCGTCCATCTCATGGCGGAACACCTGCACCACCTGCTCCGGCTCGCCCTTGCGCAGCAGGCCGTGGTTGACGTGGACGCAGGTGAGCTGCTTGCCGATGGCGCGGATGAGCAGGGCGGCCACCACAGAGGAGTCCACGCCGCCGGACAGGGCCAGCAGCACCTTCTTGTCCCCCACCTGCCGGCGGATCAGCTCGATCTGGTCGGCGATGAAGTTCTCCATGTTCCAGTTGGCCTGGGCGCCGCACACGCCGAAGATAAAGTTGGACAGAGCCTGCCTGCGCTCCTCAGGATCGGCAGGCCAGGGGGCGTCCCCCTTGTGGTCGGCCAGCAGCACCGGCACCTCACAGTTGTAGATTTCCCTGGAGGCATCGATCTCCACCCCGTCCACCACGCGGTTGGGGCCGCCGTTGAGGATGATGCCCTTCACGTTGGGCAGAGCGTGCAGCTGCTCCAGCGTGATGTCGTGGGGATGGATCTCACTGTAAACCCCCAACGCCCGAATCTCCCGGGCCAGCTGCGCGTTCTCGCCGCTGCCCAGGTCCAAAATAAGGATCATGTCCTGCTTCATCCCAGTTCCTCCCTGTTAAAATTTCGGTAAGAATTATTATAGCACACTTGTGGGACAGATGCATCCCCTAACTTCCAGAATTCGACGATTCCTCCGGCACGTACTCCAGCAGATCCCCGGGTTGACAGTCCAGCGCCTTGCAGATGGCTTCCAGGGTGGTGAAGCGCACCGCCTTGGCGTGGTTGTTTTTCAGAATGGACAGGTTGGCCAGGGTAATATCCACCTTGGCGGAGAGCTCGTTGAGACTCATTTTCCGCTTGGCCATCATCACGTCCAGGTTGACAATGATCGGCATTGCTCCACCCCCTAAATGGTGAGATCGTTTTCCGCCTTCAGCTCCGCCGCCTGGCGGAACAGGGCGGACACCACCAGGCAGAGCAGCCCCGCCATAAAGAATACGGGGACAAACAGGGCGTTATAGGACAGCAGCGGCCCGATGGTGCGGTAGTACACCAGGCCCCAGATCAGCCGCGCCAGGGCGGCGGCGGAGATCAGGAAGCAGCACATCCCCGCCCGGCGGAGGCTCCTGCCGTTAACTATCTGGAAGGGATCGCCCGCCAGGATGGTGCCCAGCACCCGCCGGCCCTGCCAGAGGATCACGGCGGTGCAGACGCCGCAGAACAGGAGGAAGAGGGTAAGGACCTGGGCGTACCCCTCGCCCATCTGCCAAATCTCTGTCCAGGAGGCCAGAAAGTAGCCCGCCATCCGCAGACCGATGGCCGGCGCACCCTCCCCCTGGGCGGCAAAATAGCCCAGGCCGTCCACCAGCTCCATAATGCCTCTCAGCCGGGACAGCCCGGCCAGCAGCGGCAGCACCAGCAGGTTGCACACAAACGTGACGGTCACCAGAATTTTCAGCACCCCGGCCAGCTTCTGCACGGCAGTCTTTTCCATGGTATCTCCCCCTTTGGGGAGAGTATACCACACGTTTTATCGTTTTTCAATAAAAAAGTGAAGGGCGTCCCAGGGACGCCCTTCTGCTATACCCGAATGGCCCCCAGCACCTCTCCGATAGGGCCGCTGATGACCAGATCGGCCTCCCGGTCGTAGGGGGTGGGGCTTTTGTTGATGAGGGTCAGCTTGTTCCCCCGGTAGTAGCGGATGAGCCCCGCCGCCGGGTACACCGCCAGGGAGGTGCCGCCGATGATCAGCATGTCCGCCCGGGCGATGGCCAGCACGGCGGCCTCCATGGTCTCCTGGTCCAGGGCCTCCTCGTAGAGCACCACGTCGGGCTTCACCATGCCGCCGCACACGGGGCAGCGGGGCACCCCCTCGCTTTTCAGCATAAAGTCCAGATCGTAGAAGGTATGGCACTTCATGCAGTAGTTGCGGTGGACGGAGCCGTGGAGCTCGTACACGGTGACGCTCCCCGCCGCCTGATGGAGGCCGTCGATGTTCTGGGTCACCACCGCGTCCAGCTTCCCCGCCCTCTCCAGCTCCGCCAGCTTTAAATGGGCGGCGTTGGGTTTGGCGTCGGGAAAGAGCATCTTGTTGCGGTAGAAGCGGTAGAACTCCTCGGGGTCATGGTCGAAGAAGGTGCGGCTCAAAATGGTCTCCGGCGGATATTGGTACTGCTGGTTGTACAGCCCGTCCACACTGCGGAAATCGGGGATGCCGGATTCCGTGCTTACTCCGGCCCCGCCGAAGAACACGATGTGAGCGCTCTCGCCGATCCAGTCCTGGAGCGTTTTCTGCCCGTTGTCCATTTGTGTAACCTCCCTTGTGCTGCGCATAATCACAGGCCGGTTTCCCATGCAGGCGGGCGGCTGATAGCCGCCCCTACAAATCCCAGCGGGATAGTCACCGTCCGCCAAATGATGGGCACGGCCCCGATATGTCCATGCGTAGGGGCGGATATCATCCGCCCGCACGGAGCAGACGGGCGGCTGATAGCCGCCCCTACAAATCCCAGCGGGACGGTCACCGTCCGTCAAATGATGGGCACGGCCCCGATATGTCCATGCGTAGGGGCGGATATCATCCGCCCGCACGGAGCGGCTACGGCTTCCGATGCCGGCAATGGGTGTGGGGACAGCTCCCGCACCCGCCGCAGCCGCAGCCGCGCTTACCCTTGAGCTGCTGGTGGAAGCGGTAGATGAGATAGCATGCCGCCCAGATAATGAGGGCCGCCACGCCGGCGTATATGACATATTTTAGCATCAAATCACCCGCAGAACAAGAGAGCCGATCTGGTACACTAGGAAGGAGCCCAGCCAGGCGGCGGCCAGCTGCCAGCCGATGGAGGCCAGGGTCCATTTGACCGAGTTCATCTCCTTGCGGATGGTGGACACCGCCGCCACGCAGGGCACGTAGAGCAGCACGAACACCAGGAAGGAGTAGGCGGCCAGGGGGCTTTGGAAGGTGGAGCCCAGGGCGGCGGCGATGGCCGCGCCCCCGGCGGTGACCGAGAAGCCGTAGAACATGCTCATGGAGGAGACCACCATCTCCTTGGCGATGAGGCCGGAGAGCAGGGCCACCGCCGCCTGCCAGGTGCCGAAGCCCAGGGGGGCGAACAGAGGGGCCAGGAAGGAGCCCACGGCGCCCAGGATGGAGTACTCCTCATTGGACACCATGCCGAAGGCGCCCGCCTCGAAGCCGAAGGTCTGGAGGAACCAGAGCAGCACGCTCATGGCCAGGATCAGGGTGCCCGCCTTCACCAGGAAGCCCTT
>CALXEB010000145.1 GCA_944387215.1 uncultured Flavonifractor sp. | reverse complement strand
AGCCCAGGTAGACGGCGTCCGCGCCGTTCTGCACGGCGGCGGCCACCGCCTCCATGGACCCGGCGGGGGCGAGCAGTTCCAGCATGGGCAGAGACCTCCGTTTGTCGTCAAAAGGGCCGCGTGACGGACCGGCCCGCCGTGGGGCGCGACGCCCCGGCGCGCCCACCTCCATCTTACCGTAGGGGTGGGTCCCAGACCCGCCCGCCTCCATCTTACCGTAGGGGCGGGTCCCAGACCCGCCCGCCGGCACGCCCCGGGCGGCTTATTTTTTGTTCTGCAGCTTGAAGATCTCCCGCTTGGCCTCGGAGAGCTCCAGCTTCATCTTGGTGGCTTCCTCCAGGTACTCCTTGAGCTGGCGGCGCAGGTTTTCCGCGGTTTCCACTTCCTTGAAGTACTCGTCGGCGATGTTCACTGCCGCCAGCACGGCCCCGTCCACCAGGGACACATGGGCCCCCTCCAGGACCTCGCTCACCTTGGCGTCCACATGGGCGGCCACCTTCTGGGTGTAGGCGGCGTCCTCGCTGCCCACCAGGGTGTACTCCTGGCCGGCGATGGTGACGGTGACGCGGTTTTTCATGGGTTCCCCCTCCTGACCATAGTAAGATAAGGTATTATATCACATCCTGCCGCGCAAATAAATGAAATCTTCATAAATTTTGGCCCTGCCGCTTCTCGCTGTACAAGGTCCGCCGGATGTGTTACAATGTAAGCTAGGATCAAACAGAGAGGAGGGGATCGGCATGGCGGAGCTGCTGCTGCCGGGACGGATCCTGGCCATGGACGCCCGGGCTGCGGAGCGGCTGGTGGCCGCGGGCAGCGGCGACGGGGCCCTGCTCTACCTGTGGCTGCTGGGCCGCGGGGGGAGGCTGGACCCCGCCCAGGCCCGGAAGGCCCTGAACTGGGACCAGGGCCGGCTGGAGTCCGCCGCCGCCGCCCTGCGGGACATGGGCCTGTCCGACGGGCGCACGGAGGCCGGGCCCGCCCCGCCCCCCGCCCCGGAGGGCCCGCCGGAGTATACCGCCGCCGACATCACCCGGGAGCTGGAGCAGGCCGGCTCCCCCTTCCCCGGCCTGGTGGGGGAGGTGCAGCGGCGGCTGGGCAAGGTGCTCTCCACCGCCGATCTCAAAAGCCTGTACACCGTCTACGACTACCTGGCCCTGCCGCCGGAGGTCATCTGCCTGCTGGTGAACTGGTGCGTGGAGGAATCCCGGCGCAAGTACGGCCCCGGCCGGATGCCCCGGATGGGGGAGGTCCAGCGGGGGGCCTTTCGGTGGAAGCGCCTGGGGGTGGACACCGCCCAGGCTGCCGACGCCTATTTGAAGCGGCAGGAGCTCTACCGCACCCGGGAGGGGGAGATCCTCAAGCTGCTGGACCTGCCCCTCCGCCCCCTGGTGGACAAGGAGCGGAAAAAAGTGCAGGCCTGGACCGACATGGGCTTTGACGACCAGGCCCTCCGCCTGGCCTATGAGAAGACGGTTTACAAAAAGCAGAAGATGGACTGGGACTACATGAACGGCATCCTCTGCGGCTGGCATAAGAAGAACCTACATACTCTGGCGGAGATCGAGGCGGGGGATGCCCCCCGCCGCCGGAGCGCCGGACCCGCCATGCAGGACCATCCCGCCCGGCCCGGGGACGCCGACCGCCGGGTGCGGGAGGACGTGGCCCGGATGCGGGAATTCCTGCGCAGACAGAACGAGGAGGGGGGATAGCCCATGGGATACGAGGCCGCCGTGCTCCGCCGGGCCGCCAAGCGCCTGGCCCAGCGCCGCCGCCGGCGGGAGGAGGAGCAGGAGCGCCGGCGCCGGGAGATCTGCGCCCAGCTGCCCCGGGTGGCGGAGATCGACCGGGAGCTGAAGGGCACCATCTACCAGATCATCGCCGCCTCCCTGCGGGAGGGCCGGGACCCGGCCCCCTCCATCAAGGTCATCCGGGACCGCAACCTGGACCTGCAGGCGGAGAAGGCCCGCCTGCTCACCGAGCACGGCTGGCCCGCCGACGCCCTGGACGATAAGCCCGCCTGCCCCCGGTGCGGGGACACCGGCTGGGTGGGGGCCAGCATGTGCTCCTGCCTGCGGCAGCTGTGCGCCCAGGAGCAGATCGCCGAGCTGTCCAAGCTGCTGGACCTGGGGGAGCAGTCCTTCGACACCTTCTCCCTGGACTTCTACTCCCCCCTGCCCTGGCCGGGGGAGGAGCTGAGCCCCCGGGAGAACATGGAGTTCATCCTGGAGGTGTGCTCCAACTACGCCCGGAAGTTCGGCAAGTTCTACTTTCACAACCTTTTCCTCACCGGGGCGCCGGGGCTGGGCAAGACCTTCCTGTCCGCCTGCATCGCCCGCACCGTGTCCGAGCAGGGCTTCTCCGTGGTGTACGACACGGCGGTGAACGTCTTTGCCCGGTTTGAGGAGCAGAAGTTCGCCCGGGACCGGGAGGAGGCGGGGGAGGCCAAAGACGAGACCCGCCGCTACCTGGGCTGCGACCTGCTGATCCTGGACGACCTGGGCAGCGAGCTCACCACCCCCTTCGTCCAGTCCGCCCTCTATACCCTCATCAATTCCCGCCTGTCATCGGACAGGCGGACGGTGATCTCCTCCAACCTGTCCATGGACCAGGTGCGCCAGCGGTACACCCCCCAGATCGCCTCCCGGCTGGAGGGGGAGTACCGGGTGCTACCCTTCTACGGCGACGACATCCGCCTGCTGCGGAAGGGTCAGCTGTAACGCCCGGGGCGGCCGCAAAACCGGCCGCCCCGATTTTTCTTGCGTTCCTTCCTTGCGTTCCGGGGAATTTATGATATACTGTTTGGGCTAATCGTTTCATTTTAATCACATATAAGGAGTTCCGCATGATCACTGTTTCCGACCTGACGCTGGCCTACAGCGGCCAGCCCCTGTTTTCCCACGTGGATCTGCAGTTCACCAAGGGCAACTGCTACGGCATCATCGGCGCCAACGGCGCGGGCAAGTCCACCTTCCTGAAGATCCTCTCCGGCCAGCTGGAGCCCACCTCCGGCGAGGTGAGCATACTGCCCAACACCCGCATGTCGGTACTCAAGCAGGACCAGAACGCCTATAACGACTACAACGTGATGGACACGGTCATTATGGGCAACCAGCGGCTGTACGACGTGGGCAAGGAGAAGGACGCCCTCTATGAAAAAGAGGAGATGACCGAGGCCGACGGCATCCGGGCCTGCGAGCTGGAGGAGGAGTTTGCCGAGCTGGGCGGCTGGGAGGCCGAGAGCGACGCTTCCCGCATCTTACAGGGCCTGGGGGTGGGCACCGAGTTCCACCAGAGCGCCATGGCCACCCTGGACCCCCGGCTGAAGGTGAAGGTGCTGCTGGCCCAGGCCCTGTTCGGCAATCCCGACATCCTGATGATGGACGAGCCCACCAACAACCTGGACATCAACGCCGTTAACTGGCTGGAGGACTTCCTGCTGGACTTTGAGGGCACCGTGATCGTGGTGAGCCACGACCGGCACTTCCTCAACACCATCTGCACCCACATCGTGGACATCGACTACAACAAGATCAAGCTCTACGTGGGCAACTACGACTTCTGGTACGACGCGTCCCAGCTGATGCAGAACCTGATGAAGAACCAGAACAAGAAGAACGAGGAGAAGGCCCAGGAGCTCAAGGAGTTTATCTCCCGCTTCTCCGCCAACAAGTCCAAGTCCAAGCAGGCCACCGCCCGGCGCAAGCTGCTGGAGAAGATCACCCTGGAGGAGATCCCCGCCTCCTCCCGCCGCTACCCCTGGGTGGCCTTTTCCCCCGACCGGGAGGTGGGCAAGGACATCCTGTTCGTCACCGACGTGTCCAAGACCATCGACGGGGTGAAGGTGCTGGACAAGGTGAGCTTTATCGTGGGCCACGGGGACAAGATCGCCTTCGTGGGCGACAACGAGAACGCCCAGACCGCCCTGTTCCGGATTTTGACCGGGGAGCTGGAGCCCGACGAGGGCACCGTCAAGTGGGGCCAGACCGCCACCTTCTCCTACTTCCCCAAGGACAACACCAAGTTCTTCCAGGACTGCGACGACAACCT
>CALXEB010000144.1 GCA_944387215.1 uncultured Flavonifractor sp. | reverse complement strand
TGCATCGCCCGGGCCCTGGCGGTGGAGCCCGACATCCTGCTGATGGACGAGGCCACCTCCGCCCTGGACCCCATCTCCACCTCCAAGATCGAGGATCTGATCGCGGATCTGAAAAAGCAGTACACCATCGTCATCGTCACCCACAACATGCAGCAGGCCACCCGCGTGTCCGACAAGTGCGCCTTCTTCCTGCTGGGCCAGCTCATCGAGTTCGGCGACACCACCCAGCTCTTCTCCGTACCCAAGGACAAGCGTACCGAGGACTATATCACCGGGCGGTTCGGATAAGTCAAAAAGCGGTTTGCGCCGCTTTTTGAAGGGAATTGCACTTTTTTCGCGCCTGCGGGCGCGAACTCTGCGAGGCTTTCCAACAACAACTATCAGGAGGTTTCCATGAGAAAAACCTTTGACGCCGAGCTCCAGGAGCTCAACTATGAAATGATCGACATGGCCGCCGCCGCCGAGGACGCCATCGACGTGGTCACCGAGTCCCTCACCACCGGCGACGAGGAGGCGGCGAAATCCGCTGTGGAGATGACCAAGAGCATGGACCAGATGGAGCGGGACATCGAAAACCGCTGCCTGCGGCTGCTGCTCCAGCAGCAGCCGGTGGCCCGGGACCTGCGCACCATCTCCGCGGCCCTGAAGATGGTCACCGACCTGCAGCGCATCGGCGACCAGTGTGCCAACATCGCCGAGATCGCCCTGCTGCTCAAGGCCCAGAAACAGACCCAGTCCCTGGCCGACATCCGCACCATGAGCCAGAAGGCCGGGGTGATGGTCAAGCGCTCCATTTTCGCCTACGTCAACCGGGATACCGATGCGGCCAAGGCGGTCATCGATCTGGACGACGAGGTGGACGAGTTTTTCCGCACCATCAAGGCTGAGCTGGTGGAGCTGATTGTCCAGGACCGGGAAGAGGCCGATCAGGCCATTGACCTCATCATCATTACCAAGTACCTGGAGCGCATTGCGGACCACGCGGTAAACATCGCTCAGTGGGCCATTTTCTGCGTGACCGGCGAAATTCTCGGGTAAGAGGAGAGGTGATCCGAATGTCCAGAGCCATTGCGGTGGTGGAGGACGATGAGAGCATCCGGGAGATGCTCCGCTACTATTTCCAGTCAGTGGGCTATACCGTCCGGGCTTACGAATCCGGCGAGGCCCTCTTTGCGGGAGAGCCGGGGCAGCCGTCCCCTATCCTGTACATCCTGGACATTATGCTTCCCGGTATGGACGGGCTGGAGATTCTCCGCCGCCTCCGGGAGGATCGGGAGACCTCTGACATCCCCGTCATCATGCTCACCGCACGCACCGCTGAGATGGACCGGGTGGCCGGCCTGGAGAGCGGGGCGGACGACTATGTGGTCAAGCCCTTCGGCATTATGGAGCTTCAGGCCCGGGTCAAGGCGGTGCTCCGCCGGGCCCAGCGGCAGGGGGACCGGGTGCTTACCTGCGGCGATCTGGAAATTGATCCCGCCGCCCGGGAGGTCCGCAAGGGCGGCAGGCTGGTGGAGCTTACCTTTAAGGAGTTTGAGCTGCTCAAGCTTCTGTGCGCCCGCCGGGGCGTGGCCCTCACCCGGGACGAGATCCTGCAGGCCGTGTGGGATTACGACTACACCGGCGAGACCCGCACGGTGGACATGCATGTAAAGGCCCTGCGGCAGAAGCTGGGAGAGGATATCATCACCACCGTCCGCGGCGTGGGGTATAAGATGACATAGCGTCCAGGGGGCCCCGGGCCCCCTGGATACGCGGGCACCGCGCCGCCGGTGGCGGCACAATGCCCGCGATACCCCTGGTTTCGCGCCCTGTGGCGCGGGTCGGGGTGTTTTTGGGGGAAATGAATTCCCCCAAAAACGATTTCACCTTACTTTTGCCGGCGGGGCCGGCAAAATTCTAGGAGGCCGGGCGATCGACAATCGCCCCTGCAAAGGCGCACTGGCCCCGGTTTGTATGTAGGGGCGGCTATCAGCCGCCCGCCGGCACGGGGACCGGGCCCGCGCGGGGCCTTAGGCGCCTCCCGCCTCATCTCAGGGGGTCATGCTCGTGAAAAAACGTATCATCGGCGCCACCCTGCTCACCGTGGTGTGCGCCCTGCTCATTTCCAATGTGGTGGGCATCCTCATGTTTCGCAGCCGGGAAATGGACGCCGCCCGGGAGACCCTTCAGGAGCTGCTCACCCTGATGGACGCCCAGAGCGCCATCACCGAGCCTGACGAGCTGCTCCGCCAGTTCAGCGCCGCCGCGCCGGACAAGCGGCTGACCATCATCGACACCGACGGCACCGTTCTGGCCGATTCCGAGGCAGACCCCTCCGGCATGGAGGACCATGAGGACCGGCCCGAGGTGGCGGATGCCGCGGCCACGGGCTGGGGCGAGGCGGTGCGCCAGTCCGATACGGTGGGGGCCACCATGCTCTACGTGGCCAAACGCTTTGCTGACAATATGGTGGGCCGGGCGGCCATGCCCGTCTCTTCCATCAACAGCCTGGCTCTGAGCAGCGTGTGGGGCTTCCTGCTGGCCGCCGTGGCCGCCCTGCTGCTCTGCTGGTTCCTGGCCAGCCGCACCGCCCGCCGGGCCGCCGCCCCCTTCAGCGCCGTGGGGGATGCGCTCCAGGGAGTGCTGGACGGCAAGCCCGCGCCCCAGGGCCTTGTCCTGGATAAAGCGGACGATGAGCTGCGCCCCATCCTGCGCACCATCGACAAGCTGGTGGACCGGCTGGGCGAGTACATCCAGTCCATCACCGACGAGCGCAACAAGGTCAGCCTCATCCTGGACTGCATGGCTGAGGGCCTCATCCTGCTGGACGAAGAGGGCAGGATCCTGGCCATCAACCGGGCGGCCCGGTCCATCTTCGGCTTCCCCGAGGGGGAGGAGGACGACGGCGCCCTGCTGCTTACCCGCAGCCGCCGCCTGCGCGGCGCCATCCAGGAGAGCCGGGAGAAGAAGGCATCCGTGGTGCTGGACGTGGACGCCCTGACCGAGGACGCCCGCAGCCTGCGCCTGTTTATCTCCCCCGTTGCCGGCCGGCAGTACGAGGGCCAGAGCGTGGGCACCTCCATCCTCATCTCCGACGTCACCGAGCTGAAAAAGGCCGAGGGCATCCGCAGCGAGTTTACCGCCAACGTCTCCCACGAGCTCAAGACCCCTCTGACCAGTATCAAGGGCTTTACCGACATGCTTTCCTCCGGCATGGTGGCCTCCCCCGAGGACCAGAAGCGGTTCATCACCATGATCGGGGTGGAGGTGGACCGGCTCATCGACCTCATCAACGACATCCTCAAGCTCTCCGAGCTGGAGTCGGTGACCATCGACCAGAGCGAGGAGCGCTGTGACGCGCTGGAGGTGGCCAGGGATACGGTGGACCTGCTCACCCCCTCCGCCAGGGACGGGGGCGTGACTCTGAGCGTTGCCGGCCAGTCCGCCACCGTGGCCGTGCCCCAGGGCCGGATGAAGGAGCTGCTGCTCAACCTGGTGAGCAACGGTATCAAGTACACCGAGAAGGGCGGTCGGGTGGACGTGTCTGTCCGTCCCCAGGGCAGCCAGGTGGCCATCACCGTGAAGGATAACGGCATCGGCATCCCCGAGGAGGCCCAGGGCCGGGTGTTCGAGCGGTTCTACCGGGTGGACAAGGGCCGGGCCCGCAAAAACGGCGGCACCGGCCTGGGCCTGGCTATCGTCAAGCACATCACCCAGCTCTACGGCGGCACCGTCCACCTGGAGAGCCAGGTGGGCCAGGGCTCCACCTTCACCGTGACCCTGCCCCTGGCAAGGGACTGAGGCCGGGCGGCCTGCGGGAGCACACACAGGTGCGCCCCTACGACTTTGACAAAAATACCCCGGCGGACGAAACGTCCGCCGGGGTATTTTTGTCCCTCTTACAGCTCCGCGCTGTCCACGATACGGGATACGGCTCAGCCCTGGAGCGCGGTGCTGGCCGCCGGGGCGATCTCCCAGGGCTCACCCTGGTCTAACTGGGTACCGTAGTGCTCCGACCAAAAGCCGTTGCTCAGGGCGATGGTAAAGAAGGGGGTCATCTTATTGTATCCCCCGTCATTGGCGGGCTTGGGCAGGGA
>CALXEB010000143.1 GCA_944387215.1 uncultured Flavonifractor sp. | reverse complement strand
GGCATGGTGTTCAGCTTCCTCTGCCTGTCCCAGGCCACCAAGGTCCTGCCCCTGGGCACCTCCTACGCCATCTGGACAGGCATCGGCGCTCTGGGGGCGGTGATCGTGGGCATCGCCCTGTTCCACGAGTCGGTCTCCCCCGCCCGGCTGATCTTTGTGGCCCTGCTGCTGGTAGGCATCATCGGCCTAAAGGCCACGTCGGGGCATTAAAGTGCGGCAAGGCGGCCGCCGGGAAACCGGCGGCCGCCTTGCTTCATTTACTCTGCCTGTTCCGCCTGGAGCAGCTCGGTGGCCTGCTTGCCGGAGAGGTGCTCCACCGCCAGCTCCAGCAGGGCCACGCCCGCCCACTCCCGGTCGATATACGCCTGCCGGTGCTCCGCCGTGTCTCCCGGGAAATACCGGCGGGCCAGGGCGTCGATGGCCGCCCGCTTCTCCCCCTCGTCCTCCAGTACCCGGATCCGGCCGAAGGCGATGACGCTGCGGAAATAGGAGGTGTACTCCTCCGGCACCACCTGATCCCGGTCCACCACGCAGAAGGAGGCCTTGTTACACCGGGCGACGGCGTCCATCTTGTGGCCGGCTTTGGCGCAGTGGAAGACCAGCTTCCCGTCCGCGTAGAGATAGCTCAAAGGCACGGCGTAGGGATATCCGTCGTCCCCCGCCAGGGCCAGCACCCCGTGAGTGCCCCGCTCCAGCACCGCCTCACACTCCGCCCCGGAGAGGGCCTGTTTTTTCCGCCTCAGCTCACGAAACATATCGATCCCTCCACTTTCTCCACCATGGTCCGGGCAAAGGCCCGGGCGTGTTCCAGGTCCGCCCCGTCCGGGTGGGTCAGGGCGTGGTCATAGGCCTGGAGCATGTTCTCCAGCCGCTTGTCGCCGGGGCGCTCCTTCAGCTGGGCCTCGTATCGCTCCCGCACCTCCGGCGGCATCCTGCCCGGGCAGAACCAGGCGTCCACCACCCGGTTGTCCGCAGGGATCTCCCCCTTGAAACGGTCTCCCAGGGAGGCAAAATAACTCTCCGACAGGCCGAAGCCCGCCGTGCCGAACAAAACCACGCTCCTGCCGTGGAGGGCGCGGAGGAACTCCCCCATCTCGGGCGCGCAGGTGCCCTTGTCGGTCCAGGAGCCGGCAAAGACCAGCTCTGCCTCCCCCACGTCCGCCGGCGGCGGGCCGAAGGCCACGATCTCGTGCCCCGCGCACCCCTCCCGGATGGCCTGGGCCACCGCGGCGGTGTTGCCCGTCCGGCTGGCAAATACAATGGCGATTTTCATGCGCCGCCTCCTCCTTTTGTCTGTCCCTTCTGCCCCCGCCGCCCCGCTCCCGCGGGGCCCGCGCGGGACTATTTGTACTTTCGGCTTTCCGCCACCGCCAGCTCGTCGCAGCGGTTTCGTCGCCGCAAAGTCCGCTTGTCTCCGGTTCCGCCGGGGCGGCGAAACCTGCGCCCGCTCCCTTGCGTCTCCTCCTCCCGCGCGACCCGCTTCGCTGGGCTCGCGCGGGATTATTTATACTTCCGACTTTCCGCTACTGCCAGCTCGTCGCAGCGGTTGTTGTTTGGGTTGTCCGCGTGGCCCCGCCCGGCTCTCGCCGCGCGGGGACCCCGGATCTTTTATCTGCCGGCGGAAGTGAATTCCGCCGGCATCAAGGTTTTGCCTTGCGGCAAAACACTTGTACGGCGCAAGCGCCGCCCCGCTCCCGCGGGGCCCCAAGGGCCACGCATGGACCCTTACCGATATTTCCGACTTTCCGCCACCGCCAGCTCGTCGCAGCGGTTGTTGTTTGGGTTGTCCGCGTGGCCCTTGACCCAGTGGAGGCGGACGGTGTGGTAGTCGCACAACTCCAGCAGGCGCTCCCACAGGTCGGGGTTGAGGGCGGGCTTCTTGTCTCCCTTCACCCAGCCCCGGGCCTTCCAGCCCTTGGCCCAGCCCTTCTGCAGCGCGTCGATGACGTACTTGGAGTCGGACCAGAGCTCCACAATGCAGGGCTCCTTCAGCGCCTCCAGGGCGCGGATGACCCCGGTGAGCTCCATGCGGTTGTTGGTGGTGTGGGTCTCCCCGCCGGAGAGCTCCTTGCGGAACTGCCCGTACTGGAGGATCGCCCCCCACCCCCCGGGGCCCGGGTTGCCCGAGCACGCCCCGTCGGTGTATATGGTGACTGTTTTCATATTCCTCGTTTCCAGGTGGGCGGTATTCGCCCCCTCATCCGCCCCAGTGTGCGCACTGGGGCACCTTCCCCCCGAGGGGAAGGCTTTTTTACAGCTCCCCCAGGATCTCCGCCCGCTTTTTGCGGTACTCCTCCTCGGTGACCAGACCGGCCTTTTTCAGCTCCTCCAGCTGCTCCAGGCGCTTTTTCGCGTCGGGGCCGGCGGAGGCGGCGGGGCGGGCCTCCCCTTCCTCCTCGATGTGGATCTCCGGGCCCACGTATTTCTTTCCGAAGGCCTGGTAGAAGTTCATCACCGTGATGCCCGCGGCGATGGCCGTCCACAGGATGCCGAAGATCATGGCAAACCCGCCCGCCATGGAGGTGGCGGGGATGACCACGAACAGGCCGATCAAAATGAAGATGATCCCCACGATCCCGCCGAAGGCGGACCCGGTCTTGCTGGGGCGGTAGGTGACGCGCTTTCTGGCCATAGCTTACTCCTCCCCGGCGGGCGTCTCCCCGCCGTTTTCTCCGGTCTCCTCCTCTTCCTCCTCGTGGTCGGTGCGGGCGAAGGAGATGACCTTCACGCCATCCTCCAGGTTCATGATCTTCACGCCCTGGGCGTTGCGGCCGTAGGTGGAAATGCCGGCGGCGGCCATGCGGATGATCACGCCGGCGTCGTTGATGACCAGCACGTCGTCGGCGTCGCTGACCACCTTGACCCCCACCACATAGCCGGTCTTTTCGGTGACGTTATAGCCCTTCAGTCCGTAGCCGCCCCGCTTCTGCAGACCGTCGGCGCGGATATACTCGTCCATCTCGGTGCGCTTGCCGTAGCCGTGCTCGGTGATCATCAGCACCTGATGCTCCCGCTTGGCCCGGGCGGCGCCCACCACCCAGTCGCCCTCACGCAGGCGGATGCCCCGCACGCCGTAGGCGTCCCGGCCCATGCAGCGCACGTCGCTCTCGTGGAAGCAGATGGTCATGCCCTCGTGGGTGGCGATGAGGATGGCCTGGTCCCCGTCGGTCTCCCGGACGCAGATGAGCTCGTCGGCCTCCTCCAGGGTGATGCAGCGGATGCCCGCCTTCCGGGCGGTGTGGATGGAGGACAGGGGGATGCGCTTGACGGTGCCCGCCCGGGTGACCATCACCAGGTACCGATCCTCCGGGAAATCCCGCAGGTGGATCATGGCGGTGACCTTCTCGTCGCTCTCCACCGGCAGGATATTCACCAGGTTGGTGCCCCGGGCGGTGCGGCCGGCCTCGGGGATCTGATAGCCCTTCTTCCGGTGGACCCGGCCCTTGTTGGTGAAGAAGAGGATATAGTCGTGGGTGGAGGCGGTAAACACCGTGTCCACATAGTCCTCCTCCTTGGTGGACATGGCGGTGATGCCCTTGCCCCCCCGGCGCTGGGCCCGGTAGGAGGAGGCGGCGGTGCGCTTGATGTAGCCGCCGGCGGTGAGGGTGAACACGCACTCCTCCTCCTCGATGAGGTCCTCGATGTCGATCTCGTCCTCCACGTCCTGGATCTCGGTGAGGCGGTCGTCGCCGTACCTGTCCCGGATGGCGGTGAGCTCCTCCTTGAGCACGCCCCGGATCTTCTCCGGCGAGGCCAGCAGCTCGTTGAAATAGGCGATGCGCGCCTCCAGCTCCTTGTACTCGGCCTCCAGCTTCTCCCGGTCCAGGCCCTGCAGGGCCTTCAGCCGCATGTCCAGGATGGCCTGGGCCTGCACGTCGTCCAGGGAGAATCGGCGCATCAGGTTCTCCTTGGCGTCGTCATAGCTGGAGCGGATGATGCGGATGACCTCGTCGATGTTGTCCTGGGCCACCAGCAGGCCCTCCAGCAGGTGGGCCCGCTCCTGGGCCTTCTTCAGGTCGTAGCGGGTGCGGCGGACGATGACCTCCTCCTGAAAGGCGATATACTCGTCCAGGATGTGCCGCAGGGAGAGGATCTTGGGCTGGGGCTGCCCCCCCACCTGCACCAGGGCCAGCATATTGATGGCGAAGGTAGTCTGCAGCTGGGTCTGGGCGAACAGGCGGTTGAGCACCACCTGGGGGTTGGCGTCCCGCTTGAGCTCGATGACCAC
>CALXEB010000142.1 GCA_944387215.1 uncultured Flavonifractor sp. | reverse complement strand
CCACCGACTCGGAGCTCATCGCCTACTCCATCGCCGAGCAGCGGCTGCGCTGCAGCAGCGTGGAGGAGGCGGTGCTCCGGGCCGGGCGGGAGCTGCGGGGGGCCTGGTCCCTGCTGGTCATGTCCCCCCAGAAGCTCATCGCCGCCCGGGACCCCTGGGGCTTCCGCCCCCTGTGCATGGGGGCCCGGGGGGAGGCGGTGGTCTTCGCCTCGGAGAGCTGCGCCCTCACGGCGGTGGGGGCCCGGTTCATCCGGGAGCTGGACCCCGGGGAGATCGTGGTAGCCGACCGGGCGGGCGTCCGCTCCATCCGGGAGGGGTGCCCGGACGGCCCCGGCCGCCTGTGCGTCTTCGAGTTCATCTACTTCGCCCGGCCCGACTCGGTGATCGACGGGGCGGGGGTCCACGAGGCCCGGCTGCGGGCGGGGGCCTTCCTGGCCCTGGAGCACCCGGTCCAGGCCGACATCGTGGTGGGCGTGCCCGACTCGGGCATTGACGCCGCCATCGGCTACGCCCGGCAGTCCGGCATCCCCTACGGCATCGGCTTCATCAAGAACAAGTATATCGCCCGCACCTTCATCGCCCCCGGGCAGGAGAACCGGGCGGACAAGGTGCGCATCAAGCTCAACCCCATCTCCTCCGCCGTGCGGGGCAAGCGGGTGGTCCTCATCGACGACTCCATTGTCCGGGGCACCACCTCCGCCCGCATCGTTGGCCTGCTGCGGGAGGCGGGGGCCACCCAGGTCCATATGCGGGTGTCCGCGCCCCCCTTCCTCCACCCCTGCTATTTCGGCACCGACATCGACTCCCGGGAGCATCTCATCGCCTGCGGCCGCACCACGGAGGAGATCGCGCGGATCATCGGCGCCGATTCCCTGGGGTATCTCAGAGTGGACAGCGCCCACAAGCTGGCCAACGGCTGCGCCTGCACCTTCTGCGACGGCTGCTTCACGGGGCGCTATCCCGTCCCCGTGCCGGAGCACAGGGAAAAATTCCGCTTTGAACGAAAGATCGGTCAAACCTGAAATTTGAGGAGGTCCCCTCACATGAAAAACTCCCATTCCGAATCCTATGCCGCCGCCGGGGTGGACGTCACCGCCGGCTACGAGGCGGTAGAGCGCATCAAGCCCATGGTGGAGTCCACCTTCATCCCCGGGGTCATGGGCACTTTGGGCGGGTTCGGCGGGCTGTTCGCCCCTGAACTGTCCGGCATGAAGCGCCCGGTGCTGGTCTCGGGCACCGACGGGGTGGGCACCAAGCTGCGCCTGGCCCAGCTCATGGACAAGCACGACACCATCGGCATCGACTGCGTGGCCATGTGCGTCAACGACATCATCTGCGGCGGCGCCTCCCCCCTGTTTTTCCTGGACTACATCGCCTGCGGGAAAAACGTCCCCGGCCGCATCGCCGACATCGTCTCCGGCATCGCCGAGGGCTGCCGCCAGGCGGGCTGCGCCCTCATCGGCGGGGAGACCGCCGAGCACCCGGGTCTCATGGCGGAGGAGGATTATGACGTGGCCGGCTTCTCCGTGGGCGTCGTGGACGAGGAAAAGATCATCGACGGCAGGGACCTGACCGCAGGCGACGTACTCATCGGCCTGGGCTCCAGCGGGGTCCACTCCAACGGCTTCTCCCTGGTGCGCAAGGTGCTGGACGTGGAACACGCCGACCTGTCCTCCCCCATGGAGGAGCTGGGCGGCAAGGGCCTGGGCGAGACCCTGCTCACCCCCACCCGCATCTATGTAAAGACCATCCAGTGCCTGCTGAAGCAGGGCATCCACATCAAGGCCATCAGCCACATCACCGGCGGCGGTCTCTTTGAAAACGTGCCCCGGATGATGAAGGAGGGCCTCACCGCCCAGATCGAGACCGCCTCCTTCCCCGTCCCCCCCATCTTCGAGCTGATCGCCAAGCGCGGCGGCATCCCCCGGCGGGACATGTACAACACCTTCAATATGGGCGTGGGCATGATCCTGGCCATCCCCAGGGAAGAGGTGGGGCAGGCCAAGGACGTGCTCTGCCGCACCGGCGAGCGGGCCTACGTCATCGGCTCCGTGGTCAGCGGCGACGCGGGAGTGGAGCTCATCTGAGGCGTTTTCCGCAAGGAGGTATGTTATGGTACGAATCGCCGTTCTGGTCTCGGGGGGCGGGACCAATCTCCAGGCCCTGATCGACGCCCAGGCCCGGGGGGAGCTGAAAAACGCCAAGATCGCCGCCGTCCTCTCCTCCAGAGACGGGGCCTACGCCCTGGAGCGGGCCCGGAAGGCCGGAATACCCGGCTATGTGGTGGCCCGGAAGGATTTCCCCTCCAACCGCGATATGACCCGGGCCCTGGTGGCGCGGCTGCGGGAGCTGGACATCGGCCTGGTGGTGCTGGCCGGTTTCCTGCACATCCTGACGGAGGAGATGGTGCAGGCCTATCCCAACGCCATCCTCAACGTCCACCCCGCCCTCATCCCCTCCTTCTGCGGGGCGGGGTACTACGGCCTCCGCGTCCACGAGGCCGCCCTGGCCTACGGGGTGAAGGTCACCGGGGCCACCGTCCACTTTGTCAACGAAGAGCCCGACGGCGGGCCCATCGTGCTCCAGAAGGCGGTGGACATCCTGCCCGGCGACACGCCGGAGGTCCTCCAGCGCCGGGTGATGGAGCAGGCCGAGTGGGTCATCCTGCCAAAGGCCGTCTCCCTGTTCTGCGAAGGGCGCCTCTCGGTGGAGGGGCGCACCGTGACCATCAAAGAGGAGCGATGAATATGAACACACTGGACCTGGCCGCGCTGCTGCGCGGCAATCCCTACCCCGGCCGGGGCATCGTCCTGGGCCGCTCCCCCGACGGGGAGAAGGCGGTCATCGCCTACTTCATCATGGGGCGCAGCGAAAACTCCCGCAACCGGGTGTTCGTGGAGACCCCCGACGGCATCCGCACCCAGGCCTTCGACCCCTCCAAAATGACCGACCCCTCCCTCATCATCTACGCCCCTGTGCGGGTATTCGGCTCGGCCACCGTGGTCACCAACGGGGACCAGACCGACACCATCCGGGAGGGCCTGGCCGCCGGGCAGAGCTTTGCCGAGGCCCTGCGCAGGCGCACCTTCGAGCCGGACAAGCCCAACTACACCCCCCGCATCTCCGGCCTGGTGGACAAGGACGGGGGCTATACCCTGTCTATCCTCAAAAGCGCCGACGGGGACCCCGCCTCCTGCCGCCGGTACTTCTTCGAGTACGGCGATCCCCTGGCCGGCCAGGGGCACTATATCCACACCTATATGGGAGACGGGGACCCGCTGCCCTCCTTCGAGGGGGAGCCGGAGCAGGTGTCCATCCCCTGCGGCGGGGCCGGCCAGCTGGCCGAGCTGATGTGGGAGAGCCTGAATGAGGAGAACAAGGTCTCCCTTTTCGTGCGGTATATCGACCTGGCCACCGGCACGTGGGAGAGCGTCATCAAGAACAAGCACGGATAAGACCTGTCCGCAGACATGATAGAAAGGGGCCCGAGCATGAGAGAACTGGAACTGAAATACGGCTGCAATCCCAACCAGAAGCCGGCGCGCATCTTTATGGAATCCGGCGAGCTGCCGGTAACGGTGCTCAACGGCAAGCCCGGATATATCAATTTCCTGGACGCCTTCAACTCCTGGCAGCTGGTGAAGGAGCTCAAGGAGGCCACCGGCCTGCCTTCCGCCGCCTCCTTCAAGCACGTCTCCCCCGCCGGCGCCGCCGTGGGCACCCCCCTTACCGAGGTGGAGCGGAAAATCTACTTTGCCGAGGGCATGGACCTCTCCCCCATCGCCTCCGCCTATGTGAAGGCCCGGGGGGCCGACCGGCTGTGCTCCTACGGGGACTGGGCCGCCCTCAGCGACGTGTGCGACGCCGCCACCGCCCGCTACCTGGCCCTGGAGGTGTCCGACGGGGTCATCGCCCCCGGCTACACCGACGAGGCCCTGGAGATCCTGAAGAAAAAGCGCAAGGGCGGGTACAACGTGGTGGAGATCGACCCCGCCTACGTCCCCAAGCCCCTGGAGCACAAGGACGTGTTCGGCGTCACCTTTGAGCAGGGCCGCAACGACTTTGCCATCAGCGAGGCCCTGCTGGGCAACATCGTCACGGAGAACAAGGTCCTGCCCGAGGGCGCCAGGCGGGACATGCTGACCGCCCTCATCACCCTGAAATACACCCAGTCCAACTCGGTGTGCTACGTGAAGGACGGCCAGGCCATCGGCGTGGGCGCCGGCCAGCAGAGCCGCATCCACTGCACCCGCCTGGCGGG
>CALXEB010000141.1 GCA_944387215.1 uncultured Flavonifractor sp. | reverse complement strand
CTGAGCACCACCGCGTTGGAGGCGATGCGGGAGTTGTCCCCCACCTTGAAGGGGCCCAGCACCTTGGCCCCGGCGGATACCATCACATTATTCCCCAGGGTGGGGTGGCGCTTGCCCTGGTCCTTGCCGGTGCCCCCCAGGGTGACCCCGTGGTAGATGAGGCAGTCGTCCCCGATCTCGGCGGTCTCGCCGATGACGATGCCCATGCCGTGGTCAATGACGAACCGGCGGCCGATCTTGGCGCCGGGGTGGATCTCGATGCCGGTCCAGAACCGGCTCCACTGGCTCACCAGCCGGGCCAGGAAGAACAGCCGGCGCCGGTAGAGGAAATGGGCCAGCCGGTGGTACAGCGTGGCGTGGACGCCGGGGTAGAGCAGGAAGATCTCCAGCCGGCTCCGGGCCGCCGGGTCCCGGGCCTGGTAGGCCCGCAGGGTCTCGCCAAGTCTCGTCAGGGAAAACACCTCCTCGGGAAATGAAAACGCCTCCCGTGCCCAGGGCACGAGAGGCGACAGATCGCGGTTCCACTCTCATTTCTCACTCAAAGGCCGGTAACGGGGCCAGCCGTGGGGCCCTCCCGTTCGGGATGCCCCCGCGCTCCCGGACGCACGTTCTCCAGTTACCCCCTGGGGCCGCTCTCAGCCGGTGACGGCCCCTCTCTGGCGGGTACTCGCTGGGTACTCTTTCCGTTCCTCGCGCATGTTCACTGTCTCAGTATATTACCACGTTCCCCCGGATGTGTCAAGCCGGGCGGTTTCACATGTGCTTCCAGTCGATGACGTCCCGGTTTTTCAGGAAGTACTCCGCGCCGGAGTAGACGGTGGTAGCCACGATAAGGACCATGCACGCCATGTCCAGCCAGTTCTCGTCAAAGACCAGCATCAGGCAGATGCACACCATGGTGGAGGCGGTCTTCACCTTTCCCGACCAGGCCGCGGCGATCACCCGGCCCCGCTCCACCGCCATCAGGCGCAGGGCGGTGACGGCGAACTCCCGCACAATAACGATGAGCATGGCCCAGGCGGGCAGGCGGCCCATCTGCACAAACCACAGCAGGGCGGCCATGACCAGCATCTTGTCCGCCAGAGGGTCCATGAACTTTCCGAAGTCGGTGATCTGGTTGTAGTGCCGGGCCACGTAGCCGTCCACAAAGTCGGTGACGCTGGCCAGGATGAAGATGACCAGGGCGTAGAGCATGTGGAAGGGCACGTCCCAGTAGAGCAGGATCAGGAACACGGGGATCAGGACCACCCGCAGCATGGTCAGCTTATTGGCGGTGTTCAAGACGCGTCACTCCTCTATCTCGCCGGTGAGGTCGCCGTCCTGGGTGCCGGTGATGCGGACATTGACAAACTCCCCCGCCGGAATCAGCCCGGCAGCTGTAAAGTAAACATGGTTGTCGATTTCCACCGAATCGGCGTAGGAACGGCCCATATAGCAGCCCATGTTAGGGTCAAACCCTTCACAGAGCACCTCCAGGGTCTCCCCCAGCCGGTCCTCGTTCCAGGCGTCCATGACCCGGCTTTGGAGTTCCATGAGCCGCTCCGCCCGCTGGCGGGCGACCTCCGGGTCCACCTGGTCGGGCATGTCCGCCGCCGGGGTGCCCTCCTCGCAGGAGAAGGGGAACACCCCCGCCCGCTCAAAGCCATACGCCGGCAGCAGGCGGCACAGCTCCTCAAACTCCGCCTCCCCTTCCCCGGGGAAGCCCACGATGATGGACGTGCGCAGCACCACGCCGGGGATATGCGCCCGCAGGCGCTTCACCACCCCTTCGATCAGGGCCTGGTCCCCCCGGCGGTGCATGGACTTGAGGATCTTGTCGTTCAGGTGCTGGATGGGGATATCCAGGTATTTAACGATCTTGCGCTGGCGGGCGATGACGTCGATGAGCGCCTCGTCGATCTCGTCGGGATAGAGGTAGTGCAGCCGGATCCAGTGGAAGGGCAGCTTGCACAGCTCCTCCAGCAAATCGGCCAACCGCCGGCGGCCGTAGAGGTCGGTGCCGTAGCGGGTGATATCCTGAGCCACCACCAGCAGCTCCTTCACCCCGCTGCCGGCCAGGCCCTTGGCCTCGGAGAGCAGAGACTCCATGGTGCGGCTGCGGTAGCGGCCCCGGAGGGAGGGGATCACGCAGTAGGCGCAGCGGTTGTCGCAGCCCTCGGCGATCTTCAGGTAGGCGGTGTAGGGCGGCGTGGTGACTATGCGGGCGCCGTCCTCGTCGGTATGGTCGATGTCCCCGAAGCGGGCGGGGTGGCCGCCGGAGAGGACCTCCTCCAGGGCGGGGACGATGTCGGTGTAGCTGCCGGTACCCAGCACGCCGTCCACCTCAGGCAGCTCGGTGCAGATCTCGTCCTGATACCGCTGGGACAGGCAGCCGGCCACCAGCAGCTTGCCCAGCTTTCCCTGCTGCTTCAGCTGGGCCAGCTCCAGGATGTGGTCGATGGCCTCGCTCTTGGCCGCATCGATAAAGCCGCAGGTGTTGAGCACCGCCGCGTCGGCCCCCTCCGGGTCGCCGGTGATCTCATACCCGGCCTCCCGGACCAGGGCCATCATCTGCTCGGTGTTCACCAGATTCTTGGCGCAGCCAAGGGAAATAAATGCGATCTTCAAAAGACTGTCTCCTTACACGATGGTGTATCTTCCCTCCCGACGGGGAGGGGCCTTGGGCTGCTGGTCGGGCCAGCCCAGGGTGACCATGGCCACGAACTCCCCCTTGTCCGGGGCGAAGCGCGCCTGCAGGGCGGGGCCGAAGCCCATGCGCTGGGGCGCGGACAGCCAGCAGGAGCCGATGCCCTTGTCCCAGGCGGCCAGCAGCAGGTTCTCAATGGCGGCGGACACGCTCTGCATCGCCCCGTCGCGGTCCGGGTAGTCCGGCTTGAGCAGGAACACCAGCACGCACACCGGCGCGCCGCCCAGGGTGGAGAGGAACCTGTTGGTGATGCCGACCTGTTCCGGGTTGCGGGAAAACCGCTCTTCCAGGACGGGCTGGAACTTCTCCACCACGCCCCCCATGACGGACTTGATCTCCTCCAGTGCCTTCGGGTCCTGAACGGCCACAAAGTACCAGTGCTGGAGGTTGATGGCGGAGGGCGCGTACATCCCGGCCTCCAGGATCTCCTTTAGGTCGGACGGGGAAATGGGGTCCGATTTATAGCGCCGGATACTCCGGCGCCCCAGCAATGCCTCGCGGGTCTCCATCAGTATTCCTCCTCCGGGGCCCCGCCGTGCCGGCGCAGGCCGTCTTTGATATCCTCCCACCGAAAGCCCCGGCGGGCCAGGGCGTCTGCGGCCCGCTTCAGGGCCTTCCGGTCCCCGGACGCCGTCCCCCGGAGCTTCTTGTCCAGAAAGGCGTCGATAGCGGCGGCGGGGTCGTCCATAGACGCCAGGGCCTCCTGCCAGTATTCCCGGGGCACTCCCCGGCGGTAGAGTTCGTCCCGGAGCTTTGCCGGGCCGTAGCCCCGGGCGGCGCAGTGCCCGGCCAGAAGGCGGGCGTAGGCCCCGTCGTCCAGGTAGCCCAGCTCCTCCAGCCGGTCGGCGGCGGCCTGGGCGCTCTCCCGGTCGGCCAGGGGCTCCTTCTCCCTGTCCCGGGGCCGGGCGGTGAGTTTGTCCACCAGTTCCTTCCGGGACATGGGGCGGGCGGCGATCAGGTCCAGGGCCTTCCCCCGGACGGCGGCGGCCTTGGCGGCCCGCTTCAGCTCCTCCAGGCCCTCCCCGTCCAGCTCCAGGCCGGAGCACAGGCCGAAGGAGACCACCTCGTTCTCGCCCAGCCGCAGGATGGTCCCGTCCTCCAGGTGGCAGAGCCAGCGGCCCTCCACCCGCTGGGAAGGGGCCAGCTTAGTTATCCGCATCCTCGAAGTCCTCGGCGGACACGTCCACCGCGCGGCCGGCGGCCCGGGCGGCGGCCCTGGCCTGGCTGCTCATGAGCTTGTAGGCGTTCTTGCGGATGTCGGCCTCCAGCTGGTCGCACACCTGGGGGTTGTCCTTCAGATACTGCTTGGCCGCGTCCCGGCCCTGGCCCAGGCGGGTCTCCCCCATGGCGAACCAGGAGCCCGACTTCTGCACCAGGTCCAGCTTGGTGGCCAGGTCCAGGATCTCGCCCACCTTGGAGATGCCCTCGCCGTACATAATGTCGAACTCCGCCTCCTTGAAGGGAGGGGAGACCTTGTTCTTCACCACCTTGGCCCGGGTGCGGCTGCCGATGATCTCAGAGCCGCTCTTCAGGGCCTCGATGCGCCGCACGTCGATGCGGACGGAGGCGTAGAACTTCAGGGCCCGGCCGCCGGTGGT
>CALXEB010000140.1 GCA_944387215.1 uncultured Flavonifractor sp. | reverse complement strand
CTGACCACCAACGTGTGCATCGACTTCCTCCGCCGGGAGAAGCGGCGCAGCAGCCTGTCCATGACGGTCTCCCTGGATGACGAGGAGGAGGACCGGCAGGCCCAGCTGCCTGACGAGCGCTTCTCCCCCCACCTGGAGGCCGAGCGGAAGGAGCGGCGGGACGCCCTGCGGGCGGGGCTGTCCGCCCTGTCGGCAGAGCACCGGCGGGTGCTCATCCTCCGGGAGCTGGAGGGCCTGTCCTACGGGGAGATCGCCGGGCTGCTGGGGCTGGAGGAGGGGACGGTCAAGTCCCGCATCGCCCGGGCCCGGCTGGCTCTGCGCAATTATTTGGTGAAACAGGGGAACTTTTTTGAAGATCCTTCGTCTATAACGTGAACAGGAAGGCGTGGCGCGCCTGTAAGGGCCTGCCGCGCCTGAGACAGAGAGAGGAGGGAAACGGCATGACGGACTGCGAGAGAGCCCTGGAACTGATCAGCCAGCAGCTGGACGGCCCGCTGGCGGCGGAGGACGCCGCCTGGCTGGCGGCCCACCTGGACGCCTGCCCCGACTGCCGCGCCCTCCAGGCGGATCTCGCCGCGCTCCATCAGCAGCTGCCCCTGCTGGCGGCCCAGCCCCCGGCGGAGCTGAAGGGCAGCGTGATGGATGCGGTCCGCGCCTGTAAGGTCACCCCCTTCCAGGGGAAAAAGCGGCAGTGGCGCTGGAAATCCCTGGCCTCCCTGGCGGCGGTGCTGGCCCTGGTTTTCGTGGGGGGCTACGGCATGCGGCAGTGGGACGCCGGACAGACCGCCGCCCCCGCCGCGGGGGGCGACGCCCCGTCCGTTCAGGCTTTTTCCGGCGGGGAGACGCAGGAGCAGACAGAGGGCGCCGGCTCTCCCGACGGGTCGGGAGAGCTGACCCGGGACATTACCATCTATGGCCAGGACCCCGCCTCTCCCGGCGCCGCGCCGGAGATAAACTCCGCCCTGGCCCCCACAGAGGAGGACGTGCAGGCGACCCTGGTCCTGGACGCGCTGCCGGAGGGCTGGCAGGAGGTCCTGCCCGGCGTGGCCGACCCCGACGGGGCGGTGGTGCCCTGCGAACAGGCCCAGGCCCTGGCGGACCTGGTGGAGCAGCAGGGTCTCGCCGCCGCCGCGGAGGGGGACCTCTACGGGGAGGGGAACTGCCAGATCCTGCTGGTGGACGGGTGAAGCCTGCCCGCGGCCCCGCCCGGCGGCCTTTATCATCTTTATACGGAAAAGCTCGGCTGCATCCGCGCAGCCGGGCTTTTTTCAGTTTTTTGAACAGCGTTCTGAAGGAAACGGCGGCCGCCGGGGACCCTGGCCGGGCCGCGCTCCGATAGATATGAAACGCCCGGCCGCTGGTGTGATACGGCCGGGCGTTTGACATGTTGTGCGCGTTTGGCGGGGCGGGCTTTAGAAGAAGGCGCCCCAGATGAGGAAGCCTCCGCAGGCCACGATGCCGGTGAAGATGGTGACGATCACCAGATAGCCCATGATGTTTCGGGCGGACAGGCCGGCGATGCCCAGGGCAGGCAGGGCCCAGAAGGGCTGGATCATATTGGTCCACTGGTCGCCCCAGGCAATGGCCATGGCGGCCCGGCCGTACTCGATGCCCATCTCGGTGGCGGCGGGCATGACGATGGGGGCCTGCACCGCCCACTGGCCGCCGCCGGAGGGCACGAAGAAGTTGATCAGGCCGGCGGACAGGAAGGTGAGCACGGGGAAGGTGATGTCGTTGGAGATGTTGGTGAAGAAGTTGGCGATGATGCCGGCCAGAGACACGCTGGTCTCCGGGTTCTGGGCCACCATCAGGCCCATGATGCCGGCGTAGAAGGGGAACTGGAGCAGGATGCCCGCGGCGCCGGCAGCGGCGTCGGCAATGGCGTCCACATACTTGCGCAGGTCGCCGTGGAGCAGGATACCCAGGAACAGGAAGATCATGTTGACGATGTTCAGATCCAGGTTGAAGCCCTTCTGAACAAAGTAGTACACGATGTAGACGAAGCCCAGCACCAGGGTGATCACCCACAGGATGCGGCTGTGCTCCATCTTGTCGGCGGGGGTATCGACCTTGTAGAGCTTCTCCTCTTCCTCCACCAGCAGGGCGGGATCCACCAGGATGGTGTGGGAGGCGTCGGGGTGCATGGCGTAGTTCACCAGGGGCATGAGCAGCAGGATCACGATGACCATGCCCAGGTTCACGGGGTGGAAAATGGTATCCATGGTGCCGGCGTAGTAGGTCACGCCCAGGATCTCGGTGCCGCCCTGGGCGCCGATCTGCAGGGGGATGGAGCCGGACAGGCCGGCGTGCCAGATGACGAAGCCGGAGTATGCCGAGGCGATGAGCAGGGGGTAATCCACATCCTTGACCCGGCGGGCCACCTCACGGGCCAGCAGGGCGCCGGCGATGAGGCCGAAGCCCCAGTTGAGCCAGCAGCAGATGGTGGAGACGAAGGTAGTCACCAGAATGGCGCTCTTCTTGTCCCTGGCCAGGGTGGCGATAGCGGCCAGGGCCCGCTTGCAGGCCTTGGCGGACGCCATGGCAGAGCCCAGCACCAGGACCAGAGCCATCTGCATGGAGAAGGACAGCAGGCCCCAGAAGCCGTCGCCGGTAGTGCCCCGGCCGCCCCAGGCCCACACCAGCTCCAGCGGCCCCTGCTGGGTGCCGATCATGGCGCCGATAAAGACCACGATGGTCAGAATGACCGCGAACAGGAAGGGATCCGGCAGCCACCGGTTCACGACCCGCACGCAGCCGTTGGTGAAGCGCTTGAACATAGACATCTCTCCCTCTTTTGAATTTTCTCTTTCCTTGCGCACCACACCATTTGCGCGCCCTGATTCTAGCATGCTAATATATTTTTATCAAGTCGAAAAATGATTTTTTATGAGTTATGCATAAAATTTTTTATTATCCGCCTGGAAAACAGCCCGGAAATTGAAAACCGTACCGTGTACTTTTTCGGGATTTGTCTGAAAAGTCTTTTTGCGCGTTTTTTCTAAAGTTTTAGTTGTAAGTGCGGAAAGTTTCATGTATAATGGACAACAGCAGTTCCCACGCTGCTGGGCGATCCCAAAAGTAAGGAGAGGACCATGATATGAGCTATTCCGTACAAAACATCCGCAACGTCTGTCTGCTGGGTCACGGCGGGAACGGCAAGACCTCCCTGGCCGAGAGCATGCTGTATCTCACCGGCGGGACCGTGCGGCTGGGCAATCCCGTGGACGGCAACACCGTCTGCGACTACGACCCTGAAGAGGTCAAGCGCCAGATCTCCATCTCCACCGCGGTGGCCCCCGTGGAGTATAACGGCTGCAAGATCAACATTCTGGACACCCCGGGCTACTTCGACTTTACCGGCGAGGTCATCGAGGCTCTCCAGGTGGCCGACGCGGCCATCATCGTCTGCTCCGCCAAGGCGGGCATGAGCGTGGGCGCGGAGAAGGCCTGGAAGCTGTGCCAGGACAGGAAGCTGCCCCGGGTCCTCTATATCTCCAAGACCGACGAGGACAACTCCGACTACAACGCCGCCTTCGACACCCTGCGGGAGCGGTTCGGCAAGAACATCGCCCCCGTGGTGGCCCCCATCTGGGACGCGGACAAGAAGGTCATCGGCATCATCGACGTGCTCCACAAGCGGGCCTTTGAGGCCGGCCCCAAGGGCGAGCGGGTGGAGATCGACGTGCCCGAGGACAAGAAGGCCGTGCTGGACGAGCTGTACGACGCCCTGAAGGAGTCCGTGGCCGAGACCAGCGAGGAGCTGATGGAAAAGTACTTCGGCGGCGAGGATTTCACCTATGCCGAGATGATCCAGGGCCTGCGGGCGGGCGTGAAGGACCTGTCTCTGTTCCCGGTGGTGTGCGGCTCCTCCCTGGACGGCCTGGGCACCCGTATGCTGCTGGACATCATCGTGGAGCTGCTCCCCTCCCCCCTGGAGGGCCGCCCCCTTATGGGCGAGAACGAGGCCGGCGAGCTGGACGAGTTCGTCTGCTCCCCCGGCGCGCTGCCCTGCGCCCTGGTGTGGAAGACGGTGTCCGACCAGTATGGCAAGTACTCCTATGTGAAGGTCATCTCCGGCAACATCAAGCCGGACATGCAGATGGTGGACTCCCGCACCGGCGCCACCGAGAAGCTGGGCCGGCTGTACGTCATGAAGGGCAAGAAGGCCGAGGAGGTCAAGGAGCTGCAGTGCGGCGACATCGGCGCCATCGGCAAGATGGACAAGGTCAAGACCGGCGACACCCTGGCCGACCCCCGGAAGGCCGTGAAGCTGGAGGCCATCCCCTTCCCCGAGCCCTGCTATTCCGTGGCCATCACCCCCAAGACCAAGGGCCAGGAGGA
>CALXEB010000139.1 GCA_944387215.1 uncultured Flavonifractor sp. | reverse complement strand
AAATTCATCGCCCGGGGCAACGTGATGGACCTGGCCGTGGGCGTCATCATCGGCGGCGCCTTCAAGGGCATCACCGACTCCCTGGTGGCCGACATCCTCAACCCCATCCTGGGCGTCTTCGCCGGGGACAATGAGGCCCTGGCCGCCATGGCCGTCCAGCTGCCCGGCGGCGGCGCGCTGATGATCGGCAACTTCATCAACGCCGTGCTCAGCTTCATCATCATGGCGTTTGTGGTGTTCTGCATTGTAAAAATCTTTAATCGCATCCATAAAAAGGAGGAGGCCGCCCCGCCGCCGCCCGCCCCCTCCGCCGAGGAGGTCCTGCTCACCGAGATCCGGGACCTGCTGAAGCAGCAGACAAAGGAGCAGAGCCATGTCTGATCAGCCCAACGAGAAGGACCAGGACCGGGACGGCGGCCCCGCCTATACCCCGGCCCACCCCATCAAGCGCATCGTCGCCTGGGTGGGGATCGCATATATGGTGTGCCTGGTGGGTCTCAACCTCTACCCCTTCTTCCACGGGGGCGACTATCTGACCGGGGTGGCTCCCCTCTTCGCCTGCCCCGGCATCGCCGGGCTGCTGGCCATCGCCCTGTGGAGTCTGCGGCAGAAGGACGCCACCTACTCCAAAAAGGCCTCCATGGCCGTGCTGGCCCTGGTGTGCGTGGTGGGCCTCATCGTCAGTCTGGCGCTGGGGATCCCGCCCCTGGTGGAAGGGCTGGTGGGCTGATGGAGGCGCGCATCTCCGCCGGTCTGGCCGCCCTGGGCCTCACCCCGCCGCCGGACGCCGCCGGGCAGCTGGCCCGGTACGGCTCCCTCCTGCTGGAGCAGAACCAGGTCATGAACCTCACCGCCATCACCGAGCCCGATCAGGTGGCGGATCTCCACTTCCTGGACTGCGCCGCCCTGCTCACCCTGGGATACGACTTCAAAGGCAAGTCCCTCATCGACGTGGGCACCGGGGCGGGCTTCCCCGGCCTGCCGCTGAAAATTTTGGAACCCACCCTGAATGTGACCCTGCTGGACAGCCTGGGCAAACGGGTGTCCTGGCTGGAGAGCGTGGGGGCCGCGCTGGGGTTGGAGGGGGTGACCTGCCTCCACGCCCGGGCGGAGGAGGGGTCACATGACCCCGCCCTGCGGGAGTCCTTCGACTTCGCCGTGTCCCGGGCGGTGGCCGCCCTGCCCCTTCTGTGCGAGCTGTGCCTGCCATATGTAAAGGTGGGGGGCTTCTTCCTGGCCATGAAGAGCGTGGACAGCGCCGCCGAGGTGGAGGGCGCGGGCCGGGCGGTGTCCAAGCTGGGGGGGCGGCTGCTCCCCGCGGCGGACTATGCCATCCCCGGCGCCGGCGTGGTCCACCGGGTGATCGGGATCGAAAAAATCGCCCCTACCCCCGACAATTTCCCGCGCCGCTGGGCAAACATGCAGAAAAAACCGCTGTAACAACAGTTTTTTACGCAACTTGCACAAAAAACCATTGATTCTCCTGTGAAACCATGATATGGTATGAATAGTTGAAACGGAGTTGTGCCTATGTCCAATGTGATCGTCATCACCTCCGGCAAGGGTGGCACGGGCAAGACCTCCCTCACCGCCGGCGTGGGTTCCTGCCTGGCGGCGCTGGGAAAGCAGGTGCTGTGCATCGACATGGATGTCGGCCTGCGCAATTTGGACCTGTCCCTGGGGCTCAGCGACCGGGCGCTGATGGATTTCACCGACGTGCTGTGCGGCCGCTGCACCCTGGAGCGGGCGGCGGTACCTCACCCGGTGGTCCATGGGCTGAATCTGCTCACCGCCCCGGTGACCCTGCCCCGGCAGCCCCTGAGCCGGGCGGCCATGCAGGAGCTGCTGCGCCAGGCCAGGGAGCGGTACGACTTCATTTTGATGGATTCTCCCGCCGGCCTGGGCGAGGGCTTCCGCCTGGCCTGCTGCGGCGCCGACCGGGCGGTGGTGGTATCCACCACGGACCCCGCCGCCCTGCGGGACGCCCAGCGTACCGTCACCCTCCTGCGGGGCGGGCTCTCCCGCATCCACCTGGTGGTCAACCGGGTGCAGCCCAAGCTGCTGCGCCAGCTGCACACCACCATTGACGACGCCATGGATACCGCCGGTCTGCCCCTGCTGGGCATCGTGCCAGAGGACCCCCAGGTCCTGCTGTGCGCCACCCGGGAACAGCCGCTGATCCTGTATGCCAGCCGCGGAGCGGCCACCGCCTACCTGAACATTGCCCGCCGTCTGCTGGGCCAGCGGGTCCCGCTGATGCGCATCCGATAGGAAGAGAGGAATGGAATATGAATATCGCGTTGATGAGCCATGATCGGAAAAAAGAGCTGATGGTCCAGTTCTGTATCGCCTACTGCGGCATTTTGTCCAAGCACACGATCTGCGCCACCAACACGACAGGTCGGCTGGTGGCGGAGGCCACCGGCCTGCCGGTGCAGCTCTTCCTCTCCCACGAGCACGGCGGCAGCCAGCAGATCGGCGCGCGCATCGCCTACAACGAGATCGACATGGTCCTCTTTTTCAATGACCCCCAGTCCAACGAGCTGGATGCCGATCTGCAGTATATCACCCGCCTGTGCGACCAGAACAACGTCCCCTACGCCACCAACGTGGCCACCGCCGAGATCCTGATCCACGGCCTGGAGCGGGGGGATCTGGACTGGCGGGATATCGTCAACCCCAAGACCAAGCCCTTCACGGCATAGCACCGCGCACGGCCCCCTCCCCCCGCTCCAGCACGCCGCTTCTGCGGCGCGGCGGCTCTTGCCGCCGAAGGCCGGCGGAAAATCGGGCACGCACATGGCCGCACCCCTGCATTTCCCGGGCGGCGGGGCGATCCGCCCCTGCTCTGCCGGAAAACCCATTGACTTTTCCGCCCGATTGGGATACTATTGTGGAGCAAAACCGCCCTGACGGGGCAAGTACCGTCCACACCGCCGGAACAGAGAGGGCGCCGCGGCTGAAAGCGCCCACGGCAAGGCGGACGGGAGACGGCCCTACCAGCGGGCCCGGAGACGGGCGCGGTCCCCTTCCCGCAACAGAAGGCTTGAGGGAGCGGCCCGGCCGCTCCGAACATGGGTGGCACCACGAGAGTCGGCGCTCTCGTCCCGTGGCAGGGGACGGGAGCGCTTTTTTACGCCGCGAGCCGGCCTCTGGGGCGGCGGGCGACCACAGGTCGCCCCTGCGGACGGCCCGCCATTTAATTATCCATTTTCAATTCTCAATTATCAATTCACGTAAATAAGGAGCGTTACTATGGCACAGGTAAAACCCCGCACCCTCTCCGGCTTCATGGAGCTGCTGCCCGCAAGGCAGGTGCAGTTCGACCGCATGGTGGACATACTCCGCCGCAGCTATTCCCTCTACGGCTTCACCCCTCTGGACACCCCGGCCATCGAGGCGGCCGAGGTGCTGCTGGCCAAGGGGGGCGGCGAGACCGAAAAGCAGATCTACCGCTTCCAGAAGGGGGACACCGACCTGGCCCTGCGCTTTGATCTGACGGTGCCCCTGGCCAAGTATGTGGCCCTGCACCAGAACGAGCTCACCTTCCCCTTCCGCCGGTTCCAGATCGCCAAGGTCTACCGGGGGGAGCGGGCCCAGAAGGGCCGCTACCGGGAGTTCTATCAGGCCGACATCGACGTCATCGGCGACGGCGCCCTGGACATCACCAACGAGGCCGAGATCCCCGCCATCATCTACAAGACCTTCACCGCCCTGGGCCTGCGCCGCTTCAAGATCCGGGTGAACAACCGGAAGGTCCTCAACGGCCTCTTCGCCCTGCTGGGCCTGGAGGAGCGGGCCGGGGACGTGATGCGCACCGTGGACAAGCTGGAGAAGATCGGCCCGGACAAGGTGCGCGCCATCCTGGTGGACGACTTCGCCGTGGCCGCCCAGGCCGCCGACTCCCTGCTGGCCCTGCTGGCGGCGGAGGACCCCATGGCCGCCCTGGCGCCCTTCCGGGGGAAAAACGAGCTGTTCGACCAGGGGGTGGCCGAGCTGGAGACGGTGGTGCGCTCCATGTCCGCCTTCGGCGTGCCGGCGGACCACTTCGCCGTGGACCTCACCATCGCCCGGGGCCTGGACTACTACACCGGCACCGTCTACGAGACCGTCATGCTGGACCACCCGGAGGTGGGCTCCATCTGCTCCGGCGGGCGGTATGATAACTTAGCGGAATATTATACTGATAAAAAACTCCCCGGAGTGGGCATTTCCATCGGCCTGACCCGCCTGTTCTCCGTGCTGGAGGCCCAGGGATACCTGAACGACGGCATGAACACCGCCCCGGCAGACGTGCTGGTGCTCCCCATGACCGAGGACCTGACCGCCGCCATCTCCTTCGCCACCGCCCTGCGGGAGGCGGGGGT
>CALXEB010000138.1 GCA_944387215.1 uncultured Flavonifractor sp. | reverse complement strand
GCCGTCAATGTGGCGGTGTGCTACGTGGTGGCCTACGCCCTGGCCCAGCCCATCGCGGAGTGGGTGCTGGGCCGCACCGCCATCACCCCCCTCTGGCAGGAGCGGCTCACCAAGCTGGGGGGCATGGCCCTGTATACGGTGCTCAACTACTTTGGCCAGCGGTTTTTTGCCTTTCAGAAACGCGGAAGAAAAGGTTAAGTTTCGATGAAAATGTGTCGTTTTGCCTTGCACGGCGGCATAAGGTGGGTTACAATAGTCCCAGAATTTACGCGGGACACCGCAAGGAGGAACTGTTATGGCTTTTTTTGACGAACTGAAAGACAGAGCCATGGACCTGGGCCGGGCCGGCGTGGCCAAGTCCAAGCAGCTGGCGGAGATCACCAAGCTGAGCCTGAATAACGCCAGCGAGGAGGACGCCATCCGCAAGGCCTATGTGGAGATCGGCAAGCTCTATTACGCCGAGCGGGGCATGGCGCCCGAGCCGGCCTACGCGCACCTGTGCGAAAAGATCACCACCGCCAAGGTGAATATCGAGGAGAACAAGGCCCGCATCGCCCAGATCAAGCAGGAGGGGGGCATCAGCGACGACGAGGCCGCCACCGTGGAGGCGGAGGCCGAGGCCTCCATGTCTGCCGACGACGAGCCCAAGGAGTAAAAGTCAATAATAAACCGGCCGCTGCGTGTGCAGCGGCCGGTTTTTGCATCTTTACAGGGCTGGGTGGCAGTCAGCCGTTAGCGCAGCAGCTTTCTCAGCCGGCTGCCCTTCAGCTCCACCGCCTGCCGGGGGCAGAGCTCGTGGCAGCAGTAGCAGCGGATACAGGCGCGCCGGTCCACCTTCGCGGTCGCCCGGGGGCCGGACATGGAGATGGCGCGGCCGGGGCAGGCGTCCCGGCACACCCCGCAGCCCACGCACCGGGCGGGATCGATCCGGGGAGTCTGCACCAGGGCGGCGTTGCTCAGCCGCCGGCCCAGGCCGGCCAGGGGCCCCAGGAAATCCATCAGGTCCTGCTTTACATTGGAGGGGAGGCGGAAATCCGGGATGCGCAGCGCCTCCCACGAGGTCCCCACCAGCTCGATCTCCTCCGTGCGGACGGGGGACAGGCCGCGGCGCCGGGCGGCCTGGAGCACCGGGTTGGCCTCCTCGGGCAGGCCCATGGCCGCCGCCGCCGCCAGATCCAGGGCCAGGGCGCTGTCCGAGGCCAGCAGCAGCCCGACCTGCCGGGGCGTGCCGGAGGCGCCGGGGCCGTTGCCCTCCATGGCCAGCACCCCGTCCATCAGGCACAGCCTGGGGGAGAGGTATTCCGTCAGGTCCAGCACCACGTCGGCAAACTGGGCCTGATTGGGGTGGCTGCTGTGAAAGCCCACCTTGGACAGCCCCGGGATGATGCCGAAGCAGTTCTTCACCGCGCCGGTCATGCCCATGAGCACATGGGTCTTCATCTTGCACAGGTCGATGGCCCCGTCGGCCTCCGCCGCCGGGGCGGCGACCTCCGCCTGCCGCAGGACCCTGCCCCGGGGCAGGGCCACCCGCCGGACGGCCGGGTCGGTACACACCTGCGCCCCGGCCCGCTCCGCGGCGGCGGCCATGCCGGTCTTTTCATACAGCGCCCGGAGCACGCCCTCCCGCTGAAGGGCCCCGCCGGGGCTGTCGGCGATGACCGCCTGCCCGCCGGCCTCCGCCACCAGCTTCGCCACCGCCTCCACCACCGCCGGGTGGGTGCAGATGGCGCTCTCCGGCGGGGCGGGACGGAGCAGGTTTGGCTTGAGCAGGATGCGCTCGCCCGGTTTCACGAACCGTTCCATGCCGCCCATCCGCCCCACCAGGGCGCGGACGGCGCTCTCCGCCTGCCCGTAGTCCGGGCAGGACGCGGCGTAGACCCGGTATTTTTCCATCAGGATTCCTCCCGTGTTTTCAGGCTTTCCCCAGTATACCCGCCAGCCGGCCCGCCGTCAAGGGAGGAAAGCCCCTTGAGTGCGGGCCGGGCGGCCAGGGCCGCCGCCAGGCTGAGCAAGCCGCCCAGAAGAAAGACCGCCCAGCACGCCAGCGCGTCGAAGAGCAGGCCGTACAGCCCCTGCCCCAGGGGCATGGCGCAGGTGGACAAAGCGGTGAGGAAGGCGGCGGTCTTGCCCAGCAGCCGGGGCGGCACAGCCCGCTGCAGGCAGGTCATGGCGCCCACGGTAAAGAGCACGGCGCAGGCGCAGGCCACCCCCACCGCCCCGAGGGCGACGGCGTACACCGCCCAGGCGGGCAGTCCCAGGGCCAGGGCGGCGGCCAGTGGGAGCAGCGGCAGGGCGGCGCCCAGCAGCAGCCCCCGCCCCGTTCCCAGCCCCCGCCGTCCCAACGCCGGCCCGGCCAGGGCGCCCCCCAGGATGGAACCCAGGCTCAGGGCGGCCTCGGCAAAGCTGTAATGGAGAGGAGAGAGGGCCAGCACCACGTTGACCAGGTAGGGCAGGCCCACCACCAGCAGGGCGGAGAGGAACAGATTGAGCAGGGCGGCCAGGGCCGCCAGAGCTGCCAGGGCAGGGCGCTCCCGGGTCAAAAACCGGCCGGCCTCCGCCAAATCCCGGGCGGCGGTGGCGAAGGGGGAGACGCCCCCGGCCCGCCGGGCAAAGGGGATGCGCAGGAAGAGCTCCATCACCGCCGAGCCGAAAAAGCAGGCCCCGCCCACCGCCAGCAGGGGCTCCAGCCCCGTCCAGGTGTAGAGCGCGCCCCCCAGGATAGGCCCCAGCAGATTGGCCAGGGCCTGGACCTGGGACACCGTCCCGTTGGCGGCGGCCAGCCGCTCCGCCGGCGCCAGCAGGGGGACGCTGGCCTGGACGGCGGGCTGGTAGACGGCCTGGATGGCGGACAGCAGCACCATCACCGCCCCCACCGCCCCCAGAGGCCCGCCCCCGGGGAAAAGCAGGATATACCCCAGCACCAGGGCGGCGGTGAAAAAGTCCAGCCCCCACATGATGCGCTGCCGGGGCGCCCGGTCGGCCAGCACGCCCCCCAGGGGGCCGAAGACCAGGGTGGGGACCATGGCCAGGGCGGAGATGCCGCCGAAGGCGGCGGCGGAGCCGGTGGTCTCCAGCACGTGGAGGGAGAGGGCGAAGCGGAGGATGGCGTTGCCGAACAGGGAGATGATCTGACCCACCACCATAAGGGTGAAGTCCCGGGCAAACAGGAAATGGGATTTCATAGGCGTGCTCCTCTCAATTATCATACCGACGGTTGGTATGTATAAGTCTCCGAAAAACCGCCCCCGCAGGGGCGGTCATCGGGCGGGTCAGAGATGGGGGGAGGAGAGGGGGGCAATCACCTGGTCGTAGTAGTCCAGGGCGGCCGCCTGCATCTCCCGGTCCAGCACCGGCAGGCCGAAGCGGTCCAGCAGCTCTCCGCAGAAGCGGAACCGGGCGGCGCACTCCTCCCGGCTGGCGGCGAACATGCCGATCCACACATTGGTTAGCAGCATGAAGGCCTCCGCCAGCTCCCGGGGCTGCTCCACTCCCCGGATGGAGCCGTCGGCCTGCCCCAGGCGGATCAGGGTCTCCACATAGGGGGCCCCCTCCCGGAAGGTGGCCTCCAGGGTGAGCAGGGCGATCTTGGGGTTGCGGGCTAGGCCGATGGACAGCTGGTCCACCTTCCGCTTCTCCGGGTCGGTGAGGAAGTGGCGGAAGGCGTGGCGCAGCTTCTCCAGCCCGTTGGCGCCAGGAAGCATGGCGGGGTCGGCGTACCAGTCCAGCCGCTGGTAGTAGCGGTCGCTGAGCCGGTCCAGGATGTCCTCCTTGGACTTGAAGTGGTGGTAGACCGCCCCCTTGGACATGCCCAGGGCATCAGTGATGTCCTGGATGGTGGTGGCCTTGTACCCCTTTTCGGAGAAGAGCCGCATGGACACGTCCAGGATCTTCTCCACCGTCTCCTCGGGATGCTTGTTGCGGGCCATGGGGCCCCCTCCTTTGCATACATACCGTCGGTATGTTTAAGATAGCACAGCGCCGCCCCCCTGTCAAGGGGGCGCTCAAATTTACTCCATGCCCTTGGGGCCGAAGCCGTGGGGCATCAGTTCCCGGAGGGTCAGCTTCACGAAGCTGTGGTCCCTCCGCGCCACCAGCACGGTGAGGTCGGGGGCGAACTCATAGAGCATCTGCCGGCAGGCGCCGCAGGGCCAGCAGGGCTCGGTGGAGTTGCCCACCACGGCAAGGCGGACAAAGTCGTCCCGGCGCCCCTCGCTCACCGCCTTCACCAGGGCGGTGCGCTCGGCGCAGATGGTGGAGCCGAAGGCGGCGTTTTCCACGTTGCAGCCGGTGAATACCGTGCCGTCGGCGCACTCCAGGGCGGCCCCCACCGGGAAGTGGGAGTAGGGCACATAGGAGCGCTCCAGCATGGTGAAGGCCAGCTCCACCAGCTCCTGATCGGTCATCATACAAAAGCCTC
>CALXEB010000137.1 GCA_944387215.1 uncultured Flavonifractor sp. | reverse complement strand
GTGTACCGCCGCAGCTGGCTCTTCACCCGGGCGATCACCTCGATGGGGTTGAAGGGCTTGGTGATGTAGTCGTCCGCCCCGATGTTCAGGCCCAGGATCTTGTCCGTGTCCTCGCTCTTGGCGGTGAGCAGGATGATGGGCACGTTGCAGCTTTCCCGCAGTTTGGCGGTGGTGCGGATGCCGTCCAGCCCGGGCATCATCACGTCCAGCAGGATCAGGTCGATCTGCTGCCGCTCCACCGCCGCCAGGCACTCCAGCCCGTCGTAGGCCTTCACGGTGGCAAAGCCCTCGCTGGTGAGATAGATGTCCAGGGCGAAGACGATGTCTTTGTCGTCGTCGCAGATGAGAATGGTGTTCATGCCGTCACCTCGTTGTGAAACCAGTATAGCGGAGAAAGATAAAAAACCAAGGGGGAAATTTTTTAAGTCTGCCTTAAGACAGGGAACATTTTACCCCAAACCCCGTCTAAAAAGCAACCACAATAAAAGAAGGGGGGGTTCCCGTGAAGAAAAGAACGCTGCTGTCTCTGCTCCTGCTGCCCGCTCTGCTGGCCGGCTGCGCCCCGTCCGCGGCCTGGCGGCCCTCGGCGGGGGTAACCGCCCTGACCACGGCGGAGGAGTTCCCCGGCGACCGGGCGGACTTCCAGCCCCAGCCCCAGGCCGACGCCGCCATCGGCGCGCTGGGGGCGGAGCTCCTCCGGGCGGTGCGCACCCCGGGGGAGAATACCCTGCTCTCCCCCCTGTCCATCACCCTGGCCCTGTCCATGACCGCCAACGGCGCCGCCGGGGACACCCAGGCGGAGCTGGAGGCCCTGCTGGGGGCGGAGGTGGACGTGCTCAATGAGAATGCCGGTTCCCTGCTGGACGATTACCTGGCCCTGGAGGGGAGCACCGAGAGCGCCATCGCCAACTCCCTGTGGATGGACGACAGCCTGGCGGCGGGGGAGGTGTTCCTGGACCGCTGTACCGCCTTCTACCGGGCGGAGGTCTACCAGGCCGACTTGCCCACGGAGGAGACGCGGGACGCGGTGAACGACTGGATCGGCCAGGTCACCAGGGGCATGATCCCCCAGATGCTGTCCCAGCCGCCCCGGGAGGACGCCGCCCTCCTGCTGGTCAACGCCCTCTACATGAAGAACACCTGGGCGGAGGAGTTCGACGCCAACGACACCCACCCCCGCGTCTTCACCGCCGCCGGCGGCGCGGAGACGGAGATCGACTTCCTCTTCAACGGCGTTCGGACCGAGCGGTACTTCCGGACGGAGAACGCCGCTGGGGCGGTGCTGCCCTATGACGACGGGCGGCTGGCCTTCGTGGCCGTCCTGCCGGACGGAGAGCTGGACGCCTGGCTGGAGGGGCTGGATGGGGAGACCTTCCCCGCCCTGATCGGGGCGGCGGAAGAGACCGAGACGGCCCTGTACCTGCCCCGGTTCCAGGCCGAGTGGGGCGGCGGCCTCACCGACGCCCTCCGGGCCCTGGAGCTGGAGGCCGCCTTTGACCCGGCCCGGGCTGACTTCTCCCGGATGGGGACCGCCGGCGGGGCGCCCCTCTTCCTGGCTTCGGTGGACCACCGGGCCAAAATCGAGGTCACCGAGACGGGCACCGAGGCGGCGGCCGCCACGGTGGTGACTATGGCGGGGGAGTCGGCCCCCATGGAGCCTCCGGCGGAGCTGGTCTTTGACCGGCCCTTCTGCTACGCCATTGTGGACCTGGAGCGGGGCGTGCCCCTGTTCCTGGGGACGTATGAACGGCCGTGACGGGAAGGCGCGCGGCGGGCGGATGATATCCGCCCCTACAAAATTGCGGAGATCTGTGGTATGCTGAGAAAAAGGAGGCGGGGATATGGAGCTTTGGCTGGGAGCGGGGGACGCGTACGGCCTGCTGGCGGAGCTGGTGAAAACGGAATACGGCCTGTCTCCCCTGCCGGAGACGGCCCGGGAGGAGAGCGGCAAGCCCTTTTTCCCCGGCCATCGGGGGCTCCACTTCAACCTCAGCCACAGCGGGGGGCTGGCCCTGTGCGGCGTGGGCGCCGCCCCCCTGGGGGTGGATGTGGAAGTTCTGCGCCCCCGGCGGGCAGGGCTGGCCCGGTACGCCTTGTCGGCGGCAGAATACGCCTGGTTCCAACAACAGGGCGGAGACTGGGGGGTATTTTATACGCTTTGGACTCTGAAAGAGGCTAGGGTGAAATGCGTGGGGAGCGGCCTGCGGCAGCTGGCCCGCACCATTGCGGTCCCCCTGCTTCTGCCGGGACAGGAGGGGGCGCTGGATGGGCTGCTGTTCCGCGCCTACGCAGGCGAGACCTGGCGCGCCGCGGCCTGCTGCCGCCCGCCGGAGGCGCCGGCGCCGGACATCGTTACAAAAACTTAATTTAAATTTAAGGAATGAGCCGCGATTTTCTAAAGAAACCTCCTTTATACTGGGGGCGTACCATGGAAAAGGAGGGAAACAACCGTGCGCGTTCTGATCCTGACAGGTAAATTCGGCATGGGCCACTGGTCCGCGTCGTTGTCCCTGCGGCAGGAGCTGCTGCGGGAGTTTCCCGACGCCCAGGCGGAGGTGGTGGACCTGATCGCCCACATCTACCCCAACACCTGGGAGGCCCGGTACCGCTGGTTCAACATCCTGGTGACCCAGGGCAGCGGGCTGTTCAACCTCTACTATAAGCTCACTCAGGACCTGCCCGCCCAGGACTGGGGCCTGTTTGAGGAGCAGGAGCTGGAGCGGCTGGGGGCGCTGCTGAGCGACCGCCGGCCCGACGCGGTCATCGCCACCCACCCCATCTGCGCCCGCATGGTCTCCCGCTGGAAGGGGGAGACGGGCAGCACCCTGCCCCTTCTCACCTGCGTCACCGACCTGTCCAGCCACTCTGAATGGATCCATAAATATACCGACTGCTACCTGGTGGGCTCCAACGGCGTCCGGGACAAGCTGGCCGCCAAGGGGGTGGACCGGCGGAAGATCCGGGTCACCGGCATCCCCGTCCGCCTGGAGTTCAAGGCCCCGGCCCGCCGGCAGGCGGGGGGGCGGCGGCGCCTGCTGGTCATGGGGGGCGGCCTTGGCCTCATGCCGCGTAAGGACAGCTTTTACCAGGAACTCAACGACCTTCCCGATACCGATACCACCATCATCACCGGGCGCAACCAGAAGCTTTACGACCGCCTGGCGGGGAAGTACCCGCATATCGAGGTGGTGGGCTTCACCGACCGGGTGTACGAGTACATGGCCGGCGCGGACCTGGTGCTTACCAAGCCCGGCGGCATCACCGTGTTCGAGAGCATCTTTTCCGAGCTGCCCATTCTGGCCTGGGAGCCCTTCCTGGAGCAGGAGAAGCTCAACGCCCGCTTCCTGGTGAAGCGGGGCCTTGGCCGCGTGGCGGCCAAGGAGCCGGAGGAGTGCCTGGCGGCCATCCGCGCGCTGCTGTATGACGACGGGGCCCTGGAGGCCATCCGAACCAATATGCGGGCCATGAAGGCCCGGCTGGAGGAGGAGAGCCTGGCCCATATCTTCTCCGATCTGGCGGCAAAGGAGGCGCGGGCCGGATGAACAGACGGAAGACTCTGGTGGGCCTGGGGCTGATCCTGGCCCTGATGGCCCTCACCGGCTGGATCCTGCTCAAGGACCTGCACCTGGGGACGCTGGCCGGCATTCTGGGCCGGGTGCGGCCCGGCTGGCTGGCGCTGGGCCTGGCGTTCATGCTGGCTTTTGTGGGCTGCGAGGCCCTGTGCACCCGCCTGATCCTGTGGCGGCTGGGGCACAAGACCAATTACCGCCGCTGCCTGGGATACTCCTTTGTGGGGTTCTATGTCAGCTCCATCACCCCCTCCTCCACCGGAGGGCAGCCGGCCCAGGTCTACTATATGTCCAAGGACGGGGTGCCCGCCGCCCACGGGGCCCTGGATATGATGCTCATCGCCGTGTGCTACCAGGCCACGGTGGTGGGGTACGCCCTGACGGTGGCCCTCACCCACTTCTCCCTGGTGGCCAACCTGGGGGGCGGACTGTCCCTGCTGCTGATCTACGGGGCGGTGGTCAACGGCTCCCTGACGGCGGGGATGCTCTGCCTGATGTTCCTGCCCAACGCCGCCCGGAAGGTGGCGGGAGGCGTGCTCTCCCTGCTGGTGCGGCTGCACATCGTGCGGGACGCGGAAAAGGCCCGGGAGAAGCTGGAGCGGCAGATGGCCGAGTACCGCCGGGGGGCGGAGTGCGTGAAAGCCAACCCCGGCCTGGTGCCGGTGCTGCTGGGGCTGACGGTGGTGCAGCTTACGGCCCTGTTCGCCGTGCCGGTGGCGGTGTACCACGCCTTCGGCCTCACCGGCTCCAGCGCCATGAGCATTATCTGCACCCAGGCCCTGGTGACCCTGGCGGTGTCCAACCTGCCCCTGCCCGGGGCGGTGGGGGCCTCCGAGGGGGGCTTCGTGGCCGCCATGGCATTGTTCTTTGGGCCCGCCCTGGTGACGCCGGCGGTGCTCCTGTCCCGGGGCATCAGCTTTTACGCCTTTTTGCTGGTCAGCG
>CALXEB010000136.1 GCA_944387215.1 uncultured Flavonifractor sp. | reverse complement strand
GAGCAGGAGTTCTACGCCGAGCGCGGCTTCCAGAACGAGCCCCAGCGCTGCAAGGCCTGCCGTGACGCCCGCAAGGCCGCTTCCCGCGGTCCCCGGGAGTACTTCACCGCGACCTGCGCTGCCTGCGGCGGCGAGGCCAAGGTTCCCTTCGAGCCCAAGTCCGATCGTCCCGTGTACTGCAGCGACTGCTTCGCCAAGATGCGCGGCGAGCAGCGGTAAAAACGCGCAAGTCAAAAGGGCGCCCATACGGGCGCCCTTTTTCTGTGCTTTGCCAGCCTCTATTTGCCGCAGGCAGACGCTATGATCCAAATGAGATATCCGTTACGCGCTCGTCTGCGTCATATTGAAGAATGATGGCAAACGGAACGTCTTCAAAGCGGTAGGTCTCCGCCGGCGGCGCCCCGCCGGCATCTTCCGGCTGGCCCCACGCGGTGTGGACAGCGGTGCGGGAGCGCTCCAGGAGCAGCGAGCGGATCTGCTCCTGGGTCAATTCGCCGATGCGATCGACGGACGGGACCGGGACACGCCCGTCATCGCTGCTCGGAATGGAATAGAGGAAGATCACCACGGCGAGGACTACCCCCATGATCGAGAACCATATGATACCGGCCCGGCGTGGAAACTCCATCCAAATCTCCTCCTGAAAGGCCGTTTTTGACCTGGTGAGTTCAGTTTCATTATAATATCGGGCTGCTGTAAAGTCAAGAAAGCGAGCCGCCGAATAAAAAACTCTTGTCAAACGGCGAAAAATAGGATATACTACCGATATCCTAGAAATTTGGAGGTATTACCCCATGGCTCAGATCACCAAAGATACCATTATTGGCGATATTCTGGACATTGCGCCCGAGACTGCGCCTCTCTTCCTGTCCATCGGCATGCACTGCCTGGGCTGCCCCTCCTCCCGGGGGGAGACCGTGGAGGAGGCCTGCATGGTCCACGGCGTGGATGTGGACGAGCTGCTGGCCAAGATCAACGCCAGTGTGAAGGCCTGACCGAAAAGGCTACAAAAAGGAGCGGCGCCGCCGCTCCTTTTTTATCGGAGGGGAAGGGAATGGAGCATACACTGGAGCTGACGCCCCGGCTGCGGGCGGCGGCGGAGCTGGTGCCGGAGGGGGCCCGGCTGGCCGACGTGGGCACCGACCACGGCTACCTGCCGGCCTGGCTTCTGCTGCGCGGGCGCATTGACAGCGCCATCGCCGCCGACCTGCGCCCCGGCCCCCTGGACCGGGCCCGGCAGACGGCGGCGCGGTACGGCCTGACGGAGCAAATGGACTTCCGCCTGTGCGACGGCCTGTCCGCCGTATCGCCTGGGGAGGCGGACGCCGTCGTCATCGCCGGCATGGGGGGCGAGACCATCGCCGCCATCCTCTCCGCCGCCCCCTGGGTGCGGGAGACGGGGTGCCCGCTCATCCTCCAGCCCATGAGCGCCCAGCCCTTCCTGCGCCGGTGGCTCCAGGCCAGCGGCTACGCCGTGGAGCGGGAGGTGCTGGCCAGGGAAGGGGAGACCCTTTACACCATATTTTTGGCCAAAGCCGGCCCCACGCCGCCCCTGACCCCGGCGGAGGCCTGGGCGGGGCGGCAGAGCAGGGAGGAGGCGGATCCCCTCCGGGGGGCCTATCTGGATAAGCTCATCCGCCGGGCGGAGCGGGAGTCGGAGGGCCTGCGGCGCTCTACCCGCCCCTCGGACGCCACCCGGCTGGCGGAGACGGAGCAGGCGCTGGACGGCCTGCGGAAAATGAAGGAGGAGTGGCAGTCATGGCAACCGTGAGAGAGATCTATCAGTATCTGGACGGGCTGGCCCCGTTTTCCCTCCAGATGGACTTTGACAACGCCGGCTTTCTGGTAGGCCGCGGGGACCGGCAGGTGAAGAAGCTGCTGGTGGCCCTGGACATCACCCAGGAGGTGGCGGAGGAGGCCGTGGAGCTGGGGGCGGAGCTCATCGTCTCCCACCACCCGGTGATCTTTCACCCGGCCAAGTCGGTGACCGACGGCGACCCGGACGGGCGGATCCTGCTGACCCTCATCGAGGGCGGCGTGGCCGCCATCTGCGCCCACACCAATCTGGACGCAGTGACCGGCGGGGTGAACGACGCCCTGGCCCAGGCCCTGGGCCTGACCCAGATCGAGCAGCTCCACCAGGACGGGGTGGACCCCGCCGGCCGTCCCTACGGCATCGGCCGGGTGGGCGCCGTCGCCGGGGCCCCCAAGTACGCCCCGGAGTTCGCCGCCTTTGTGAAGGAGGCCCTGGGGGCCAACGGCGTGCGCTATGTGGACGCCCGCCGGCCCGTCCGCCGGGTGGCGGTGGGGGGCGGCGCCTGCGCCGACATGCTGCGGGAGGCCCTGGCCCTGGGGTGCGACACCTTTGTCACTGCCGACGTGAAGTACAACGGCTTCCTGGACGCCAGGGCCCTGGGGGTCAACCTCATCGACGCGGGCCACTACCCCACCGAGCAGGTGGTGGTGCCCGTGCTGGCCAAATGGCTGTCCGCCGGCTTCCCCCAGGTGGAGGTAGTGGAGACCGACCGCCACAAAGAAGCGTTTTTGTACGGATAAGGGCTTGTCAAGCCGGTAAAATGGTGATAAACTATTTGCGCTGATTTTCGACGAGAAGGGAACGGATAGCATGTCAGGACATTCCAAGTGGCATAATATTCAGAAGACGAAGGGCGCGGCAGACGCCAAGCGCTCTCAGATATTCACCAAGATCGCCCGTGAGATGATCGTGGCGGTCAAGACCGGCGGCAGCGGCGACCCCAACAACAACTCCCGCCTGGCCACCGTCATCGCCAAGGCCAAGGCGGCCAACATGCCCAACGACAACATCAAGCGCACCATCGACCGGGCCCTGGGCTCCGGCAATGCCGACGCCTATGAGAACGTGACCTACGAGGGCTACGGCCCCAACGGTGTGGCCATCATTGTGGACGCCCTCACCGACAACCGCAACCGCACCGCACCCGAGGTGCGCCACCTGCTGGATAAGTACGGCAAGGGCCTGGGGGCCACCGGCTGCGTGTCCTGGTCCTTCGACCGCAAGGGCGTCATCGTCATCGAGAAGGAGGACCTGGATGAGGACACCGTCATGATGGACGCCCTGGACGCCGGCGCCGAGGACATGCAGGTGGAGGACGAGGTGTTCGAGATCTACACCGACCCCGACGCCTTTGGCTCCGTCCTGGCCGCTCTGGAGGAGAAGGGCTACACCTTTGTCCAGGCCGCGGTGGAGATGGTTCCCCAGAACTATGTCAAGCTGGAGAACGAGGACGACATCAAGAACATGGAGAAGCTCATCGATCTGCTGGAGGACAACGACGACGTACAGAACGTCTGGCACAACTGGGATCAGGACTGAGCGGACCCGCATCAGGACAAAGCGCGGCCCGGAGCATCGCTCCGGGCCGCTTTTTACGGCACATATTCAAAATGCCGGCACAGCCACTTGCCCAGCCTGCTGCCCAGGACAAGGGCGACAGGGAGGAAGAGGACCGGGAAGGCCAGGATGAGGGTGAAGGGGTTGAGCAGGAGGTCGAGCAGGGGAGAGGACCAGGAGAGCCGGTCCAGCAGCCAGACATACAGCCGGAGCATGACCAGGGCGCACACCGCCATGGAGGCCCACTCCACGATGTCCGGCCAGTTCAGCCGGGTCATGGGCTTTTTCTGGTCGGAGGGGGGGAGAGGCCTGTCCCGCACCTCCCGCTCCAGCAGGGCGGCGTAGCCCTCCAGGTCCTCCGCCTGGGCGGGGTCGGTCCGGGCCAAGCGCTCATGGGCCTCAATGGCCTCCCGCAGGCGCTGGCGCAGGGCGAAGGCCGCCGCCGGGGCGTTTTGGCGGAAGTCCGTCCCCATGCTTCGGATCTCCTCCAGGGTGAAGCCAGCCTTCCGCAGGGCGGCCACTGCTTTCAGCCGGGCTATGTCCCCCTCGGAGAAGTCCAGCCAGGTCCGCCCGCCCCGCCGCTGGGAGGAGGGGGAGACCAGGCCCTCCTGCACATAAAAACGCACCGCCCGCTCCGTGAGCCCCGTTTGGGCGCACACCTCTTTCATCTTCACAGCCATCACCCCTTCGGATAAGGACAGCATACCATCTGACGTAAGGGAAGTGTCAAGAAAAACTTTGCGCGCCCTCAAGAAGTCGGCCAGAGTTTGTCCTGGGCCGCCAATCGTTCAAAATGCCTCGCAGAGTTCGCGCCCGCAGGCGCGAAAAAATTCAAATTCGTGTCCGGCCGCGACATGTGCGTGGCCGGACACACTTCTCAGCCTGCAAGTGTGGGATTTGTCCGCGAAACGCGGATCAATCCTGCGCGCGGCAGGCTGCAACCCCTTTCCGAAAAGGCGGGCGCCTTTTCGGAAAGTTTCAGGCGGCCCGGAGCGCTGTGCTCCGGGCCGCCGTATGTGCAAGTAAGCCTGTAAGCCGGGTTCTGTCCTTTAAGACAGCCATCTATCTCGACGCACCGTCGCCGGTACGCTCAAGCCGCCTCCCCGGGACGGCCGGGCCGGCCATATGTCCCTCCACGGCGTTGCTCCGGATAGAGT
>CALXEB010000135.1 GCA_944387215.1 uncultured Flavonifractor sp. | reverse complement strand
TGTACGCGTCCGCGAGGAACAAAGGGCTACGCCCGCACAGTGACAACCACCAGCTTCGCTGGTGGTTGTGTTCATTCCCGCCGGTCCCGGGAGAGGGACTCTCCCCTCCCCTGTGCAGATCGGGCGCGCCGCTATGCGGCGCGCCCGATCTGCTTTTTCAGTCTTTCCTGGCGGGGGAAGTGAATCCCCCCGGCCTGCGCCGCATAAGCGGCGTCCCGCCTGCGGCGGGTCCCGGGCGCCGCCCGCCCGGAACGATCAGTACCCGCTCCCCTGCCGGCCCTGCACCAGCTTCACGATGCGGGAGGTGCCCAACCGGTCGGCGCCCAGGTCCAGGAAGTCCTGGGCGTCCTGAAGGGTGGCGATGCCGCCGGCGGCCTTGATGCGCACGCCGGGGCCGATATGGGCCTTGAAAAGCGCCACATCCTCCCGGGTGGCCCCGCCGGTGGAGAAGCCGGTGGAGGTCTTGATGTAATCCGCGCCGGACTCGGTGACCAGCTGGCACAGCTTGATCTTCTCCTCCTCCGTCAGCAGACAGGCCTCCACGATGACCTTCAGGATGCGCCCGGCGCAGGAGGTCTTCACCGCCTTCATCTCCTCCAGCAGGTCATCCCAGCGCTTGTCCTTCACCCAGCCGATGTTGATGACCATATCGATCTCGTCGGCGCCGTTGCGGATGGCGTCCTCGGTCTCGAACACCTTCACCTCAGTGGTGGAGTAGCCGTTGGGGAAGCCGATGACGGTGCATACCTTCAGATCGCTGCCCACATAATCGTTGGCCTGCTTGACATACGAGGCGGGGATGCACACGCTGGCGCAGCCGTACTCCAGCCCCTCGTCGCAGATGGCCTTGATCTGCTCCCAGGTGGCCTCCTGCTTCAACAGCGTATGGTCACAGTGAGCCAGGATGTTCTTGATATCCATCATTCAGCCTTCCTTTCCTTACTTGACCTCGACCAGCTCGTAGCTGCGGGTGCCGACGCCGATCTTCTCACAGTGGGCCAGGCACACCCGCCAGTCGGTCTCGGGCATGGAATTGATAAAGTGGTCGTGGTGGTCGCAGAAGCCCGCTTTATGCATCTCCTCATCCAGATGGGACCCGGGGAGGGGCTGCTGGCGCATGCAGGCGTCGGCGCAGGCCTGGTCCAGGGCCACCGGGTCGAAGGAGGCGAACATGCCGATATCGGGCAGGATGGGCACGTCGTTCTCCCCGTGGCAGTCGCAGTAGGGGGACACATCGATGACCAGGCTGATATGGAACTGGGGCCGGCCGTCCACCACCGCCTTGGCGTACTCCGCCATGCGGCAGGCCAGCTCCTCCATGGCCGCGTCGCTGCCCGGGCGGATGGCGTCGGTATTGCACACGGCGATGCACCGGCCGCAACCCACGCATTTGTTCCAGTTGATGGACGCCTTCCCGTCCCCGCCGAACTCGATGGCGCTGTGGGCGCACTGGGTCAGGCATTTGCGGCAGCCCACGCAGCGGCTCTGCTTGACCTTGGGCTTGCCGGCGGCGTGCTGCTCCATCTTGCCCCGGCGGGAGCCGCAGCCCATCCCCAGGTTCTTGATGGCCCCGCCGAAGCCGGTCTGCTCATGGCCCTTGAAGTGGGACAGGGAGATGACCACGTCGGCCTCCATGATGGCCTTGCCGATCTTGGCAGACTGGATGTGCTCGGCCCCCGCCACGGGGACCTCCACATCGTCGTTGCCCCGCAGCCCGTCGCCGATGATGACCTGGCAGCCGGTGGACAGAGGGGAAAACCCGTTTTCATAGGCGGCGTCCAGGTGTTCCAGGGCGTTTTTCCGCCGGCCGGGATAGAGGGTGTTGCAGTCGGTGAGGAAGGGCACGCCGCCCAGGCGCTTTACCTCGTCGGCCACCGCCTTGGCATAGTTGGGCCGCAGAAATGCCAGGTTGCCCGGCTCACCGAAGTGCATCTTGATGGCCACCAGCTTGTGGTCAAAGTCGATCTGCTCCATGCCCGCAGCTCGGACCAGCCTGCCCAGCTTCTGTAGCAGGTTGACGCCCGGCCGGCAGCGCAGATCGGAAAAATATACCTTTGCCTGTTCGCTCATCATCCCAGATCCTTTCCCAGGGCCGCGTTGGCGCGGCTGTAATCTATTCGTCCAGGGCCTGCGCCCGCCGAAACATCATCAGAAAAGCCAGACACAGCAGGCCGCAGGCCGCCAGCACCGCCTGCCGCCCCCACATGCCGCTGCACCAGGCGCCCAGCGCCGCGCCGGCGGCAAAAAAGAGCACCACGCCGTAGGACCGGGCCGCCAGGCGGAGCTGCGCCCCCTCCCCGGTGGCCCAGCGGCGGTAAAAGGCCTCGGTCCCGCTGCGCAGATTGCCGGTGCACATGGTGGTGGCCAGGACACTGCCGTTCACCTTGCGGAAGCTCTGCACCTGGACAGCGCAGACGTAGGACACCAGCACATTGGCCCAGGCGTCCGCCCAGCCGGGCAGCGCGGCCACCGCCAGCAGGACCGCGGCCTCCACCGCCACAGCCAGCTGCCGCCAGTGGAGCCGCTCCCACCGCAGGCCGCGCCCCCGCATCAGCTCGGTGGTGAGCACGCCCGCGATAAAGGCCAGGATAGGCACCAGGCTGTGCAGCGCTCCCGGCCAGTCCCGATCCATGAGCCGCACGCCCAGCAGCACCACGTTCCCCGTCTGGGCGTTGGCAAACACGCCGCCCCGCACCAAATAGGTGTGGGCGTCCAGAAAGCCCCCCGCCAGGGCCAGGACGGCCCCCAGCAGAAAGCTCTCCGACATCTGCCGGGTCCCTCTTCGCTCCGGGGGCCTTGCCGAGCGCGGCGCTCCCGCCATCCCCCGGCCGCTCAGAAGGGCAGGCCCAGCCCGCCGGTGAGCTGCTGCATGCTGGAGGCGGAGTCCCCCTCCGCCGCGCGCAGGGCCTCGTTCACCGCAGCCACGATCATGTCCTGGAGCATCTCCACATCCTCCGGGTCCACAGCGTCAGGGTCGATGACGACCTCCTTCAGCTCCCGCCGGCCGGTGACGGTGGCGGACACCACGCCGCCGCCGGCGGCGGCGGTGTAGGTCTTGTTCTCCAGCTCCTGCTGCATCTTCATCATGTCCTGCTGCATCTTCTGGACCTGCTTCATCATGTTCATGTTCATGCCGCCGCCGAAGCCGCCCATGCCGCGGCTGTTGAATCCCTTTGCCATCGGTCGCAACTCCTTTACCGTTGTTTCAGATCAGTTCATTCCTCTGTGACGATATTGTCAAACTGCCGCCCAAAGGCCAGCAGATCGTCCAGATTGTCGTGTTCCGGGCTTTCTCCGCCCGGGTCCGTCCGGGCCGCGCCCGCCTTCGGCGCAGGGGCCTTTCCCACCTTGAGCATGCAGCGCACCGGGCAGCCGGCCTGCGCCGAAGCCAGCCGCCCCAGCTCCGCCAGCACCGCCGGCGCGCCCACCATGTTCTTGGTGAAGTCGTCCTTCACCCACAGGGTCAGGGTCTCCTCCTCCAGCCTGCCCTCCACCATAGAGGGGTTGCTGAGAAAGGGATAGACCGCCGGGAACTTGTCCCGCATGGCCGCCGCCAGGCCGGGCCACAAATCCGCCGCGGGCCCCGCTCCGCGGCCATGCTCCTCCCGGCGGGGCCGGCTCTCTTCCGGCGGCGCGCCGCCGGGCGCAGGCCGGGCTGCCGGTTCCACAGGAGCGTCCCACGCCACCGGCTCTTCCGGCAGGGGCGGGCGCTCCTCCTCTTCCCAGGGGGGGCGGTCCTCCGAAGCCGCGGCGGGGCGGGCAGGCGCCGCTTCCGGCGCAGGCCGCTGCCGCTGCGCCGGGTCAGGGCGCTTCAGCGGCCGCTGCGGCACGGCGCAGGTGTTCGGCACGCCGCCGGCCAGCAGCTCCTCCACCCTGCTCAGCCGGGCGTTCAGGGCCGCCGTGCTCTCGTCCAGGGCAGGGTCGCACAGGCGGATGAGACACACCTCCGCGTCGGTGCGGCGGCTGCCGCTCTGGGCAAGGCCGGCGATGGTACTCTGCAAAAGCCCCAGCATTTGCACCAGCCGGGGCGTCTGGAATGCGTTGGCCAGCTTGCGCATGGTGGCCTCGTCATAGCCGCCGGTGAGCAGGGCCGCGCCCCCCTGAGGGGCCGTCCTGCGCACCAGCAGATCCCGGGCCAGGGCGGCCAGTTCTCCCAGCAGGCTGCCGATCTCCTTGCCTCCGCCGTACAGCCGGCCCAGCGCCTCCAGGGCGCCGGCGGCGTCCCCGGCGGCGATGTGCTCCATAAGGGCGGCGGTCTCCAGATTGCCCGCCAGGCCCAGGGCATCCAGCACCTCCTGCTCCCCGATGGGCCGGTCGGTGACGGCGCACTGGTCCAGCAGGGACAGGGCGTCCCGCAGGCCGCCGTCGGCCAGCCGGGCCAGCAGCTGGGCGGCCTCCCCCCGCAGTTCCAGCCCCTCCTGCCGGGCCACATAGGCCAGGCGGGCGGCGATGTCCCCGGGCAGGATGCGCTTGAAGGCAAACTGCTGGCACCGGGACTTGATGGTGGCGGGCACCTTGTGCAGCTCCGTAGTGGCCAGGATGAACATCAGGGGCTCCGGCGGCTCCTCCAGGATCTTC
>CALXEB010000134.1 GCA_944387215.1 uncultured Flavonifractor sp. | reverse complement strand
CGGTTCCTGTCCGAGCGGAGCAAGATCCTGCCCCGCCGCACCACCGGCACCTGCGCCATGCACCAGCGTCAGCTGACCGAGGCCATCAAGCGCGCCCGCCAGATCGCGCTGCTGCCCTTCGTCACCGACTAAGCGGTCCATCATGCAAGACCCCCGGACGGCCGAGAGCCGCCCGGGGGTCTTTTTTCTGCGGAGAGATGGGCCGGGCGCATCCAAAAGGGGCGGGACGCGGGGGTGCCGGCTCACTGAGGCCTGCCTGCCGGAGGGGGGGAGACAGGGATGGGGAGCTGTTCCGAGGCGTCGGGAAAGGAGACCACGGCTTTGAACAGATCCCCGTCGATCTCGATGTGGAACTGGCCGCCCTGGAGCTCAGTAAGGCTGCGGGCGATGGACAGGCCCAGGCCGGAGCCCTCGGTGGAGCGGGCCTCGTCCCCCCGGACGAAGCGCTCCATCAGCCGCTCGGCGGGGATGTTCAGCTGCTGGCGGGAGACGTTTTTGATGGTGAGGACCACCCGGCCCTCCTGCCGGAAGATATCGGCGTAGATGCGGGTGCCCGGCTGGGCGTATTTGTTGCAGTTGGAGAGCAGGTTGTCGATGACCCGCCAGAGGTGGCGGCCGTCGGCCGGGATCCACAGTTCCTCGGCGGGGAAGCCGGGGACCAGGGTCAGGCCGGTCTGGGCAAAGCGCTCCTGGAATTCCCCCAGGGCCTGCTGGAAGAGCTGCACCATGCCCAGGCGCTCCAGGTGGACGCTCAGGCTGCCGGTGGAGGCCTTGGAGGCCTCCACCAGGTCCTCGGTGAGCTTTTTCAGCCGCTGGCTCTTTCGGTCCAGCACCTCCAGGTACTCCGGGGCCCGGGGGCTGTCCAGGCCCTGCTTTTTCAGCAGGTCCACGTAGTTGATGATGGAGGTCAGCGGCGTTTTCAGGTCGTGGGACACGTTGGTAATGAGCTCGGCCCTGAACCGCTCGCTCTGGATGCGCTCCTCCACCGCCGCGCCCACCGCCCGGCCCAGATCGTTGAGCTGCCCGGCATGGGTGGCCAGGTCGTGGAACATGTGCTCGGTGTCGATATGGTGGTCCGGCTCTCCGCCCAGGATCCTGTCCGTGCCCTCCTGCAGGTGCTTCCACTGGAGCGTCCAGCGGCAGACCAGCCACAGCGTGACCCCCTGAAGGAGCAGCCAGAGCAGGGGGAGGAGGAAAAAGGTGAAGAAGCACAGCACCACATAAAGCCCAAAGGCCAGCACCGCCCGCCAGGTCAGAGGCCAGGCCCGGGCCATAGCCCGCACGGCCCGGGCGGTCAGCCGGGCCAGCCGGCTGACCAGGGTCCGCTGGAGCAGGGAGCGGGTCTTGACCTGCACGGTGAGCACATAGGCAAAGCCCAGCACGCACAGGGCAAACCCGCAGGAGACGAGACCCAGCCCCGTCACCGAGACGGGGGAGAGACCGTAGCTGCTGATGGCATAGGTGATGGAGTCCCCGCCCGCAGTCAGAAAGACGATGGCAAAAAACAGGCAGAAGCCCAGCCCATCCAGGGGCATTCGGGCAAAGCCCGCCGCCACCGGCCGCTCCGCTCCCGGCCTCCAGCCGGCCCCCCGGAAGAAGAACACCAGCAGGAAGACCGCCGCGGCGTCCAGCGCCAGGGCCAGCAGGCCCAGGGCGGGCAGGTAGCGGGCATACTCGCCGTACTCCTGCTGGCCCAGCCAGAACTCGTCCTCCACCGTCAGCGGGTCGGTGACCCCGTACTCCAGCACCAGCTCGGAGGTGAGCACCCGGCCGTCGTCATCCGGGTTATAGTACCACTCCTCGTCCCAGGGGTCGTAGGTGTACCCGTACTGCCGGGCGCCCGCCTGGCTGTCGGGGGTGAAGGTGAGGAACTGGTCCCCCAGATTCACCTGGAGCACCGCCTGCCCCGACTCGTCCAGAAAGACGTCGTCCTGAAGGCCGGTGTTGAGGGAGGGGTATACGGCCTCCCGCTCCACCGCGTAGACCTGCTCCTCCATCACCCGGTCGGTGCTGCCGTTGGTGTAGATGAGAGCGCCGGTGTCGTTGCGGCGGATGGCGAAGCGGAAGTTGGTGTTGGCCGGGCTGAGCACGTCCTGCAGATCCTCCAGCCGCTGCTGATCCAGATAGGGCAGGGTATTTCCCTCCCACTCCTTGTACTGGATGAGGTAGGCCAGTTCCCGGGCCTGGATGAAGCGGTTTTCCCGGTCCTGATAGTAGGAATTGCTGGTGTAATAGCCCGATCCCGTCCACAGGGTGTCCCACTGGGAGAGGATGAACAGGGAGGCCCAGAACCCGCCCACGCCGATGGCCAGGGCCAGCAGAAAGGCCGCGGCCTTGGCCGCGAAGCTGGTGCGGAATTGCTTCATGGGATCACCTCCGGGGAATTGGAAGTTAGGAGTGAGGAATAGGAATGAGTGCAGGGGCGCGCCCGCAGGCCTTCCCCCCAGGGGGAAGGCTTTTTGGGTGGAGCGTTTCGCAGGGGCCGATGCCCACATCGGCCCGCGCTCTTAGACCTTCTCCATTTTATACCCCAGCCCCCACACCACCTTGATGTACCTGGGGTTGGCCGGGTCGATCTCGATCTTCTCCCGCAGGTGGCGGATGTGGACGGCCACGGTGTTCTCCGAGCCCAGGGAGGGGTCGTTCCACACCAGCTCGTAGATCTGGCTGGTGGAGAACACCCGGCCGGGGTTCTTCATCAGCAGCAGGAGGATGTTGTACTCCAGGGGGGTGAGGCTCACCGGCTCCCCGTCCACCGTCACCGACTTGGCCCCGTCGTCCATGGCGATGCCGCCGTTGGTGAGCAGGGAGGGATTGTCGTTCCCGCCGCCGCTCTTGCCCCCCAGGCTGGTGTACCGCCGCAGCTGGCTCTTCACCCGGGCGATCACCTCGATGGGGTTGAAGGGCTTGGTGATGTAGTCGTCCGCGCCGATGTTCAGGCCCAGGATCTTGTCGCTGTCCTCGCTCTTGGCGGTGAGCAGGATGATGGGCACGTTGCAGCTCTCCCGCAGCTTGGCGGTGGTGCGGATGCCGTCCAGGCCGGGCATCATCACGTCCAGCAGGATCAGATCCACCGGCTGGCGCTTCACCGCCTCCAGGCACTCCAGCCCGTCGTAGGCCTTCACCGTCTCGTACCCCTCGCTGGTCAGGTAGATGTCCAGGGCGGAGACGATGTCCTTGTCGTCGTCGCAGATCAGAATGGTGTTCATACCCTCACCTCGTCTTGCAGAATCAGTCTAGCGGAAAAGATTTAAGTCCCACGGGGGAAATGTTTTAAGAAGGCTTTAAGACATGGAACATTTTACCCTAACTTCCGTCTAAAAAGCAAATAAAATTATGAGGAGGGTTCCCCGTGAAAGGAAAGCTGCTGTCTCTGCTCCTGCCCCTGGCCCTGCTGGCGGGCTGCGCCGCCCCGGCTGGGGCCTATCGTCTACCGGCGGAGGTGACCGACCTGTCTCAGCCCGTTGAGGCGGGAACGCCCGCGCCCCCGGAGGCCGACGGGGCGGCGGACGCCGCCATCGGCAATCTGGGAGCCCAGCTGCTCCGGGCGGTGCGGGAGCCGGGGGTGAACACCCTGCTCTCCCCCCTGTCCATTTCCCTGGCCCTGTCCATGACGGCCAACGGCGCCGCCGGGGACACGCTGGCGGAGTTTGAGGCCCTGCTGGGGGCGGATGTGGACACCGTCAACGCCAACGCCGCCTCCCTGCTGGCCGAGTATCGGGATTTGGGCGGCAGCACCGTGTCCAATCTGGCCGACTCCCTGTGGCTGGACGACAGCCTGGAGGCCAACGAGCTGTTTCTCTCCCGGTGCACCGCCTTCTATGATGCGGGACTCTATCAGGCCGACCTCGCCACCGAGCAGACCAGGCGGGCGGTGAACGGCTGGGTGGAGGAGAACACCGGCGGCATGATCCCCGAGATATTGACAGAGGTGCCGGCGGAGGACGCCGCCCTGCTGCTGGTCAACGCCCTCTATTTGAAAAACACCTGGGAACACGAGTTCGACCCGAACAGCACCCGGGAGGACAGCTTCCACCCCGCCTACGGCAGCGCCACGGTGACCGACTTTCTCTCCAACGGCATCCGGCAGGAGCAGTACTTCCGCACCGAAGACGCCGCCGGGGTTGTGCTCCCCTACGACGACGGGCGGCTGGCCTTCGCGGCCGTCCTGCCCGACGGGGACTTGGACGCCTGGCTGGAAAACCTGGACGGGGGCACCTTCCCGGCGCTGGTTGGGGCGGCGGAGGACACCCGGCTGCTGCTCCGGATGCCCAGGTTTGAGGCGGAGTGGGGCGGCGAGCTGAAAGACGTCCTGTCCGCCCTGGGCCTGGACGCCGCCTTCGACCCGGCCCGTGCCGACCTCTCCGGGCTGGGCACCACGGAAAGCGGCGGCCCGCTGTTCATCGACTCGGTGCTCCACCGGGCCAAGATCCAGGTGGACGAGGAGGGCACCGAGGCCGCCGCGTCCACGGTGGTGATGGCGCCGGCGGGGGCGCCCGCACCTATGGACTATGAGGAGCTGATTCTGGATCGGCCTTTCTGCTATGCCATTGTGGATCTGGAGCGGGGGGTGCCCCTG
>CALXEB010000133.1 GCA_944387215.1 uncultured Flavonifractor sp. | reverse complement strand
TTCTACAACGGCGGCAACGACTCCATGGACACCTGCCACAAGGTCTACCAGCTGGCCTGCCAGTCCGGCTATGAGCTGCGGGTCATCGGCATCCCCAAGACCATCGACAACGACCTGGCGGTCACCGACCACTGCCCCGGCTTTGGCAGCGCGGCCAAATACGCCGCCGTGTCCGCCCTGGAGCTGGCCTTTGACGCCTCCGCCCTGCCCATCCACGTGGTGGTGATGGAGCTCATGGGCCGCAACGCCGGGTGGATCACCGCCGCCTCCGCCCTGTTCGCGGACAAAATGCCCTGCGAGCATCTGGTGTATCTGCCCGAAACCAGCTTCGACAAGGAGCAGTTCCTCTCCGCCGTGAGGGAGAAGTGGAGCCGCGGCCGCGGCCTTCTGGTCACTGTGTCCGAGGGCATCCACTACGCCGACGGCTCTCCTGTGGCTGATTCCGGCATCGTGGACGGCTTCGGCCACAAGATCCCCGGCGGCGCCGCCCAGACCCTCAGCGACATGATCATGCAGGAGACCGGCCTGAAGTCCCGCTCGGAAAAGCCCGGCCTGCTGGGCCGGGTGAGCGTGGCCCTCATGAGCGAGGTGGATCAGCGGGAGGCCGAGGAGGCCGGCGCTGTGGCCGTGCGCTCCGCGGTGGAGGGCAAGACCGGCTTCATGGTTGGCTTCCAGACTGTCCGCCAGCCGGAGTACCGCAGCCAGACCTGCCTCATCCCCCTGGAGCAGGTGGCCAACGCAGAAAAGAAGTTCCCCCTGGAGTGGATCGGCGAAGACGGGGCCAGCATCCGTTCGGAGTTCCGGGACTATTGCCTGCCGCTGCTCGGCGCGTATGACAATCGCTTCGCCCAGCTCCGCTGAGAGGGGTGAGCTCCCAGCATGCAGATCCTCTTCAGTTTCCTGATTTGCCTTTTGGCCACCACGGTCGGCGGCATCAGCGGGGTGGGCGGCGGCGTCATCATCAAGCCGGTGCTGGACGCGGTGTCCGGCATGCCGGTGGCCACCGTCAGCTTCCTGTCCGGCTGTACCGTCCTGGCCATGACGGTCACCTCCATGCTCCGCAGCCGCGGAGGCGACGTGAAGGTGGAGCCCCGCAGGGGCACGCTGCTGGCCATCGGGGCCGCGGCAGGCGGCGTGGCCGGCAAGGAGCTCTTTGAACTGGTCCGCGCCGCCGGCGGCATGACCGTATCTGTGGCGCAGCAGGTCATGATGATCGCCCTGACCCTGGGCGTTCTGGCATACACCCTCAACCGCTCCCGCATCGCCGCAAGGGATGTGAAGCAGCCGGCGGCCTGCGTGTGTATCGGCCTGGTGCTGGGCCTCTTGTCCGCCTTTCTCGGGATCGGGGGCGGCCCTATCAATCTGGCCGTACTGTACTATTTTTTCTCCATGGACAGCAAGACGGCTGCGCTCAATTCCCTGTACGTGATCCTGTTCTCCCAGGCCGCCAGCTTTATCAGCACCATCCTGCGCGGCACCGTGCCGGAGTTTGAATGGCCGGTGCTGCTGGTGATGGTGATCGGCGGCGTGGCGGGCGGGAACCTGGGCCGCAGCATCAGCAAAAAGCTCAGCAACAGCGGTGTGGACCGGCTGTTTTTCTGGCTGCTCATCGTCATTACCGCGATCAGCTGCTACAACCTGGTCAACTGCTTTGTCTGACGGCACACAGATGGTGAGGAAACATGTTCTATTCCATAAAAAACAGCTTCCTCTGTGTGTCTGTGAACAGCAGGGGAGCTGAGCTCTGGGACGTCCGCACGGCCGGGGACGCTCCCGTCTCCTGCCTGTGGGACGGGCAGGAGGCCTTCTGGCCCCGCCGGGCCCCGGTCTGCTTCCCCTGGTGCGGGAAAGTGGACGGCGGCTGGTTTTCGGCGGACGGCCGCCGCTATGAAGCCGGGACCCACGGCTTCGTGCGGGATATGGAGCACCGCCTCGTGGAACAGGGCGCCGACCGCCTCCGCTTCCGGCTTGACTGGACCGGCGACCGCAGCCGGTGGCCGTGGCCGTTTTCCTTCGAGACCAGCCATGTGCTTGAAGGCAGGTCCCTGACCACCACCTGCACAGTCACGAATCTCAGCGCAGACGGCATGCCCGTGCAGCTGGGGTTCCACACCGGCCTTCGGTGCCCTTTCTCACCCGGGCGCGGCATCCGCGACTACTGCATACGCTTTCAGGCCCAGGAGAGTCCCGAGGGGGGCGACTGCCTGGCTCTCACCGAGCAGCTTTTTGAGAACGACAGCATCTGCCTTCCCGGCCTGAAGTCGGAGTGGATCCAGCTGGAGGAGCTCGGTACCGGCCGCTACCTTCGCATCGCGACAAAAGGCTATCCCTACGTCCTCCTCTGGAGCCTTCCCGGGATCCCCGGATGGGTCTGTATCGAACCCTGGACAGGCTATCCAGGCCCGGGACATCAGTTGGCGGAGCGTCCCGGAACGATCCTCCTGCCGCCCGGCGCTTCGTTCAGCCGCGCGCAGCGGCTCGACATATCTGTCTGAGCAGGCGGCACTGCCCCCGGACCCCATTGGTTTCCCTACATTTTGCACAGGCGTATGCGGCTGGTCAGGACGGCGGCATGATCCCGTGAAAAATGTGAAAAAAGCGCAAAAAGGAAGGTGTCATATGAACGGGAAAACAAAAAAGAAGGGAATCAGCGACAAGCTCTGGCTGCTGCTCTCGTTCTGCGCAGCGCTGGCAGTTTGGTTCCTGCTCTCCCTAGGCAAACGGACAGGAAACAGTTTCCCCTTTGTCCCGGTGGTGATCGAGGGGCTCCAGACCATGATCGAGCGCGGCGCGTTCTGGTCGGACCTGACCAGCAGTCTGACCTCCATCGCCGCAGGCTTTGGCCTGGGCTTCCTCACCGCTGTGCCGGTCGCATTCCTGATGGCCTGGTACATGCCCGTACGCAAGATCATCGAGCCCTGGATCAACTTTATCCGCAACATCCCCGCTCTGGCGTACGCGCCTTTGATCGTGATCGCCGCCGGCGTCGGCAAGCCGCCCCAGATCATCCTGATCTGGATCTGCACCTTTATGACCATGTCTATCACGATCTTCCACGGCATCCGCAGCATCGACAACACGCTGATCAAGGCCGCCAAGGTCCTGGGCGCCAACGATATGGATATCTTCTTCCGCATCATTCTTCCCGCCACGCTCCCCTTCGTCATCACCGCTGTCCGGCTGGGCCTGAGCGCCGGCCTGACCACTCTGCTGGCCGCTGAATCCACCGGCGCGCAGGGCGGCCTGGGCATGCGCATCCGAAGCCTGCAGACCACCTTCGAGACCGGATCCATGCTGGCATACATCATTATCATCGGTATCATCGGCTTGCTGCTGAACCTGTTCGTGGACATCATTGAAAGGAGGCTGACATCGTGGCAGGAGAGACGCGAGGAGTAAAGCTCAGCATCAGAAACGTAGTCAAGGAATACAAGGGGGAACACGGGACGACCGTGGCCCTGAACGGCGTGAACCTGGACATCATGGAAAACGAGTTCATCTGTGTCGTCGGTCCTTCCGGCTGCGGTAAGTCCACGCTGCTGAACATCCTGGCCGGCCTGCACGAGGCCACCAGCGGCGAGTGCTACCTGGACGGCGAGCGGATCGTGGGGACGGACGTCAGGCGCGGCGTGGTCTTCCAGCAGTACGCCCTGTTCCCCTGGCTGACGGTCCTGCAGAACGTCATGTTCGGCCCTGAGATGAGGCGCATGCCCAAGGAGCAGTGCAAGGAAATCGCCCGCAAGTACATCAAGCTGGTGGGCCTGGAGGAGTTTGAGAACTCCTTCCCCAAGGAGCTGTCCGGCGGCATGAAGCAGCGCGTGGCCATTGCCCGCGCCTATGCCAACAACCCCGAGGTCCTGCTCATGGACGAGCCCTTCGGCGCCCTGGACGCGCAGACCCGCGCGCAGCTTCAGACCGAGCTGCTGAAGACCTGGGAGGGCGAAAAGAAGACCTGCTTCTTCATCACCCACGACGTGGACGAGGCGATCCTGCTGGCCCAGCGCGTGGTCATCATGTCCGCCCGTCCCGGCCGGATCAAGCGGATCGTGGACGTCGACATCCCCTATCCCCGTGATCAGGGCACCAAAAGCGACCCCCGGTTCATGGCACTGAAGGCCGAGGTCTGGAACGAGGTCTACCAGGAATACCTGGAAGTCCGAAAGTAACGGCATCTGCCGCTTCGGCGGATCAAAAACACTGAAATACAGGAGGAAAAGAAATGAAAAAGCTCACTGCCCTGCTGCTCGCGATCGTCATGGTGGCCGCTCTGGCCGCCTGCGGCGGCCCCAGCGCTACTACCGCTTCCCCCACCCCCGACACCCAGACCACCGAGTCCACCGATCCCTCCGCCACCGGCACCGGCGGCGAAGAGTCCGTCGAGCCCATCACCCTGCGTATCGCCTACATGCCCAACTACGCCTCCCTCTGGGGCGTCCTGTCCGCCATGAACATGGGCTACTTTGAGGAAGAGGGCATCACCGTTGATCTGTGGGAGTTCGCCGACGGCCCCTCCGAGATCGCCGCTATGGAAGGCGGCAGCATCGACCTGGCCTACATCGGCAAGGGCGCCCACACCCTGTGCATCCAGGGCCGCGCCCTGGTCTTCGCCCCCAGCTCCGTCCACACCAGCGA
>CALXEB010000132.1 GCA_944387215.1 uncultured Flavonifractor sp. | reverse complement strand
GCCATCAAGGGCGAGATCAAGAAGAAGGACGGCTCCCTGGTGGGCAAGATGGCCGCCCAGGGCACCACCCCCCGCCGGCTCACCGACCTCATCGGCTCCCTGTGCGACCTCACCTCCGGCTCCGGCGACAAGGGCACCCCCATCGTCTATATCCAGGGGTATTTTGACAACTATACCACCGAATAAGCGCCATGACGCGCCCCCGTCCGCAGCTGCGGACGGGGGCGTATGCGTTCAGGCCCGCCGCCATGCCCCGCCGGGCCAAGGTTTTGGCCTTGACAAGGGCGCGGCGGGCCGCTATAATGTCATATAGTTAGTAAAAGCTAACCTCAGAAAGGACAAACCCATGGACCTGACTGTTGTATGGGGGCTGCTGCTCCCTTTGATCGGCACGGCGCTGGGCGCGGCCTGTGTCTTTCTCCTGCGCCGGGGGCTGGCGGACCGAACGCAGCGGTCCCTGACCGGCTTCGCCGCCGGAGTTATGACGGCCGCTTCGGTCTGGAGCCTGCTCATACCCGCCATGGAGCAGTCCGCCGGCCTGGGCCGCTGGGCTTTCCTGCCGGCGGCGGCGGGCTTCTGGCTGGGCGTGCTCTTCCTGCTGGCGCTGGACCACCTGGTCCCCCACCTCCATCAGAAAAGCCAGAAGGCGGAGGGCCCCAGGAGCCGGCTCCGGCGCACCACCATGCTCACCCTGGCCGTCACCCTCCACAACATCCCCGAGGGGATGGCGGTGGGGGCGGTGTACGCCGGCCTGATGGCGGAAAACGCCCAGATCACCCTGACCGGGGCCGTCGCCCTCTCTGTGGGGATCGCCATCCAGAACTTTCCGGAAGGGGCCATCCTCTCCCTGCCGCTGCACGCCGAGGGGCTGGGCCGGGGCAGGGCCTTCTGGTGGGGCGCGCTGTCCGGGGCGGTGGAGCCGGCGGCCGCTCTGCTCACCATCCTGGCCGCGGGGCGGCTGGCTCCCGCCCTGCCCGTCCTGCTCAGCTTCGCCGCCGGGGCCATGCTCTATGTGGTGGTGGAGGAGCTCATCCCCGAGACCGCCCAGGGCGAACACTCCAACGCGGGAGTATTGGCCTTCGCCGCCGGCTTTTCCCTGATGATGGCCCTGGACGTGGCCCTGGGGTGAGTTTCGCCGCGCCCGGAAGTTAGCTAAAGCTAATCACCAGGCCGCGGTCCGTCATACGTCCCGTACAAAACACAAGGAGGGCATTGAAATGTGGAAGTATACCGTTCAGGTGACAGGCATGATGTGCAGCATGTGCGAAAGCCATGTCAACGATATGGTGCGCAAGGCGTTCCCGGTCAGGAAGGTGACTTCCTCCCGCAGAAGGAACGAGACCGTGATCCTGACCGAACAGCCGCTGGACGAGAGCGCCCTGCGGGCGGCTGTCTCCGCGGCGGGGTACGACGTGGGGGAGATCAGGAAAGAATCCCAGGGCCGTCCGCCCTGCTGAGCGCCCGGATCCCTGCGGGCGCTCAGCAGGCGCTCCAAATACGCCCGGCGCACCGCCGGGCCTGTTGGAAAAGGAGGCGGACAGATTGCTGGCGGAATATCTCGACAGGGCGCCCCAGGCGCTGTGGCAGACGGTGATGCCCGGGGCAAGGGCCTGCCTCTTCTCGCTGGACGGTGAGGAGAGCTCTTCCCCCGATGGCCTGCCGCCCCGGCTGGAGCAGATGCACTTTGAGGTCCTGTTCTGCCTGAAAGGGTCCGTGACCCTTGTCCGGCGCGACGGGACGGCCCTTACCGCCGGGCCGCGGCAGATACTGCTGCTGGCCGGCGGCTCCGCCCTGGCCGGCGGGCGGCTGGAGCGCCCCGCCTCCGGCGTGCTGGTGGCGGTGGACGCCCGGCAGGCGCGGGAGAGCCTGGAGGCCCTGTGCGCCCTGCTGGGCCTCACCCTGGACACCGGGCAGGTGCGCCGGCGGATGGACCGAAAGGGCGGCTGTGAGCTGGTCGGGCGCTCCCCATGGAGCCAGTCGGCCTTTGAGCACCTGGCCCGCCTGCCCCAGGCGGAGCGGGGGCGGTGGTGCGTGCTGAAGTCGGTGGAGCTGCTCTACCTGCTCTGCGCCCCGGAGGAAGGCGCGCCGGAAGAGGGCCCCCTGGCCCGGACGGTGGCCGACCTGCGGCGGTACATGGAGGAGCACCTGGACGAGTCCCTCACCATCCCGGCCCTGAGCCGGCGCTGCTGCCTCTCCCCCACCGCCCTGAAGTGCGCCTTCCGCCGGATGTACGGCCAGAGCATCCACGCCTGGCTGCGGGACCGGCGGCTGGAGCGGGCGGCGGAGCTGCTGCGCGCCTCCCGCCTCAGCGTGCTGGGGGTGGCCCAGGCGGTGGGGTACGGCAGCGCCAGCCAGTTCAGCGCCGCCTTCCGCCAGCGGTACGGCACGGCCCCGGGGCAGTATCGGAAAAATGTCTGAACGGGCGCGGCCGCGTCCGTTTCGGCGGGACAGGCCGGACCCGTTCTGCTATAATTTCACAATATGCAAAGAGCCTATGGCTCCCACAGGCAAGGAGGAGAGCGCTTTGAAGCAGCACCGTTTCTGGGCCTGGGCCGCCGTGATCTGCATGGTCATGGTGATGGTCACGGGCTACAAACGCAAGTAAGTACATGGCAGAAAGGACAGATTCTCTATGACGAAACACACCATTCCCCTGGCCTGCTTTGTGGGCGGCGCCCTGTTCGGCTCCGTCGGCGTAAAGCTGCTCACCAGCAAGGACGCCAAGCAGGCCTACACCCACATCACCGCCGCCGGCCTGCGGATGAAGGACGCGGTGATGGAGACCGTCACCGCCGCCCAGGAGAACGCCGCCGACATCCTGGCCTCCGCCAGGGACATCAACGAGGCCCGGGCCGCCAAAGAGGCCGGGGAACAGGTGGAGGGGCAGGACGCCTGACCCCGCCCGGGAAAGGGAGCCGCCGCGTGCGGCTCCTTTTTGCAGGAAAAGGAGCAAAAACCATGAAAGCAGTCATCGTACACGAGAGCCGGGGGCGGATGCGCCTGCGCCTCCGGCAGAAGCACCTGACCCTGCGGCAGGCCGACCTGCTGGAGGCCTGGCTGAAAAGCCGGCCCTGGGCCATGGAGGCCGCCGTCCACGAGCGGACGGGCTGCGTCATCCTCACCTACCGGGAGGGGGCGCGGGCCGACGCCCTGGCCGCCGTGGCCGGGTTCACCTGGGCCGGGGCGGAGACGGAGATCACCCTGCCCGGCCACAGCGTCCGGGCCCTCAACCGCCAGTTCCAGGAGAAGCTGGTGGGCAAGGTGCTCATGAAGGGGGCCTCCGCCCTCTTCTTCCCCGCCCCGGTGCGGGCCGCCCGGGTGGTGTGGCACATGGTCCCCTTCCTGCGGAAGGGGCTGGCCTGCCTGCTGCGGGGGCGGATCAAGGTGGAGCTGCTGGACGCCCTGTCCATCGGCATCTCCGCCTTCCGCCGGGACTTCGGCACCGCCGGCACCGTCATGTTCCTGCTGGAGATCGGCGAGCTGCTGGAGGACTGGACCCGGAAAAAGTCGGTGGCCGACCTGGCCGAGAGCCTGTCCCTCCACGTGGACCGGGTATGGCTGGAAACAGAGGCCGGCGAGGTGCTCACCCCCATCGGCCAGATCAGGCCGGGGGACCGGGTGGTGGTCCGGGCGGGGGGCGTCGTCCCCCTGGACGGGGTGGTGGCCCAGGGGGAGGTCACGGTGAACCAGGCCTCCCTCACCGGCGAGTCCATCCCCGTGGCCAAGCGGCCCGGCGGGGCCCTCTACGCCGGCACGGTGGTGGAGGAGGGCCAGTGCGTCCTGGAGGTGCGCCAGGCCTCCGGCCAGGGCCGGTACGACCAGATCGTGGAGATGATCCAGCGCTCCGAGCAGCTCAAGTCCGCCGCCGAGGCCAGGGCTGCGGGCCTGGCGGACCGCCTGGTGCCCTACACCTTCGCCGGGAGCCTGCTGAGCCTGGCCCTCACCCGGAACGTGACCCGGGCCCTGTCAGTGCTGATGGTGGACTTCTCCTGCGCCCTGAAGCTGGCCATGCCCCTGGCGGTGCTCTCCGCCATGCGGGAGGCGGGAAGGGCCCACATCACCGTCAAGGGCGGCAGGTTCCTGGAGGCCGCCGCCCGGGCGGACGTCATCGTCTTTGACAAGACGGGCACGCTCACCCACGCCTGCCCCCGGGTGGCCCGGGTGGTCCCCTTCGGCGGAAGGGACGAGGCGGAGATGCTCAAGCTGGCCGCCTGCCTGGAGGAGCACTTCCCCCACTCCATGGCCAACGCCGTGGTGGAGGAGGCCCGCCGGCGGGGCCTGAACCACGAGGAGCGCCACGCCAGGGTGGAGTACCTGGTGGCCCACGGCATCGCCAGCTCGGTGGGCCGCGAGCAGGTGCGCATCGGCAGCGCCCACTTCATCTTCGAGGACGAGCGGTGTATCGTCCCCCCGGAGGAGCAGGATAAGTTCGACGCCCTGCCGGCGGAGTACTCCCAGCTCTACCTGGCCATCGACGGGACGCTCTCCGCCGTGATCTGCATCTCCGACCCCCTGCGGGAGGAGGCCCGGGACGTGCTGGCCGCCCTGCGGGGCCTGGGTGTGCGCCGGGCGGTGATGCTCACCGGGGACAGCCCCCGCACCGCCGCCGCCATCGCCGGGGAGCTGGGGGTAGACGACTTCCGGGCCGGCGTACTGCCGGCGGACAAGGCCGAGTACGTGGCCGCCCTGCGGCGGGAGGGTCACACCGTCCTCATGGTGGGGGACGGCATCAACGACTCCCCCGCCCTCTCCGAGGCGGACGCCGGCGTGGCCGTC
>CALXEB010000131.1 GCA_944387215.1 uncultured Flavonifractor sp. | reverse complement strand
GACACCTCCCTGGTCAACACCATCGGCGCGGCGGAGCTGACCTATCAGGCCATGCGCATCGGCGGGCGGACCTTTGATTACATGCCGCCCCTCATTGGCAGCGCGCTGATGTACTTGGCTATCGTCATCGTGTTTACCTGGCTCCAGGGCAAGCTGGAAAGGAGGCTGCGTCAAAGTGATCGCCGTTGAACATCTGAGCAAGTCCTTTGGAAACAACCTGGTCCTGGACGACATCAGCGAGAGCATCCAGGAGGGGGAGAAGGTGGTCATCATCGGCCCCTCCGGATCGGGCAAGTCCACCTTCCTGCGCTGTCTCAACCTGCTGGAGTTGCCCACCAAGGGCACCATCACCTTTGACGGCACCGTCATCACCAACCCCAGGGTGGACATCGACGCCGTCCGCCGGCAGATGGGCATGGTGTTCCAGCACTTCAACCTCTTTCCCAACATGACCATCCGCAGGAACATCACCCTGGCCCCCGTGCGCACCAAACTCATGAGCCAGTCTGAGGCGGACGACGCCGCCACCGCCCTCCTCCGCCGGGTGGGCCTGGAGGACAAGGCCGACGCTTACCCCGCCCAGCTCTCCGGCGGGCAGAAGCAGCGCATCGCCATCGTCCGCGCCCTGGCTATGAAGCCCAAGCTCATGCTCTTTGACGAGCCCACCTCCGCCCTGGACCCCGAGATGGTGGGGGAGGTGCTGGAGGTCATGAAGCAGCTGGCCGACGAGGGCATGACCATGGTGGTGGTCACCCACGAGATGGGCTTTGCCCGGGAGGTGGGCAGCCGGGTCCTCTTTATGGACGGCGGCCACATCCTGGAGCAGAACACCCCCGCCGAGTTCTTCGCCCACCCGAAGGAGCCCCGCACCGTCGAATTCCTGTCCAAGGTGCTGTAAAAGCAGAACAGACCGCCGCCCCGGTTTCGGGGCGGCGGTTTTTGTCCCACAGGGGCCGATGCGGGCAAACGTGTGCGTAGGGGCGGATATCATCCGCCCGCCATTTCGTCACCGGAAAACGAAGCCCGGCGGGGGCAAGCCCCCGCCCTACGGGTGCCTCGATCCGGGACCAGGTTTGTATCCCGCCCCGCCGGGCGGCCACGCGGGGCCGCCCCTACAAGAGAGCCGGACCGTTGCGGTCGTAGGGGCGGATATCATTCGCCCGCGCCCCTGTTGGCCTGTGATACGAAAAGGCCCGCCGCCCATAATTGGGCGGCGGGCCTTGAGACTGTCAAAAAAGTGGCCAGAGCCACTTTTTCGAGCAGGAAGCAGTCCGCCGCGCGCAGGATTCGTCCGCCTCAGGCGGACGAATCCCACACTTGCGGCCTGAGAAGTGTTTTCCCCGAGGCACATGTCCCCGGGGAAAACAGATCTCAATTTTTTCGCGCCTGCGGGCGCGAACTCTGCGAGGCTTTCTCGACAAGCTGAAGTCCCGCTTTACTCCGCCGAGATCATATAGTAGTACACCGGCTGACCGCCGGAGAGCAGGGTGATCTCCGCATTGGGGCAGAGCTCGGTGAAAAGCTTGAGGGATCTCTGCGCCTCGCGCTCGGTCACATCCTCGCCATAGAAGATGTTGATGAACTCCGCGTTTTGAAGCTCCTCGGACTCCGCCAGCCGGCGCAGGAGCTTTTCCAGCTTGCGGTCGGTGCCGAAGAGCTGGTGCTCGGCCAGGGCCAGGTAGTCCCCCCGCTTGATGGCAAAGCCGTCAAACTCGCTGTCCCGGGCGGCATAGGTCACCTCGCAGGTGCGCACATGGCCGATGGCCTCGGTCATGGCGGCCACGTTGGCCTCCTCGTCAGCCTCCGGGTCCATCACCATGAGGGCGGAGATGCCCTGAGGCACCGTCTTGGTGGGCAGGACCACCACCTTCTTGCCCTCGGCCAGGGGGACGCACTGCTGGGCGGCCATGATGATGTTGCCGTTGTTGGGCAGGACAAAGACGATCTCCGCCGGGGCGGCGTCGATCTCCTTCATGATGTCGTCGGTGGAGGGGTTCATGGTCTGCCCGCCGCTGATGACCCCGTCGGCCCCCAGGTCCCGGAACACGGCGGCCAGTCCGTCGCCGGCGGCCACAGCCACCACGCCGTATTTTTTCTCCGGGGCGGCGATCTTTCGGACCTCGGGCATGGGCTTGCCCTCCAGCTGTGCCTCCACCGCGTCCAGGTCGTCGGTGCTCTGGATGTGGCGGCCGGCGGCAAGGTCCTCGGCCTGGGTGCGCATGTTCTCGATCTTGGCCAGCTCCAGGGTGCCGTATTTCTGGGCCTCGGTGAGGGCGGCGCCGGGGATGTCGGTGTGGACGTGGACCTTGAAGCAGTCGTCGTCCTCGCCGATGACCAGGCTGTCGCCGATGCTGTTCAGGTAGGCCTCAAAGCCCTCCACGCCCTTGAAGTCGGCGTTCTTGCGGACGATAAACACCGTGTCGAAGGTGAAGGTGATCTCCTCGGCGGCGATGGCGGCGTAATCGGTCTTCTGCTCCGTGGCGGCGTCCTCGCCCCCCTCGGGCATGGGCACGCCCCGCAGGGAGTCCAGCATCCCCTGGAGGATGACCAGAAAGCCCTTGCCGCCGGCGTCCACCACTCCGGCCTTTTTCAGCACCGGGTTCATCTCCGTGGTGTGGGCCAGGGTCTCCCGGCCCTCGGCGATGGCGGCCTCCAGCACGGCCTCCGGGTCGTTGGGGGTCCTGCGGGCGGCGTCGGCCGCCTTGGCGGCGGCCAGGCGGGAGACGGTGAGGATGGTGCCCTCGGCGGGCTTCATCACCGCCTTGTAGGCGGCGGCCACGCCGAAATCCAGGGCGATGGCCAGGTCCCGGCCATCAATGGTGTCCTTATCCTTTACCGCCTTGGCAAAGCCGCGGAAGAGCAGGGACAGGATGACCCCCGAGTTGCCCCGGGCCCCCCGCAGCAGGGCGGAGGCGTTGGTGGCGGCCACCTCGCCCACGGTGCGGGGCTGCTTTTTGCGCAGCTCGGCGGCGGCGGTGGAGATGGTCAGGCTCATATTGGTGCCGGTATCCCCGTCAGGCACGGGGAACACGTTGAGTTCGTTGATCTGCTGCTTTTGGAGGTCGATGGACGCGGCCGCGTGGATCAGCGCCTGGGCCAGCGACGCGCCGTCAATGCACTCTCTCATGCTTACGTTCCTTCCTTTCGATGGCGGTGGGTCAGCCGATGACCATGGAGTCGATGCACACGTTCACGCTGCGCACCTGGGCGCCGGTGGTGCGGTGCACGATATAGCGGACCTCGCTCATAATGGAGCGGCTCACCGCCATCAGGTTCACGCCGTTGTCCACGATGATGTGCAGCTCGATGGAGACGGAGTTGTCCTCGTGGTAGGTGATCTTCACGCCCTTGCCCATGGATTCCCGCCGCAGCAGGTGGACCAGCCCGTCGGCCTTAGAGCGCACCGCCATGCCCTTCACGCCGTAGCAGTTGGTGGCGGCGGCGCCGGTGATGTTGGTAAACACCTCGCTGCTGATGGTGATCTCGCCCTGTTCGGTTTGAAATTTCATTGACAGTTCCCTTCCTTTCCCGGAAGCGCCACCTGCCGAAGCAGGGGCCGAAATTCACAATTCATCACCTTATTGTATTCTATTTTTGGAAAAATTACAAGGGAAAAAGTTTCAGAAAAGTGGGGATCGGCACTTGTATTTTGCACCGGGAACGTGTACACTGTTACTATCCGCAAGATGTGGAACAAAAAGGAGGCTGCCGATATGAGTAAGCTGATCTCCGGCCTGGCCAAGCTGTTCGTCCTGCTGGCCGTCCTGGGCGCCCTGGTCTATGCCGCCGTGCTCTACTGGGACAAGATCATGGAGCTGCTGTGCAAGGTCAAGTCCGCCCTGAGCGAGAAGAGATTCTGCTGCTGCGACGAGGAGTCGGAGGACTACGCCGACTGATCCGTCGGCGAAAGACAACGAAACGGGGAGAGCGCTCTTTCGGGCCGCTCTCCCCGTTTTTCATGATGAAGGATATCCCCAGGCGGTTCGTGTGGCAGATGACACGCGGCAGAAAAAAGCGTGGCGGCAAGGCGGGGGACCGCGAGGGGCCGAAACGTGCAGGGGAGATGCCCCACCGGCCTTCTGGCCGGCGGCGCGAGTGCGCCGTCAATTCGCCGCCATGCGGCGAATTGCCATAGGCGGAATTCATTTCCGCCGTAAAATGATAAAAGGATTCCAAAAACAAAAAGCAGACTGCTATGCAGTCTGCTTTTTGCTTTTGGAGCAGGTGACGAGGCTCGAACTCGCTTCCGCACCCCACAAAAGCTGGGCTTTTGTGGGGACCCCGCACCTCAGGATTTGCAAAACCGCGGCTACATCGCGTTTTGGGTGGAGGCAGCCAGTTCGAGGGGGACGGTGCACACGAGAGAAGGTGAAACCGGCCTTCTGGCCGGCGGCGCGAGTGCGCCGTCAATTCGCCGCCATGCGGCGAATTGCCATAGGCGGAATTCATTTCCGCCGTAAAATGATAAAAGGATTCCAAAAACAAAAAGCAGACTGCTATGCAGTCTGCTTTTTGCTTTTGGAGCAGGTGACGAGGCTCGAACTCACTTCCGCACCCCACAAAAGCTGGGCTTTTGTGGGGACCCCGCACCTCGGGATTTGCAAAAACGCGGCGTAGCCGCGTTTAGGGTGGAGGCAGCGAGTTCGGGCGGTACGAGATACAATCCAGAAAAAGAAGAGGGACAACCTTTAGGTTGTCCCTCTTCTTTTTCTGGAGCAGGTGACGAGGCTCGAACTCGCTACCTCCACCTTGGCAAGGTGGCGCTCTACCAGATGAGCT
>CALXEB010000130.1 GCA_944387215.1 uncultured Flavonifractor sp. | reverse complement strand
CCACGCTGGTAAAAAGGCGGTTGCGCTGCACATCCACCCCCCTCAGTCAGCCTGCAGCTGACAGATCCCCCGCAAGGGGGGAGCTAGGGAAAGGGAAACGCCCCCCGCCCCTTGTCATTGCGCGCCAGTGCGCACACTGGCGCGGCAATCCGTTCCCCCCAAACCGGCGCGTCAGGGATGCCGCGCCCTACGAGCGGATAAGGGAATCCCTCCCCCCTGGCGGGGGAGGTGGCCCGCAGGGCCGGAGGGGGGCGCTCACCGCCCACGCTGGTAAAAAGGCGGTTGCGCTGCACATCCACCCCCCTCAGTCAGCCTGCGGCTGACAGCTCCCCCGCAAGGGGGGAGCTGTGATGCCAGCGCTCTCGCAGGGGCCGGTGCCCGCATCAGCCCGCCGCGCGGCCTCACAGCAGCCCCAGCACGTACCGGCACCAGAGGTGCTTATACCAGGGCAGGGCCCGGTCTACCTGCCCGGCGGAAGCCCGGGCGGCGGACACCGCCTGCTCCCGCTCCTCCTCCGTCAGGGTGTGCTGGGAAAACCTGGCCTTCTTGGCTAGCTCCGCAACTTCCTCCGGCATCTCCCCGCCCCAGCGCTCCAGCTTTTTCAGCTGGAGGTAGGCGGCGATGACCGCCCGGTTGGTGCTCTCCTGCCGGAAGCGCCGCTCCCGGGCCGCCCGGCCCAGGGCCCGGCGGGCGGGGAAGGCCAGCACGGCCAGGAGGATCAGCAGGGGGACGGCGATCACCCGCACGTCCAGCTCCGCGCCCGTCCCCTCCCCGGGGCCAGGGGCGGCGCTGGGCGCGGCCGACGGCGTGGGTGCGGCGGAGGCGGAGGGGGCCGCCGAAGGTGTGGGGGTGGCCTCCGGCGTGGGAGTGGGCTCGGTGGTGAGGGACTGGCCCGGGGTGCCGCCGGCGTAGGCCGGGGTGACCTCCACCGGCTCCCACCCGTAGCCCTCCAGGTAGATCTCCACCCAGGCGTGGGCGGCGGAGTCGGGCACGTTCACATGGCCGGAGGAAGGCACGTCGGCCACGTACCCCGCCACATACCGGGCGGGGACGCCCAGGGCACGCAGCATCAGGGTGGCGGCGGTGGCGAAGTGCATGCAGTAGCCCCGGCGGCTCTCGGTGAGGAAATAGGACACATAGTCCTCCCCCTCCGGGGTGGCGGGGGTGTCCGGGTCGTACTCCGCGATCTGGTCCAGGTACTCGGCCACCAGGCCGGCCAGGGCCAGATGGAGCTCCCGGAGGGCCTGGACGGAGTACTCCTGCTCCATCCGAAAGACGGCGTCCTGATGCGCCAGCTGGGCGGGGGTAAAGACGTCGCCGCCGTACATGGCCTCCAGCAGGTCGTTAGATATCTCCTCCATGGCTTCAAGGACGGCGTGGTGGCTCGCCGCGGGCAAGGGCGCGCTGGCGCCGTAATTGGCGTAGACGAACTCGCGGTAGACCTGCTCCGCCAGGGCGGCGTCCCCGTCCAGCCCCACCAGCTCGTCCGTGGGGTCCACGCCGGGCTGGATGTAGAGGGTGTGGGTCCAGATATTTTCCGCCCGGGCCAGGTGGGAGTCGTTGACGAATTCCGCGCCCCCCAGCTCGTCGGGGGTGGTGAGGATGTGGTAGGGGGTGTAGACGTAGCCGGGGTCGGCCCCCACGTTGCGGACGGTGACCTTGGCGTACTCCTTGCCGGGGTTGGCCTCCCGGTCCGCCAGAGCGGGGAAGTTCATGGGCTGGAAGCCCTCCAGGGAGGGCCAGTAGACGCCGGAGGTCATGCCCTCGATGGAGGAAACCTCCCCCTCCTCCAGGAACATGTCCCCGTAAGCCGCGTCGTCCAGGGGCTGCCAGCTCCCCCCGTCGTACACCGCCCCGGAGAGGCCCCGCAGGTAGATGCGGCCCCGCAGGTCGGTGTCCACCTCCAGCACCGTGCGGCCGGAGAAGTCCAGGGGCCCGGCGTTGGCCAGGTCCACCGAGCCGTCGCTGCCGGCCAGGCTGCCGCCCCCGCCGAACAGGCCGAAGGGCCCGCCGCCGGAGAACAGGCCCACGTCCACGTGGGCGGCCCAGTTCTGTACGTCGGCCAGGGCCTCGTCCGCCCAGGCGGGCCGCTGGTAGCTCTCCCGGGGCAGGGCCACGGTGAGCAGGGCCAGCAGGGCCGCCCCGGCGGGCAGGGCCAGCAGGGTGAGCCGGGCGGCCCCCGCCGGGTCCCGCCGGCGGATCAGGGAGGTGAGCCCCAGGACCATCCACCCCAGCAGCAGGGCCAGCAGGGGGGGCCAGGCCGGGGTCACCGAGATGCACAGGGGGGCCAGCACGAAGGGCAGGGTCACCCAGAACACGAACCAGAAGGAGCGGGCCCGGAAGATGGCCAGCCCCAGCAGCAGGGCCAGGGGGAGGGCCGCCGCGGCCGCCAGCAGGGCGGCGGACAGGGCCCACACCCCGTCGGGCAGCTGGGCGATGGGCCGGATGAACCCGTCCAGATTCAGGCTGGCGCAGAAGGTGTTCACCACCGCGCAGCGCAGGGCGATCTCCCCCAGCGCCAGGTAGTCCCACAGCCGCCACAGCCCGTACCCCCACGCCGCCGCCGACAGGAACAGGGGCAGGACCCACCATCGCCGGGGCAGGGACCAGGTGAGCACGGCGAACCCCGCCCACGCCAGGCAGATAACGGCCAGCAGCCGGGGCTCCGTCGGAACATCAAAGGCGGAGAGGAAGGAGAACACCGCCCCGAACAGGCACAGGAGCAGCAAAACGGCGTTCCCCGCCAGGGCGGCGGGGGTGAGGCGGAAGGGAACGGCGCCGCGTGTCCGTTTTTTCACGGCCGTCCCCCCTTTCCGGCCTCAGGGGCGACATGGAAGTGGAGGGGCGGGCCGTCCTCCCCGGGGACCTTCAGGGCCCCGTCCAGGATGGAGCGGCCGGTCTCCGGGGCGGGCAGGGAGAAGGCCCGCTCCAGAAAGGCCCGGAGGGTCCCCTCCGCGTCCACCAGGGCGTCCTCCGCCGCCCCGGAGACGGGGGCGGCCCACTGGATATGGTGGGGCCGCCCCCGCTCCAGCAGCAGGCGGGACAGGGCGTACAGCCGGTCGAACACGGCGTCCAGCGTCTCCGGGCCGCCGAAGTGGTCGTAGGTGAGGACGATGGCCGCCTGCCGGGGCTCCAGGGTCTCCCGCACCACCAGGTCGTCCTTTTTGGAGGAGAGCTTCCAGTGGATGGCGCGCAGAGGGTCGCCGGGGCGGTAGTCCCGCAGGTCGTAGTCCTCCCCCGGCCCGCCGCCGGGCCGGGGCTTGAGCACCGCGCCGCCGGCGCGGGGGGGATCCAGCTCCTCCGGGGCGCTGATTTCCGCCGGCAGGGGGAGGGAGAGCAGGGCGGCGGAGGGCCGGGCCGGGACGGGCAGGGGGAACAGGCCCAGCAGGTCGCAGGCCCAGGCCCGCTCCACCGTGCACACCACCCGGCCGCAGTGGGGCAGGGGGACGGTGACAGCCTCTTGGGCCCCGTCCTCCCCGGCCCGGAGGGTGCGCACGAGCCGCCCGCCCTGGCCGGTGAGCTGGTTGGTCCAGGCCAGGCGCACCTTCACCGGGAGCAGGGGAAAGGGGCCCCGCCGCTCCGCCCGGAGGGTAAAAACGCCCTCCCCGCCCCGGGGCGTATCGCCGCCGGAGGACAGGAAAAGGGCGCAGCCCAGCAGCCCCGGCAGGCTCAGCAGCACCGACAGGCCGGGGAGGACCGCCACCAGCACCAGGGTGAAGGTGGACAGATAAAAGCGGAAGAAGATCTGGAAGAGCACCGCCCCCAGCACCAGGGCGGCGTAAGAGATGCGCCGGCGGAGCATATTACTTGACCTGGGGGGCGGCCACCTGCCGGAGGATGTCCTCCGCCGGGCGGAAGCCCCCCTCCGCCTGGGCCCGGGGGGAGAGGATGAGGCGGTGGCTCACCACGTCGGAAAACACGTCGGCCACGTCCTCCGGGTTCACATAGTCCCGCCCCCGCATGAGGGCGGCCGCCTTGGCCATGGCGGTGAGGGCCAGGGAGGCCCGGGGGCTGGCCCCCTGGGCGATAAGGGGGTGGGTGCGGGTGGCGTTTACCAGGCGGATGACATAGTCCAGCACCGGGTCGGACACGTAGACGCGCCCGGCCTCCTCCCGCAGGGCGGCCAGGCCCTCCAGGTCCAGCACCCGCTCCACCGCGTCCAGGGGGTTGCCCTCCTGCCGGCGGCGGACCATGGCCAGCTCGTCCGCCGGGGCGGGGTAGCCCATGGACAGGCGCACCATGAAGCGGTCCATCTGGGAGTCGGGCAGGGGCTGGGTGCCGGAGGCGCCGGCGGGGTTCTGGGTGGCGATGACCAGGAAGGGCCGGGGCACCGGGTGGGACACGCCGTCCACCGTCACCTGCCCCTCCTCCATGGCCTCCAGCAGGGCGGACTGGGTGCGGCTGGTGGCCCGGTTGAGCTCGTCGGCCAGGAACAGGTTGCACAGCACCGCCCCCGGCTGGTACTCCATCCGCCCCGCCTCCTTGTTGTAGAGGGTGAAGCCGGTGATGTCCGAGGGCATCACGTCGGGGGTGAACTGCACCCGGTTGTAGTCCAGGCCCAGGGCCTTGGAGAAGGCCAGGGCCATGGTGGTCTTGCCCACGCCGGGGATGTCCTCCAGCAGGATGTGCCCCCCGGCCAGAATGGCCAGCAGCACCTTGGCCAGCACCTCGTCCTTGCCTACTACGGCCCGGCGCACCTGGGACAAAACCGCCAGGATGGATTCGTTTCCCGTCATATCAGAGCTCCTCCGCATCAAGGGATATGGCATAACAACGTTATTGTAGCAAAGAATCCGCGCCTGTCAATGCAAAAATCAGGCGGCCCGCCGCCGGTTTGGCAGCGGGCCGGCCGTATTGGTGGTACCAAAGTCAACCCCCGGCTATGCCGGGGGTAAAAAATAGCTTATAGCGAGGAGGAAAGTAGAAAA
>CALXEB010000129.1 GCA_944387215.1 uncultured Flavonifractor sp. | reverse complement strand
GGAGGGGCCCCGGCGCCCCCCGCCCGTTAGCTCCCCCCCCCCCTTGCGGGGGAGCTGTCAGCCGCAGGCTGACTGAAGGGAGGATGTACGGCGGACGGCTTTCAACCGGCACAGGCGGTTCGCCCCCCCTCCGCCCCCTTCGGGGGCACCTCCCCCGCAAGGGGGGAGGCATGAGAGGCGGCGGGAGGAACGGATTGCCGCGCCAGCCTGCGGGCTGGCTCGCAATGACTGGGGGACGTGAGAGGTCCCGGCGTACCCCGCGCCTTAGCTCCCCCCTGGCGGGGGAGCTGTCAGCCGCAGGCTGACTGAGGGGGGCGCTCACATCCACCAGACAGAGAGGAGGTCACCCCATGCGCCTGAAAATGCGGATAAAATGGCTGCTGCCCGCCGCCGCGGCCGCCGGCCTGGCGGCGTTTTTCCTTGTCGGGCTGGACGGCGAGCTCACTGTCCGCTCCTACACGGTGGAGAGCGGAAAAGTGACCGCCCCGGTGCGCCTGGCGGTGCTCACCGATCTGCACGCCTGCGCCTACGGGGAGGACCAGCGGGAGCTGCTGGACGCGGTGGCCGCCCAGGCCCCCGACCTGGTGCTGCTGGCGGGGGACATTGTGGACGACGAGCCCCGGATGCCCGAGGCCCGGGCATTGGAGACGGTGGCCGCCCTGGCGGAGGGCTGGCCGGTGTACTACGTCACCGGCAACCACGAGTTCTGGTCCGGCCGGCCGGAGGAGATCAAGGCGGAGATCCGCGCCGCCGGGGCCGTGGTGCTGGAGGGTCAGGCCCTCCCCGTCACGGCGGCGGGCCAGCCCCTGCTCATCGCCGGCGTGGACGACCCGGCGGCGGGGGAGGAAATCTGGCGGGCGCAGATGGAGGCGGCGTCCGCCGGCGCGGACGGGGCGGCCTTCTCCGTCCTGCTGAGCCACCGGCCCGAGCGGGCGGAGGAGTACGCCGGCCTGGGCTTTGACCTGGTGCTGGCGGGCCACGCCCACGGGGGCCAGTGGCGGATTCCCGGCCTTATCAACGGCCTCATCGCCCCCAACCAGGGCCTGTTCCCTAAATACGCCGGCGGGATGTACGACCTGGGCGGCGGCACGGCCATGATCGTCAGCCGGGGCCTGGCCCGGGAGAGCACCCGCGTCCCCCGCCTCTACAACCCCCCGGAGCTGGTGGTGGTGGACGTGGTGCCCGCACCGTAGGGGCGGATATCATCCGCCCGCCAGAGACAAAGGTAAGCCCCCGGGACCAGGCGGTCCCGGGGGCTTTGCTGATGCGCGGGGGTTAGGCGTTTAAAATACCGGTCCATTCACCCCACAGAGTGTCTGTCAGCTGTTTGAAATCAATAGAGAAGTCCTTGAAGTTTTCTATGGCCACGCTGTCGGAGGGAGTGGCTTCTATTTGGTCAAGCATGGAAAGGGCTTCGTCCGCATCGGCGAGGCTCTCCGCCGCCAGTTCTTTGCAGCGGGCAAGGGCTGGCTCATCGCCGCAGCCCTGCCAGAAGCGATCCATGTGGAGCTTGAAGGTGTTGAGCGCCTCCCTGCAGTTTTGAGCGTGTACGATATTCTCCTCAGGAGACTTGTTGTTGGAAAGCTCTATCATCTCCGAGAAAAAGGTGACGGAAAAGATATTGTTCGCCGCATCAAAATCTGCTTCAATGTGGGCCGTTTCCGGCTTCGTTTCAGGCTCCGGCTCGGGCTCAGGTTCCGGCTCCGGCTCCGGGGCGTTCGGGTAGTCCAGGCCAAAGTGCTCCGCGGCCTCCTCATAGGAGACGATGCCGGGAATGACCTTCGTGCCCTCTCCCTCGACGTAACCCGCAAAATCAGGGTCAATAAACTCAATATACGCGGTATTTTTCAGAACATCAATGTCGATGGGGCCGATTTCATCCTCGCAGCTGAACGGCCCGCTGTTCTTGGCGAGGACAGTAATGGGGCCGCTGAAATCCAGCTTGTTGCCGTCGGCGTCATAAAATAGGATCCGTATATCGCATCCGCCGCTGCCGCCGCCGTTGCTGGGATTGATGAGGGTGCCCTCAAGATGAACCTTCAGAAGCACCGACTGGGCATACACACTGTAATCGTACCACTTCCAGCCGGTGAATTCCAGGTCAGTTATCTGGGCGGCCCTGGAGATATAGGTGCTGGGGTAGGAGTATTGGTCCACCGTAGTCATGGGGCCGTAGTTGTAGTTCAGCTTCGGCACGTCAAACGGGGTCTCATTCTCGACGAAGCCGTCCCCATAGTCGAGGACCTTCACAGAGCAGGAGCCGCTCTTTCCGTTGTCAGACGTGATGATGATTTCAGCCTCGCCTTTGCCCACGGCGGTGACAATGCCGTTGCTGTCCACCGTGGCCACGGAGGGGTCGCTGCTGCTCCAGGTTACTTTCGGAGGCACGGCGTCCTTGGGATAGTAGTCATACTTTTTGCTGATGTCCCTGGTATCGCCTATGTCTAACAGCGTTATGGAGGTCAAATCGATCCAGATTTGGGTGACCTTCCCGTCCTCCTTCTTCTCCACAGTGACGGTACACTTGGCAGAGGCCTCCCCGGCCTTGGCGGTGATGACGGCGGTGCCCTTGCTCCGGGCGGTGACGGTGCCGGAGCTGTTCACGCTGGCCACGGCGGTGTTGGAGCTGGACCAGGTGACATCCACGTCCGCGTCAGCGGGGCGGACGGTGGCGGTGAGCTTCTGAGTGTCCCCCTCGGTGAGGGTGAGGGAGGTGCGGTTGAGGGAAATGGAAACGTCCTTGTCTGGGTCCTCCAGGGTGATGGACTGGCGCAGGTCGGGCTTGACCATGCGGGTGACCAGGGCGGCCACGGAGGAGCGGCCGATGGTGGTCTGGGGGTTGTAGGTGCCCTTACCGTCGCTGCCGGTGAGGACGCCCGCCCGGTAGAGCAGATAAATGGCGTCGTAGTCGGCGGCTCCCACAGGCACGTCGGGGATCATGCCGTCGTCCACCGTGTTGATGGGCTCCAGGGCCTCCTCCGGCAGGGCGCTGGCCAGGATGGCGGCGAACTGGCTGCGGGTGGCGGGGGCGCCGTAGTCGGTGGCGGCGCTGCCGGTGAAGATGCCGTTTTGGGCGGCGTAGTCCACGTAGACCTGGTACCAGGGACTGCCCTGGGTGAAGCTGGCCTCCCCGGTCTCATAAATGCTGTGTACCCGTGCGGCCAGGGCGATGGTCTCCCCCAGAGAGATGGTGCCGTCGGGGGAGAAGGAGCCGGAGCCCACGCCCTTCATGAGCCCCAGCTCATAGGCGGTCTCCACGTTCTCCATGTACCACCCGTTGGGGTCCAAATCGGTGAACAGGCCGTCGGAATAGGCGGCGACGGGCTGAAAGTGTTCCAGCCCGTCCGTTTCTGCAGCGAAAGCAGGAACGGAGACGAGCGTGGCAACAGCCAGGCCCGCGGCCAGCAGCCGCTTGATGGTCCTCATTGCTATCATTCCTCCTCATTTCTGCCGGGCCCGGACCGGTGGCCCTTGGATATACTTACCATAGCACATTTTCAGACGGAAAACAATGGTTTTCAGCCGCCGGAATTTGTCCAAAATCCCCATTTTTGAAAAAGCCCGATTCCCCCGTTGCAAGGCCGCGCGTTTTCGGGTATACTTTTAAAGATTAAAGACAAATCCCAGAAAGGCAGGCGTGTACGGGAGATGAAAGCGACCTTGATCCTGGCCAATGGCGCGGTGTTCCAGGGCGTCAGCATCGGCTCCCCGGCGGACCGGGTGTGCGAGATGGTGTTCAACACCTCCATGACCGGCTACCAGGAGATCCTGACCGATCCCTCCTATGCCGGGCAGGGCATCGTGATGAGCTATCCACTCATCGGCAACTACGGCGTTAACAGCGAGGACAACGAGTCCTCCCGCCCCTGGGCGGAGGCCTTTATCGTCCGGCACCTGTCCCGGCGGGGGAGCAATTTCCGCTGCCAGGGGGAGCTGGACGCCTACCTGAAGCAGTACGACATCACCGGCATCGAGGGCGTGGACACCCGGGCCCTTACCAGAATACTCCGCAGTCAGGGGACCATGAACGGCATGATCACCTGTGCGGAGCATTTTCATGTAGAGGAGTGCCTGGAGCGCATCCGGGCCTACCGGGTGGAGGGCACCGTGGAGAAGGTCACCCGGAAGGAGCCCCAGGTCTGCCCCGCCCTGGGGGAGCAGAAGCTGCGGGTGGCCCTGTACGACTTCGGGGTGAAGGAGAACATGATCCGCTGCCTCCAGAAGCGGGGCTGCCAGGTGACGGCGTACCCCGCCCACACCCCGGCGGAGACGGTGCTCGCCGGCGGTTTCGACGGGGTTATGCTCTCCAACGGCCCCGGGGACCCGGCGGACAACACGGAGATCATCCGTGAAGTGAAAAAGCTTTACGACAGCGATATCCCCCTCTTTGCCGTCTGCCTGGGGCACCAGCTGCTGGCCCTGGCCACCGGCGCCCAGACCCGGAAGATGCGCTTCGGCCACCGGGGGGGCAACCACCCGGTAAAGGACCTGGAGCACGGCCGGGCCTACATCACCAGCCAGAACCACGGCTACGTGGTCACCGCCGAGAGCGTGGACCCCGCCGTGGCCTCCGTCTCCCACGTGAACGTGAACGAGGGCAGCGTGGAGGGCTTAAAGTATGTAAGGCCAAACTGCTTCACGGTCCAGTTCCACCCCGAGGCTTCCCCCGGCCCCATGGACACGGAATACCTCTTTGACCGCTTTGTGGACAGCATGAAGGGAGGGGATCGGTAATGCCCAAGAATCCGAACATCAAAAAGGTGCTGGTGCTGGGCTCGGGGCCCATCGTCATCGGCCAGGCGGCGGAGTTTGACTACGCCGGCACCCAGGCCTGCCGCGCCCTGAAAGAGGAGGGTGTGGAGGTGGTGCTGGTCAACTCCAACCCCGCCACCATCATGACCGACAAGGACATCGCCGACCATGTGTATATCGA
>CALXEB010000128.1 GCA_944387215.1 uncultured Flavonifractor sp. | reverse complement strand
GGGGAGTGGGTGGCGTCCACCTCGTCCTTGCGGTACACCCGGCCGGGGGCGATGATGCGGATGGGCAGGGGCATGGTCTCCATGGCCCGCACCTGCATGGGGCTGGTCTGGCTGCGGAGCATCACCCGGCTGTCGGTGTCGAAATAGAATGTATCGCTCCAGTCCCGGGAGGGGTGGCCCTCGCCGGCGTTGAGCTTGTCAAAGTTATAGCTGGCCAGTTCCACCTCCGGCCCGTCCAGCACGGTGAAGCCCATGCCGATAAAGATGTCCTTAATCTCGTCCAGGGCAATATACATGGGGTGGCGGTGGCCCAGCTTCACCGCCCGGCCGGGGATGGTCACGTCCAGGGCCTCGTCCTCCAGCCGCTGCTCCAGGGCCTTGGCCTCCAGCTCCCTGCCCCGGGCCTCCAGGCCGCTCTCCAGGGCGGCGCGCACCTCGTTGGCCAGCTGGCCGACGACCGGCCGCTCCTCGGCGGAGAGCTTGCCCATCTGCTTGAGGACGGCGGTAAGCGCGCCCTTCTTGCCCAGGTATTTCACCCGCAGCTCTTCCAGCGCCTGGGCGTCAGCGGCGCCCGCCAGGGCGTCCAGCGCCTCCCGGCGGATCTGTTCCAGCGTTTCCTTCATAACTTGCAGCTCCTTCTTGTTACAATGGATAATTGATAATTGAGAATTGGGGGCGATTGCACAAAAGAAAAAGCCCCTCGTCCCGTCAGACTGGGACGAAAGGCAAACCTTCCGCGGTACCACCCGCAATTCCCGCGAGACCGCGGGCGCTTTCAGCCCCGGTAACGTGGGGCCACTCCGTCCCTGTCTCCAGGGCCGCTCCGGGACGAACCGAACGGGCCGTTTCCCGCGTCCGCTTTCAGCCGGTGACGGACGCTCTCTGCCGGGGCGTGAGCCGCTCTTTTTCCCTTCCTCGCATGTAACTCTTTTTTATATATCACAAATTCCGATAAAGTGCAAGAAGAATTTCACCCGCCGTTCGGGCGCCTGTTTGGCCCGATGTGCCCAATGAGTTGGCGCCCTGAAAACAGCTGCCTTCCCGGGCGGGGGACGGCGGCCTTCCCCCGGTGGAGGCCCATGGCCTTGAAGTGGGGGCGGAATTATAGTAAAATCTGAACGAACGATATCGGGATGCGGGAGGAGATCCTTATGGGGGAAGAGTGTCTGATCTGCGGGGCGGCGCTGGAGTATCTCCGGAGGGACGAGGAGATGGAGTGCGCCGTCTGCCACCGGCGGCAGGAGAGCAGGACCCGCTGCGTGAACGGGCACTATGTGTGCAGCGCGTGCCATATGAAGGGACTGGACAGCATTCTGGCCCTGTGCCTGCGCAGCGGCAGCCGGGACCCGGTGGAGATCCTGGAGGAGATGATGTCCCTGCCCTTTTGCCATATGCACGGCCCGGAGCACCATGTGATGGTGGGCGCGGCGCTTCTGACGGCGTATCGGAACGCCGGCGGCGCGCTGGATCTGCCTGCGGCGCTGAGCGAGGTCGTCAGCCGGGGAAGCGCTGTTCCCGGCGGGGCCTGCGGTTTTTGGGGGGCGTGCGGCGCGGGGATCAGCACGGGGATGTACCTGTCCATCGTGACGGGGGCCACGCCGCTGTCCGGGGAGGCATGGGGCCTGGCCAACCAGATGACCGCAAGGGCGCTGGACGCCATCGGGACCCATGGCGGGCCGCGGTGCTGCAAGCGGGACAGCTACCTGTCTTTGATCGAGGCAGTCCGCTTCACGGAGGAAAAGCTGGGGGTCAGGATGGAGCTGGGGAGGGTGAGGTGTACCCGTTCAGCGGGCAACAACCAGTGCCTGCACAGCCGGTGCCCGTTCTGGGACAAGGGGCCGGGGCCCCGGACTGAGCAGAGGAATTGACGATTGCCGCGAATGCGGCTATACTGAGACCGACTTTGAATGACAGGAGCGTGGATCTCATGAGGATCGCTACAGCCGAGCAGATGCGTCAGCTGGACCGGACCGCTATCGAAGAGCGGGGCATCCCTTCCACCGATCTGATGGAGCGGGCGGCGGAGGCCCTGGCGCAGGCCGCCCTGGAGCTGGCGGGGGGCGCTCCCGGCCGGGCGGTGTGCTTCTGCGGGGCGGGCAACAACGGGGGCGACGGCATTGCCTGCGCCCGGCTGCTGCTGGAGGCCGGGCTGGAGGTGCGCTGCATCCTGGTGGGCGCGCGCGAAAAGCTCACCGCCGACGCCCGGGCCATGGAGGCCAGGCTGGCGGCGGCGGGGGGAAAACTGGAGCCCTTCGCTCCCGACGATGCAGACTTTGCCGCCTGGAGCCTGGAGGCGGACGTGATGGTGGACGCTATCTTCGGCATCGGCCTGAGCCGGCCGGTGGAGGGGGACGCCCTCATCGCCGTACATATGATGAATACCTGCCCGGTGCCCGTGGTGTCCGCGGACATCCCCAGCGGGGTGGAGACCGATACAGGCCGGGTGCTGGGAGCGGCGGTGGAGGCGGACGCCACCGTCACCTTTACCCTGCCCAAGGCCGGCCACTATGTGGGCCGGGGGGCATTGTGCACCGGGAAGCTGACCGTGGCCGACATCGGCATCCCCGCGGACCTGGCGCAGGGCCTGGACTGCCCCGTCCGCGCGGTAGAAGCCCGGGACGTGATCCTGCCCCGCAGAAAGCGGGACGCCCACAAGGGGGACTTCGGCAAGGTCTATATCCTGGGGGGCAGCGTAGGCTACTCGGGCGCGCCGGTGCTGGCCGCCCGGGGGGCGGTGCGGGCCGGGGCCGGCCTGGTGACGGTGGGGGTGCCCGCCCCCCTCTGGCCGGTGGCGGCGGCCAAGCTGGACGAGGCCATGCCCTGCCCCCTGCCGGCGGGGAAGGACGGCCAGCTCTCCCTTGAGGCCTACGAGACGGTCCACAGCCGGCTGGAGGGATGCGGCGTGCTCCTGCTGGGGCCCGGCCTTGGGCGGGGCAACAGCACCGCTGCCGTAGTGCGGCGCCTGATGACGGAACTGCCCCTGCCCATGGTGGTGGACGCCGACGGCATAAACGCCCTGGCGGGGCATATAGATGTGTTGGACGGCCGCCGGGGCCTGCTGACGGTGCTCACCCCCCACGACGGGGAGTTTGCCCGGCTGGGGGGCGAGTTGTCCTCCGGGGACCGGCTGGGGGCGGCCCGGGCCTTTGCGGCGGAGCACGGCTGCTGCCTGGTGCTCAAAGGACACCGCACCATTACCGCCTTCCCCGACGGGGCGGCCTTTGTCAACACCACCGGCAACCCGGGCATGGCCAAAGGGGGCAGCGGCGACGTGCTCTCCGGCGTGATCCTGGCGCTGCTGGGCCAGGGGCTGCCCGCCCGGCAGGCGGTGCCGCTGGCAGTGTGGCTCCACGGGGCGGCGGGGGACCTGTGCGCGGCCGAGATCGGGGAATACGGCATGACTCCCACCGACCTGGCCGAAGCCCTGCCCAGAGTGATGAAGGAACACGTGGAATAAGGGGGAGATAGGGTGCGCCTGCGGTTGGGCGTACTGATGATAAGCCTCTGCCTGGCCCTGCCGGCCTGTGGGGGAGAGGGCGGGGGCAGCCCCGCCGAGCAGCTGGCCCTGGACGTCCGGGGGGAGCTGCTGGGGGCAGCCGCCGGTTTTGCCCAGGTGAGCGTCACCGCCGACTACGGCCGGCGGGTGTATGAGTACGGCGTGGACATGACCTGGCAGGCGGAGGGGGAGACCGTGCTCACCCTCACCGCGCCGGAGAATGTGGCCGGGGTGTCCGCCCGTATCCTGGAGGGGGAGACCGCCCTGGAGTTCGACGGGACCCGGGTGGAGACCGGGGCGCTGGACGACAGCGGCCTGAGCCCCCTGTCGGGCCTGCCCCTGCTGCTGGAGTATGCCAGGACGGGCTGGATGGCCGAGTGCGGCATGGAGGAGCTGGCGGGGGAACAGGTCCTGCGGGTGGATCTCCGGGACCCGGAGCGCTCCCCCGGAGAGGGGCGGGAGTGCGTGCTCTGGTTCGGCACGCAGACCCATGCCCTCCTGCGGGGGGAGCTGTCCCAGGACGGGTTTACCGTCCTGCGGTGTGAGTTCAGCCGGTTCGAGACCGAATGATAAAGTCCGGCGGGGCGCTTTCAGCGCCCCGCCGGACTTTTGCCGTTACAGCCGTTTGGTATACCTCAGGTCCACGCACACGGAATCGGGCGGGAAGGGGACGTCCACGTGGGTGCCGTCCCAGGCAAAACCGTGGCGGGCGTAGAACCGCCGGGCCCCCTCGTTTTCCCGCAGGACCATCACCAGCACGGCGGGGAAGCCCGCCGCCCTCAGCCGGTCCAGGGCCTCCTCCATGAGCAGGGAGCCGTAGCCCTTTCCCTTCTCCTCCGGGTGGGTGTAGAAGGAGATGAGCTCCCCCCAGCCCTCGTACCCCCTGGCGTCAAAGCTCACCAGGCTGCTCTGCCGGGGGCTGGGCCCCACCCGGGCGGGGCCGTAGGTGCAGCAGGATACTGCCGTCTCCCCCCGGTAGAGGAGCAGGCCGTGGTTGATCCCCTCCTCATAGTCCTGCCGGAAGAAGGGCACCCAGCGCTCGTCGGTGATCTCCCGGGCCATATAGTCGGCGGGCACCGCATCCTGATAGGTGGTCCGCCACCCCAGGGCGTGGAGAAGGCTCATGGCCCGGAAGTGCTCCTGCGTGCAGGCCTCCGCCATGCGCAGCGCCTCAGACATGGGCGGCCTCCGGCCGGCCCGTGTCTGCCTCCGCGCCCTCCTGATGCCGGGCCAGGGCCTTGGCGTTGGCCAGCATGAGCTTGATGCGGTTCTCCTGGTTGATCTTGGTGGCGCCGGGGTCGTAGTCGATGGCCACGATGTTGGAGTAGGGATAGTCGTCCTTCAGCTTGCGGATCATACCCTTGCCCACGATGTGGTTGGGCAGGCAGCCGAAGGGCTGGGTGCAGACGATGTTGGGGGTGCCGGAGTGGATGAGCTCCAGCATCTC
>CALXEB010000127.1 GCA_944387215.1 uncultured Flavonifractor sp. | reverse complement strand
CGCTTGAGGGTGGCCAGCAGCTTGTCGTTGTCCCGCTGGTGCAGGCCGATGGAGGGCTCGTCCAGGATATAGAGCACCCCCATGAGGCTGCTGCCGATCTGGGTGGCCAGGCGGATGCGCTGGCTCTCCCCGCCGGAGAGGGTGGCCGCCGCCCGGCTCAGGGTCAGGTACTGCAGCCCCACGCTCTGGAGGAAGCCCAGGCGGTTTTTGATCTCCTTGAGGATGCGGTCGGCGATGCGCATCTTCTGCTCACTCAGCTCCAGCCGGTCGATGAAGGCCAGGGCCTCGGTCACCGGCTTGCGGCAGAAGTCGTCGATGTTGATGCCGCCCACGGTGACCGCCAGGGCCTCCCGCCGCAGACGCTTGCCCCCGCAGTCGGGGCAGGGGCGCTCGGACATGCACTCCTCCAGCTCCCGGCGCATGGAGTCGCTCTGGGTCTCCTTATAGCGGCGCTCCAGGTTGTTGGCGATGCCCTCGAAGGGCTGCATCAGGGTGCCGTGGCCGTTGGCCCGGTCATAGGTGAGCTTGAGCTTTTCCCCGCGGGTGCCGTAGAGGATGATATCCAGGATCTCCTCCGGCAGGTCCTTCACCGGGGTGGTGAGCTTGAAGCCGTACTTTTTGGCCAGGGCCTCGAAGTACATCCGGGAGATGGAGTCCCCCTTGATGTTGTTCCAGCCCGAGGCGGTGATGGCCCCGTCCAGGATGGACAGGGAGGGGTTGGGGATAATGAGGGCCGAATCCACCTTCAGCTGGGAGCCCAGGCCGGTGCAGGTGGGGCAGGCGCCGAAGGGGTTGTTGAAGGAGAACATGCGGGGGGAGAGCTCCTCGATGGAGATGCCGCAGTCCTCGCAGGCATAGTTTTGGGAAAAGAGGATATCCCGGTCCTCATTCACGATGTTGATGACCACCAGGCCGCCGGCCAGGCCGGAGGCCACCTCCACGCTGTCGGTGAGGCGGCGGACGATGTCCTCCCGGATCACCAGCCGGTCCACCACGATCTCCACGTTGTGCTTTTTGTTCTTGTCCAGCTCGATGGTCTCGGACAGGTCGTAAAGGGAGCCGTCCACCCGGCAGCGGACGTAGCCCGACTTGCGGGCGTCCTCCAGCAGCTTCTGGTGGGTGCCCTTCTTGCCCCGCACCACCGGGGCCAGCACCTGGATGCGGGTGGCCTCGGGCAGGGCCATGACCTGGTCGATGATCTGGTCGATGGTCTGCTGGCGGATCTCCTTGCCGCAGATGGGACAGTGGGGGGTGCCCACCCGGGCCCACAGCAGGCGGAGGTAGTCGTAGATCTCCGTGACGGTGCCCACGGTGGAGCGGGGGTTCTTGGAGGTGGTCTTCTGGTCGATGGAGATGGCGGGGGACAGGCCGTCGATGTAGTCCACGTCGGGCTTCTCCATCTGGCCCAGGAACATCCGGGCGTAGGAGGACAGGGACTCCACATAGCGGCGCTGGCCCTCGGCGTAGATGGTGTCAAAGGCCAGGGAGGACTTGCCGGAGCCGGACAGGCCGGTGAGCACCACCAGCTTGTCCCGGGGGATGTCCACGTCGATGTTTTTCAGGTTGTTCTCCCGCGCGCCTTTGACGAAAATATGGTCGAGCATAGGTTCGGTTTCTCCTTTGAGATGGCAGTCAGCCCGGCCGGGCCGGGTTCAGAACAGGGGGCGGAATATGAAGTGCCACAGGGCCCACAGCAGGAGGGCGGCGCCCAGCGCCCCGGCGGTCAGGCGCACCCATTTGGGCGGCCTGGGCCAGGCGGCCAGGCAGATCAGGGCGAAGGCCGCCAGCCCCAGCAGGAAGGGGGCATAGATGGTCAGCAGCACGCCCCAGTCCAAGTCCCAGCGGCCCATGTCAGCGGCCGAACACCTTGGCCACATCCATCAGCATATCCCGGATGGGCAGGTGGTAGGGGCAGCGCTTTTCGCAGGCGCCGCACATGACGCAGGAGCCGGCGTGGTAGGGCATGGCGTCGTACCGGGCCCTGGCCCAGTCGGCCAGGCCGTACTTTTTGGTGTAGTTGGCCATGAGGAAGCAGCCGGGGATGTCGATGCCGTTGGGGCAGGGGGCGCAGTAGTTGCACCGGCGGCAGAACTGGGTGCCCAGTTCACGGCGGACGGCGGCGCACTGTTCCAGCTCCTCCTGGGTCAGGGGAGCGGTCAGGTCCACCGCGGCGTTGCGGTCCACCTCCTCGGGGGAGCCCATGCCGGGGATCATCACATCGCACACGCCGGCGGCGGCGATGTACCGCAGGGCCAGGGCGTAGTCGTCCAGGTTGCCGCCGGCCAGGGGCTTCATGGCGATGGTGCCCATGCCCTTCTCCCGGGCCAGGGTCAGCACCTCCTTCCCCTGATCCTCCACGATATTATAGGGAAACATGACGGTCTCCAGACGGTGGTCATACTGCTCCACCAGGATCTTCAGGGCGTCGGCGCTGTGGGCGGTGACGCCGATGTGGCCGATCTTCCCGGCGGCCTTGGCCTCGGAGAGGGCCTCATAGGCCCCGCCGGGGCCGAACACCTTCCCGATATCCTTCTCCGGCAGGTTGTGGATCTGGTAGAGCTCGATGCAGCCGGTGCGCAGATTTTGGAGGCTGGTCTCGATGTCCCTGGCCATGCTCTCTTTGTCCCGGCTCATGCTCTTGGTGGCCAGGATGAACTTGTCCCGCCGGCCCTCCAGCGCCGCGCCCAGGTATTCCTCGGACACGGTGTAGCCCCGGGCGGTATCGATATAGTTGATGCCGTATTCCTCCAGCTTGTCCACCACGGCCTTCGTGTTGGCCGCGTCGGAGCGCTGGATGGGGATGCCGCCGAAGGAGAGCTGGGAGACCTGCAGGCCGGTGCGGCCCAGGGTGACGTATTTCATATCAGATGACCTCTTTCTTCATGCCCAGTTCCCGCTGGACGTATTTAGGCAGCTTCTCCACTACCAGCCGGTGGGAGAGCTGGCACAAGTCCCGCAGCACCTGGTCGGGCAGGCTCCCGTCCAGCAGCACCGCGATCCAGGTGCGCTTGTCGCAGTAAAAGCCGGGGAGGATCTCGGGATACTGCTCCTGCAGACCCTCTGCCAGCCGGGGGTCGCATTTCAGGTTCACCAGGGGATGGCCGCCGTAGATCTTATATTTCGAGGCTGGCGTGCACAGGGCAGCGAAGTGCCTGCCGCGCACGGTGTAGCGGTGCCAGTTCCACTCCTCCTTGTAGCCGTGCTCCGCCCCGGGCAGGGCCCGCAGCCAGCCGTCCAGCCAGTCATACATAGTAGCAGTCCTCCCGCCATTTCAGCGGATTGGTGTCAATGTAATCCCATACGCGCAGATAATCCGCCTCATTGCGGATTACATGGTCGTGAAAGGATTTTTGCCAGAGGGGAAAGCCGACCATCTTGGATGTATACCGCTTCATAGACCCGACGATTGTGGACAACGACTTTGTAGGGGCGGATATCATCCGCCCGACGCTCTGATCAATTGCCAGGATCAGGTGAATGTGGTTGGGCATGACTACATATTTGTCCAGCCTGACATTGGAGTAATGGGCGGGAATTTCGCGGATTGCCTGTTCAACCATGGAGCCTATTTCTGATAGGGAAGGTGCCTGGATCGGGCGGATGATATCCGCCCCTACATCCCCTGTTTGCAGAGTTGACCCATAGATCGCAGGTGCCCAGAGTACGGGGCGCTTATCCCTAGTGCAGACCGTGATGAAATAATATCCTGCCCGGCTGTAATCGTATTCCGGCAGGCGGTTGGGCTTCCGTTTTGCCAGTTCCACGGCCTTCACCCCTGCCCCCGCAGTTCGATGATGCGGTCGCGGAGGACGGCGGCGTACTCGAATTCCAGGCGCTTGGAGGCTTCCTTCATCTCCTTCTCCAGCTTGGCGATGGCGGCCTCCTTCTCCTTCTTGGAGAGGTTTTTGGCCGAGTGGGGCAGCTCGTCCTTGCCCTCCGACAGGTCGATGACGTCCCGGACCGACTTGATGATGGTCTTGGGCACGATGCCGTGGGCCTGGTTGAAGGCGTCCTGCTTGGAGCGCCTGCGCTCGGTCTCGTCGATGGCCCGGCGCATGGAGGGGGTGATGGCGTCGGCGTACATAATCACCAGGCCGTCGGCGTTGCGGGCCGCCCGGCCGATGGTCTGGATGAGGGAGGTCTCGGAGCGGAGGAAGCCCTCCTTGTCCGCGTCCAGGATGGCCACCAGGCTCACCTCCGGCAGGTCCAGGCCCTCACGCAGCAGATTGATGCCCACCAGCACGTCGAAAGTGCCCAGGCGCAGGTCCCGGATGATCTCCATGCGCTCGATGGTGTCGATATCGTGGTGCATATAGCGCACCTTGATGCCCGCGTTGGTGAGGTAGGCGGTGAGGTCCTCCGCCATTTTCTTGGTGAGGGTGGTGACCAGCACCCGCTCCTGCCGGGCCGTGCGGGCGTTGATCTCCCCGATGAGGTCGTCGATCTGGCCCTCCACGGGGCGCACCTCGATGCGGGGGTCCAGCAGGCCGGTGGGGCGGATTACCTGCTCCACGATCTGCCCCGAGCGCTCCCGCTCGTACTCGCCGGGGGTGGCGGAGACGTAGACCACCTGGTTGAGCCGCTTCTGGAATTCCTCGAATTTCAGCGGCCGGTTGTCAAAGGCACAGGGCAGGCGGAAGCCGTAGTCCACCAGGGAGGTCTTGCGGGCCCGGTCGCCGTTGTACATGGCACGCACCTGGGGGAGGGTCACATGGCTCTCGTCGATGAACAGGACGAAATCCTTGGGGAAATAGTCCAGCAGGGTGTGGGGAGGCGATCCGGGGGGGCGGCCCTCGATGACTCTGGAGTAGTTCTCGATGCCCGAGCAGTAGCCCAGCTCCTGCATCATCTCCACGTCGTACATGGTGCGCTGCTTGATGCGCTGGGCCTCCACCAGCTGGTCCCGATCGGTGAAGTATTTTACCCGCTCCTCCAGCTCCCTGTAGATCTCCTGGATGGCGGCGTCCATCTTCTCCTTGGGGGTGACGTAGTGGGTGGC
>CALXEB010000126.1 GCA_944387215.1 uncultured Flavonifractor sp. | reverse complement strand
CTGCATGAGGGCCCGCAGCTCCCGGCTGACGCTGCGGTGGGGGGTGGCCAGCTCCAGATGGTAGCGCTTGGCCGGGTCGGTGACCGACCCCCCCGCCAGAAAGGCCCCCCGGAGAAAGGAAAAGCGGCAGTGGTCCTCCTCCAGCACGGCGAAGTTGATGTGGTGGGCCAGAGTCTCCGCCGGGTGGTAGCCGAAGCAGTCCCCCAGGGCGGAGAGCTTGTCCGCCGCCGAGATGGAAAAGACCCGCTTGGCGCCTCCCTCCCCCGGCAGGCGGTCGAACTCCATGCGGAAGGCCTTGCGGAAAAGGGCGGGCAGCCGGGCGGCGAAGTCGGGGGATTCGGTGGTGATGCGCACCTGCCGGGCGTCGAACTGCCCACAGTAGAGGAGCACGCCGTAGGCCTCCGCCTGGGCGCAGCAGCGCCGGGACAGGCCGGCCCGGCACAGCTCCGCCTTCACCTGGGACGAAAAGGACATGGGTCGCCTCCTCTCCGGGCGCGGGCCCGGTTGATCAGAAAATACGGGTGTCCGCCCGCTCCCGGTAGATATCCATCACCGCGGCGGACAGCCGGGCGAAGGAGTGGCGGGCATAGTTGAGGGTCTCGGAGGCCAGGGGACGCTCCACCACCTCCACCCCCAGGGCCTCGATGGCCGCCCGGTCCACCGTGATGGGGACGGCGTCCTCCACCTTATACCGCTCCACCAGGCCGGGACGCACCGGGGCGGAATTGCACAGGCACAGGTCGATAAGGCCCGGGCCGGAGTGGTCCAGCAGGGCCTTCACATGGTCCGAGGCGGTCATGCCCTCGGTCTCCCCGTCCTGGGTCATGATATTGCAGACATAGACCTTGACCGCCCTGGCGGCGCACACCGCCTCGGAGATGCCCTCCACCAGCAGATTGGGGATGACGCTGGTGTAGAGGCTGCCCGGCCCCAGGATGATGAGCTCCGCCTGCTCAATGGCGCTGACAGCCTCAGGCAGGGCGGCGGGGCGCTCGGGCAGCAGGCGTACGCTCCGAATGCGGCAGTCCTGGGCCTTTTTGAAGTCGCTGATCTTGGACTCCCCCAGTACCCGGGTGCCGTTTTCAAAGGTGGCCTCCAGGGTCACATTGGCGGTGGTCACCGGCAGCACCCGGCCGGTGATGGCCAGCACCTGGCTCATTTTGGCCACAGCTTCGTCAAAAGAGCCCGAGATCCCGTTGAGCGCCGCCAGGATCAGGTTCCCGAAGGACTGGCCGGTCAGGTTGCCGGAGCCGGCGGGAAAACGGTAGGTCAACAGCTGCTGCATCAGCGGCTCGGCGTTGGCCAGGGCCTCCATGCAGTGGCGGATATCCCCCGGCGGGGGCATGCCCAGATCCTGGCGCAGCATGCCGGACCCGCCCCCGTCGTCGGCCACCGTCACGATGGCGGTGAGGTTTTTCGTGTGGTTTTTCAGGCCCCGCAGCATGGTGGAAAGGCCGGTGCCCCCGCCGATGGCCACCACCCGCGGGCCCTGGTCCCGCCGGTCAAACAGGTCGTCTCTCACGGTATCCCTCCTCAGCGGGCCATGTCCCGGTGGTTCTCCGTGGCGGGATAGCCCCGCTTGCGGACAAACTCCGCCAAAGTCCTGGCCACCGCCACTGAGCGGTGGTGGCCGCCGGTGCAGCCGATGGCGATGACCAGCATGGTCTTGCCCTCCTCCACGTACTGGGGCAGGAGAAAGCCCACGAGCCGCTCCAGCAGGGCCATAAAATCCTTGGTCTGCTGATAGCCGAACACGAAGTTGTACACCCCGTCGTCCAGCCCGGTCTGGTCCCGCAGCTCGGCGATATAGTAGGGGTTGGGCAGAAAGCGCACGTCAAACACCAGGTCGGCCTCGATGGGGATGCCGTTTTTGAAGCCGAAGGACATGACGTTCACCGCCATGGGTGTGGTCTCACCCTCCCGGCCGAAAATGCGCAGCAGCTCCCCCCGCAGCCGGGCGGTGGAGAGGGCGGTGGTATCCACGATGTACCTGGCCCGGCGGCGCACCGGCTCCAGCATGGTGCGCTCGGTGCGCACCGCCTCGTCCAGGGAGCGGGCCGACCCGGAGAGGGGGTGGCTGCGCCGGGTCTCCTTGTAGCGCTTGATGATGCTCTCCACGCCCGCCTCCATGAAGAGGATCTTGTACTCGCAGCCCATGTCGTGCAGCTCGTTGAGCGCGTCGAACAGGCCGTCGAAGGTCTGACCACCCCGGATGTCGGTGACCAGGGCCACCCGGTCGTACTTGCCCGGCAGGGCCATGCACAGCTCGGCAAACTTCGGCATGAGCTGGGCGGGCATGTTGTCCACCACGTAAAAGCCCATGTCCTCCAGGAAGGAGGCCGCCTTGCTCTTCCCCGCCCCGGACAGGCCGGAAATGATGATGAAGTCCAAAATAAAACCAACTCCTTTTTGCCCCCCTGGGGGAGCGGCGGGGTCAGGCCCCCGCCCTACAGGGAACGTATTCCGACAAGTGCATCTCCTATAGGGGCGAACTGTGTTCGCCCGCGGGCGGCTGATAGCCGCCCCTACGGCCAAAAAAGGGACCGCACCCGCCCGGTATCGCACCCCGTCAGAATCCCAGGAACCGCACCTCCGGCTCCAGGGCCACCCCGGTCTGCCGGAGCACGGCCTCCCGCACCTGGTCCATCAGCCGGCGCACGTCGCCGGCGGTGGCGCCCCCGGCGTTGACCACAAAGCCCGCGTGCTTTTCCGACACCCGGGCGCCACCCACCGCCAGGCCCTTCAGGCCGCACTGCTCGATGAGGGCGGCGGCAAAGTGCCCCTTCGGGCGCTTGAAAGTGCTGCCGGCGCTGGGCAGGTCCAGGGGCTGCTTTTCCCGCCGGCGGGCGGCCAGCTCCTCCATCCGGGCCCGGATGGCCCCGGCCTCCCCGGGCCGGAGCTCCAGCTCCGCCTCCAGGATGAGCCAGTCCGGCCGGCCGCCAAACAGGCTGTGCCGGTAGGAGAGCTCACATTCCGAGGCGGGCAGGGCGCGGGTCTCCCCCGCCCGGTCCAGGTATGTGACAGAGGTGAGCACCTGGACCATCTCCCCGCCGTAGGCCCCGGCGTTCATCACCACCGCACCCCCCAGGGTGCCGGGGATGCCGTGGGCAAACTCCAGGCCGGCAAGGCCCCGGTCCAGGGCGGCGGCCGCCAGCCGGGCCAGGGGGATGCCGCTCTCCGCCCGCAGGCGGCAGCCGTCCCCGCGCACCTGGTCCATGCCGGAGGTCTTGAGGACAAAGCCGCCGTACCCCCCGTCGGCCACCAGCAGGTTGCTGCCGTTGCCCAGAAAGAAGGGGGAAACGCCCAGCTCCGCCGCCGCCCGCACCGCGCCCCTAGCCTCCCCGGCGCTCCGGGGCAGGGCCATGAGCCGGGCCGGCCCGCCGATGCGGAAAGTGGTGTGGCGGCTCATGGGCTCGTGCTCCCGCAGCTCCAGGCCGGGGAAACGCTCTGTCAGGATCTGGGTCAGTCTCTCCAATTGGTCCATTCCGACCTCCATGTGCTGAAATCAGCCTTATGCTAATTTAGATATTATAACATATTCCAATGCCTTTGAGAATAGGCCGGCGGCATCTTCCTCTCACCGGCACAGAGCAAGAAGCTGCTCCCGGCTGCCCCGAAAGATATTCAGGTCGATATACTCCTGGTCACCAAAGTAGCCCTCCAGCTCCCCGGTGTGGGAATACTGCCAGAACTGCCAGCCAGGCACCAGGGGAAAGATCGTAGGGCTGGAGCACCAGATGGGGTAATCCCCGTAATCGCCGGCCAGATAGCGGTAATAAGAGCGGTAGGTCACATAGAGGATTGGCTTGACGCCGTAATGCTCCTCCAGCCGCTCCAGCAGAGGGTCCAGGATGGCGCGCACCTGCTCCTTCTCCGGCGGATGCTCCAGGTACTCCCCATAAAACTCGATATCGATCACCGGCGGCAGGGCCCCTTCGCTCACCGGCACGGCGGAGATGAAATTGTCCGCCTGGGTCTGGCCGGGGCTGTCATAGCTGAGGAAGTGATATGCCCCTGCCAGCACCCCGGCCTGCCGGGCCCCCGCCCAGTTATCGGCAAACTGCCTGTCCTGGAGCATGGAGCCCTCGGTGGCCTTCACAAAGGCGAAGTCCACCCCCTGTTCCGCCAGGGCGGACCAGTCCACCTCTCCCTGATAGGAGGATACGTCCACCCCGAAGATCTCCCACTGGTCCGGGTCCGTCTCATGGGGCAGGAGGATGAGGCCCCGCCAGCGCAGCAGGGCCAGGGCCGCCAGGGCGGCGGCGGCCAGGATCAGCAGCACCAGGAGCAGCCGCCCCAGCACCCGCAGAAATTTTTTCAAATCCATCACCGCCCTCCATGATACGGCACTTTGCGCCCAAAGGCAACCGAAAAATAGTCTGAGCCTTGCGGCAGAGCGCCGGCTGTGGTATGATATGGTCTAGTTTTTCCAGAGGAGGCATTCCTATGATCCGTCTTGCCCGGGCGGAAGACCTGCCCGCCCTGATCCCCATATACGCCGTCGCCCGCCGGTTCATGGCCGAGCACGGAAACCCCACCCAGTGGAGCGACCGCTACCCCCTGCCAGAGGACCTGGAGGCGGACCTGAACCGGGCGCAGCTCTACGTATGGGAGGCAAATGGGGCCATCCACGGCGTCTTCGTCCTCCAGCTGGGGGAGGAGCCTAATTACCGGGAGATCGACGGGGCATGGCTGTCTGACGCGCCCTACGGCACCATCCACCGCATCGCCTCCGACGGCGCGGCGCCCGGCCTGTTTGACGCATGCCTGGCCTTCTGCCGGGATAAAATTGCCCATCTGCGCATCGACACCCATGAGAACAACGCCGTCATGCGCCATCTCATCACCAGCCGGGGATTTCTCCCCTGCGGCACCATAACGGTGGAGGACGGCACCCCGCGCCTGGCCTTCGAGCGGACAGGCTGAAATGAACACATCCACCAGCGAAGCTGGTGGTTGTCACTGTGCGGGCGTAGCCCTTTGTTCCTCGCGGACGCGTACAA
>CALXEB010000125.1 GCA_944387215.1 uncultured Flavonifractor sp. | reverse complement strand
TGCCGGTGGCGCTGGGGAGCTGGTGGCCCAGCCTGCACCCACTGGATTTGCTGGTGGGGCTTTGCTGCGGCGCTGGCTTGCGGCTGGCGGTGTACCTGAAAGGCAAGAACGCCAAGAAGTACCGCCACAACGTGGAGTATGGTTCGGCCCGTTGACGGACAAATACTACGCCGACAAGGCCAGCGGCTCCGTCCAAGTTGCCGAGGAGGTCAAGGACTGCGCCGCCTCGGTGGTCCAGGTCCTGTCAACGATCTACGACAGCCATGCCGTGGCGGTGGAGAACGCCCATGAGACCAACGTGGAGGCCCATGTGGACCAGGAGAAGCTGAAAAAGCGAGAGTTCCTGGCCCTTTGGGGGAAGATCAGTCAAAAGTCGTTTTACACAGTTTCGTTTGATACTCAGGATTTGATCCGAAGGGCCATCGACAAGCTCAACGGGCATCTGGAGGTCCCCCGCATCTTTGTGAAAAAGGAATACGGGGAACAGGCCGCTCAGCTCCAGTCGAAGGACCAGCTGCTCCAGGGTCAGGGCTTCCGGCAGGGAAAGACGGACCAGGAGGCTGCGGACAGCGCAGTGCTTGGCAGTGTGCGCTACGATCTGGTGGGCAAGCTGGTGGAGGAGACCGGGCTGACCCGGGCCACCATCGCCGCTATCCTCCAGGGCATGGCGCCTCAGAAATTTGCCATGTTCCGCCTCAACCCGGAGGGCTTTATCCTCCGGGCGGGCAAGATCATCAACAACGAAAAAGCAACGGCGATCATTCAGCATATCGCTTACAACAAACTGGACGCGGCCTACGATACCGATATTTTCACTGTGGCCACCCTGCGGGGAAAGCTGGGGCAAAACGCGATGCCGGTGGACCGAAGCATCTACGACTACCTGATCTACGATTCGGATGGAGAGCGCAGGTTTGCCGACCAGCTGGACCGAAATGAAAAGGTCGCGCTCTATATCAAGCTGCCCAAGGCGTTCTTCATCTCCACACCTGTGGGAAAGTACAGCCCAGACTGGGCCATCGCGTTCCACGAAGGCGAGGTCAGGCACGTCTATTTTGTGGCGGAGACTAAGGGCAGCAACGACACCCTGGAGCTGCGGGGCGTGGAGAATGCCAAAATCGAATGTGCACGGGCACACTTCGCGGCCATCAGCAACAGCGGCGTGACCTATGATGTGGTGGAGAGCTTTGACCAGCTGCTGGAATTGGTGATATAATCGTTACGATGATCCTTTGCGCCGACGCTTGGGATCAAACAGCATTTGCTGCCAGGAAAGGGGGATGCCCATGCGCTGCCCGTGGTGTGGAAGCGGACCGGTGATGATCCGGGGCGATCGGTGGGAATGCGGCTGGTGCGGGGACAGCGGGAAGCTGAAGCGGACCGCCGACGCGCCCCAGGCCACGGTCTCCGTTACCCTGTCCTTTTCCTTTCATATCGACCTGCCTGAGAGCTGGAGCGCCCTGAAGACCGCGCTGGCGGCGTTGCTCCCGGGCAGAGACGCCGGGCTGCGTCCCCTGCTGGGCAAGGTGCTGCTGCACGAGATCTCTGCCAGCATCCAAGGGCGGCGCACGGCGCTGGAGGAGGAGAAGTGGCAGGAGATCGAGACCTTTTTGAGAGGGACGCGGGACCTGCGCACGGACATGCCGCCGGCCAAGCTGCTCCGGGGCATGCGGGGCGGCGTGCTGTACGAGCGGGAGGCCCAGCTTACGGATGAGGCCTGCGGCACGTTTTGGGCGGAGCTCATCGCCGCCCTGACGCCGGAGCAGTACTACCGCGGCGAGGCGGGGGAGGTCCGCGACATCCTGTCTGAGCTGTCCTGGGTCTACACCTACTTTGAGGAGGATGAGGACGGGGAGGAGGGGGAAGCCGAACAGCCGCGCAAATATGCCCAGGAGGACGCCTTTTTCCACCACTGGCAGGAAAAGATGATGCGCCATCCTGATGAGGCCCGGGCCCGGCGGCTCCTGGCCCAGGGCGGGCAGCCGCCTCAGGAGGACGTCTGCCGGGAGCTCCTGGCGGCGGAGTTCCCGGAGGAGGTGGCGGGCTACACCCTGGAGGAGCTGGAGGACCGCCCCTGGCGGTACATCCTGGACGACGTGCTGGCGCGGGACGGGGCAAAGGGGGTGCGGATGTGGCGCGCCCTGCTGGATGCGGCGGGCCCGCGGCTGGGGTCCGACCCCCAGGTGGCGGAGGAGCTGCTGGTGGACTGGGACGCGCTGAGCGACCCCACGCCTGAGACGGCGGAGGCGTTTCTGGCCGCGCTGGAGGACGAGCGCTTTGTGGAGCAGGTGTTTCAGGGGGCCTGCGTGGGGAATTTGCAGCGCAGCCTGCTGGCGCTCTGCCGGAGGTCTGGCCGGGCGGAGCTGGGGCGGCGCTGCCTGGACCTGGTCCTGGCAAACCCGCACCTGGGCGGTGAGGCGTGGGAGCGGCGGCTGCGGCAGGCGCTGGACCCCGGAGAGCGGCGGCCGGGGCCGCGGAAGCCGGCCAAGCCTGAGGCGGAGCCGCCCGACGACGGCGCCGTGTTCCACTACTGCACCGTCCGCTTCCGAAACGCCCCCCGCCCGTATGCCTACCTGACCGGCGGCCTGCCGGTGAAGGTGGGGGACTGGGTGGAGGCCCCCTTTGGCAGGGAGGACCTGCCCCGGCGGGGGCAGGTGATCGCCGTGGCGGACTGCACCCGCCCGGCCGCCCCCTGGCCGCCGGAGCGGACCAAGACGGTGTTGCGTCTGGCGGAGCCCCTGCCGCCCCAGGAGGAGGCGCCGCCGGCCCCTACCCCCGCGCCGGAGCCGATCCTTCCCTCCACGCCGGAGCCGGAAGGAGACGCGGAGCCCCCTTCCGCGACCGCGGAAAAGCCGACCTCCGTTCCCCCGGACCCGCCGCAGGCGCCCGCCGCCCCGGCGGAGGAGGAACGTCCTGCGGAGCCGGACAGGGCGGCGGCCCAGCCGGATAAGACACCGGCGGCGCGGAGAACGCGGAGGGTCCCGTGGAAAACCATCTGGGGCGTGTGCCTTGTGTGCGCCGTGCTGATCGGCGTTGCCGGCGGCGCCGTGGCCTATCACAGGTGGGATTCCCGGCACCGGCAGGCGGAGCAGGCGCTCCTGGCCGGGGACATCTCCGCCGCCGCGGAGGCGTTGGCGCGCATTCCCGCCTTCTTCCGCTCGGAGCGGCTGATTCGGTACACGGAGCTCTGCGCCCTGGCCCAAAGCGGCACGGAGCAGGCCCTGGAAACGGCGCTGGAGGGGATCGGGCGGATCGTAGAGGAGAGCGGCGAGCCGCTGCGCTCGGCCATGGAGGAGCAGTACGACGACATAGAACGGCAGTACCAGGAGCTCTTTTACCAGAGGGCGCTGGACCAGCTGCGGGCGGAGCGGTTCGACCGGGCGGAGGAGTACCTGCAGCAGGCGCTGGGGCTCCCCCACGCCGCCGCGCTGCTGCGCTACGCCCAGGCGGGGGCGGGAGCCGACCCCGGTGGGAGCAGCGCGGATCTAAAGCGCGCCCTGAGCCTGCTGGGGCAGGTCCCGACGGGGTATGAGGGGCCCTTCGCGGAGGAGATCGCCGCCCTGCGGGCCGAGTTGGAGGAGATGATCCAGGCGGCGGCCGCCCGGGAGGAGGCGGAGCGCGCCTCTGCCCAGGAGACCGGCGGGACGACGGCGAGGCCGACCGTCAGGCCGCCCCACACCTTCAACTCCGGCGGCGCAGGGGGGAGCTATACCGGGGACACCGGCGCCGGGAGCGGCCACAGCCTGCGGGAGGACTACGGCTCCCCGGAGGACCTCTATGAGGATGACGGCACCTACTCCGACCTGGACGAGGCCATCGACGAGTGGGAAGAGGGCTGGTGAGCAGGGGCTCGGAGCGGGGGCGCTGCTCCGATCTCCAAAGTGAGGCGGAATAGGGGTGCACATCCCCCTTTTCTTGCTTATAGCGGCGCAATTTTTGCGTGGGCAGATTTGATCGGGCTGCTGTCGGAGGAGGGAAGCCGGAACTTTGAACGACCCGTTGTAAAAGCCCTTTTTTCATGGTATACTGACCATGAGGTGAGGCGTATGCGCTTCCAGCCGTTTGTATTTGACAGACGGGGCGAGCAGGCCCCTGTGACGATCGAGCCGATGACGCAGCGCGATGCCGAACTGACAAACGGTGAGCCGCTGTGGCAGACCTCCTGGACCAGCGAAGCTCTGTCAGATGAGCGATTTCAGCGATATGCGGCAAAGGTTGGAGATGAATTGATCGCTCTGGGCGCCTACGAGATATTGGAACACGCCCTGGTGGTCCATATCGTATACCTGGAGGCCCAGCCGGAGTCGAATCCCACCCTCGATGAAGGACGACCGAAGTACACGGGGATCGGGCGGATGATGATCGCCTATGGGATCAAACTCTCCATTGACAATGGCTTTGCCGGAGATGTAGTCCTGGAGGCCAAGACGACGGAGCTGGCTCGGCACTATGAGCGGGATCTCGGTGCGGTGCAGCTTCCGACGTTCCAGTCGTCCGCCCCCAGATATTTGATCGCGGACGAAGCCGCGAAGCGGATCTTTTTCACCTATCTGGTTTGAGACGGGAGGTGCCCTGCATGAACAAGAATATCGACCGACCGGCGTCTGATGCGGAGTGGTATTGCCGGAAAGACCCCGAAGAGGAGCGGTTCTACGAGTTTTTCTTTCAAATTTGCCGGAAATACGGCGTACACTGGGCCAGCGCCACACCCAAGGAGCAGGCATTCATCGAAGAGGTGACCAGGGTCACCTATGAACAGGACAGAGCGCGGCGCCTCGGCACACCGCTGTCCGATGTCCGTCCATCCTTTGCTTCATAAACAGGCCTGACCCACACCGTGACCCACACGGGGAAACGAGCGGACGGAAACAACGGAGACAAGAGTGCCGGAGACCTCATCCTTTTGGAGCAAAAGGGCCGGAAAGCGTTGAAAATCAAGGGCTGGAAGGCTCCCAATCAGTTGGTAAGGATGAGGTCCCCAGTTCAAATCTGGGTAGCAGCTCCACAAGAAGGTCGCTTTTCTTTT
>CALXEB010000124.1 GCA_944387215.1 uncultured Flavonifractor sp. | reverse complement strand
TCTCCCGGTACTTCCGGGCCAGCTCCACGCCGATCTGCACGTGGGAGCCCTCCACCTCGTGGTCAATGGACTTGCCCAGGTCGTGGAGCAGGCCGGCCCGCTTGGCCTGGGTGATGTCGGCGCCGATCTCGGCGGCGATGAGCCCCGCCAGGTGGGACACCTCGATGGAGTGGTTGAGCACGTTCTGGCCGTAGCTGGTGCGGTAGCGCATCCGGCCCAGCAGCTTGATGAGCTCCGGGTGCAGGCCGTGGACGTTGGTCTCAAACACGGCCCGCTCGCCCTCGGCCTTGATGGTGGCGTCCACCTCCCGCTTGGCCTTCTCCACCATCTCCTCGATGCGGGTGGGGTGGATGCGGCCGTCCTGGATGAGCTTCTCCAGGGCCAGGCGGGCGATCTCCCGGCGGACCGGGTCGAAGCAGGAGACGGTGATGGCCTCCGGCGTGTCGTCGATGATGAGGTCCACACCCGTCATGGTCTCCAGGGTGCGGATGTTGCGGCCCTCCCGGCCGATGATGCGGCCCTTCATCTCGTCGTTGGGCAGGGGCACCACGCTGACGGTGGCCTCCGCCACGTGGTCGGCGGCGCAGCGCTGGATGGCCAGGGACAGGATCTCCTTGGCCTTCTGGTCGGCCTCTTCCTTGAACTGGGCCTCGATCTCCCGCACCTTCATGGCCGACTCGTGGGTGACCTCCTCGGCCAGCTGGTCGATGAGGTAGTTCTTGGCCTCCTCGGCGGTGAAGCCGGAGATGCGCTCCAGCACCTCCATCTGGGTCTTCTTGACGGTGGCGACCTCCTCCCGGGCCTCGTCCAGCTCGGTCAGCTTGCGCTGCAGGGTCTCCTCCTTCTTCTCCATGTTCTCGGTCTTGCGATCCAGGTTCTCCTCCTTCTGCTGGAGACGGCGCTCCTGCTTCTGGAGATCGGCCCGGCGCTCCTTGACCTCGCGCTCGTACTCGTTGCGGGCCTGGAGGATCTCCTCCTTGGCCTCCACCAGCGCCTCCCGCTTCTTGCTCTCGGCGCTCTTGATGGACTCGTTGATGATGCGTTTGGCCTCCTCCTCGGCGCTGGAGATCTCCTTCTCCGCCACCCGCCGGCGCCACTGGACGCCCACGGGGAAGCCTATGGCAAGCGCGACCACAGCGGTGATCACACATGCAATGATCGTCTGCAGCAAGGTCGAAATGCACCTCCCTTTCTTTAAAATATGGTCCTCAGGATTTGGCGTTTTTGACCATGCGGCCGGGCCTGAGTTGTCCAAACCGCACAAAAACCGAAGAACGTGCCCCCGTTCTTCAAAATACTACACCTAAACTATTTTAAGGCCTGAGGTGTCCTCCTGTCAAGGAAATTTGCAATGTCAAATAAACGCTCCGGCCGGTTTTCTGCAGGGGGACGGAAAAAAGAGCCGGCTCCCCCCTTCAGGGAGGGCCGGCGGGGGTTCATTCGGTGCTGGATCAGAGGGCATGTCTCTGGCGTGGGGACGCGGCGGGCCTTACTTCTGCTCCGGCAGGGAGTCGTCCTCCCGGATCCAGTCCTCCACATGGACCACGGAATAATCCGTCTGCGTGTTGCGGATGACCACCCGGTCGATGCCGGCGTTGATGATGAGCCGGCGGCACATGGAACAGGAGGTGGAGCCGGGGATGAGCGCGCCGGTGCCCGGGTCCACGCAGGCCATGTACAGGGTGGCCCCCAGGGTCTCGCTCCGGGCGGCGGAGATGATGGCGTTGGCCTCGGCATGGACGGAGCGGCACAGCTCATACCGCTCCCCGGAGGGGATGTTCAGGGCCTCCCGGGTGCAGTAGTTCAGGTCCACGCAGTTTTTCCGGCCCCGGGGGGCGCCGTTGTAGCCGGTGGAGATGATCTCGTCGCTTTTGACGATGATGGCCCCGTAGTGCCGCCGCAGGCAGGTGGCCCGCTCGGCCACGGTCTGGGCGATGTCCAGGTAATAGTTTTCCTTGTCGATGCGTCGTCCCATGTCCGGCCCTCCTGTGCTTTTTTCACCAGTATACCGGCTTTCCCCCTTGGGCGCAAGGGGTTTCCGCTATTTAATTCACACATTGTTTACGTTTCCTTCCTTGACGAAAAAAGGCTTGCGCGGTATCATGAAGCTTAGAAAATTTTATCCTTTTCGGTGAAGGGGACGACCATAGCTCATGCTCATGAATTTTTTCCGAAAATTGATGTACGGGCGGTATGGCAGCGATCAGCTCTCCTTTTTCCTCTTGATCCTCTATGTGGTCCTCATCCTCCTGTCCGGCCTGCCCCATCTGGGGATCCTCTCCTGGGTGGCCCTGGCGGTGCTGCTGTGGGACCTGTACCGCATGTTCTCCCGCCGCATCGACCGCCGCCGGGCGGAGAACGCCCGCTTCCTGGCCCTGACGGGGCCCGCCGTCCGCTGGCTCAAGATGCGCCGCACCATCTGGCGGGACAAGGAGCACCGCTACTTCAAATGCCCCAACTGCGGCCAGTACCTGCGGGTGCCCCGGGGAAAGGGCAAGATCACGGTGAGCTGCCGCAACTGCGGCGCCAGCTTTGAAGAGCGCAGCTGAACCCTCCGCATCTGCGGGAAAGAGAGGATAGGGATGAGACAGTGTATGGACGCCGACAATCTCCACCGTCGGCTGAAAAAGATCATCGGGCAGGTCCAGGCCATCGACCGCATGGTGGATGAGGACGTGCCCTGCGAGGAGATGCTGGTCCAGATCAACGCCGCCAAAAGCGCCCTGCACAAGGCGGGGCAGGTGGTGCTGGAGGGCCATTTGAACCACTGCGTCCGGGACGGCATCGAGCACGGGGACGCGGACAAGACCATTTCGGAGTTTGCCAAGGCCATCGAACATTTTTCCCGGATGAGCTGAACGCCCGCCGCATATGCGGCGGGCGTTCAGCTTGCCGGAAAACCCTCCGTGAGGGAAAGCCTCGCAGAGTTCCTGCGGCTGCAGCCGCAGGAATCAAATCAAAATCCGTCCTTTCCGGGGACATGTGCCTCGGAAAGGACACTTCTCATGGCGGAAGGGGCGACCATTTCGTAAGAAATCGAGCCCCTTCCGCCATGCAGCTTCCTCAAAAAAGTGGCTTTTGCCACTTTTTTGACACGCTGAACGCCCGCCGCATATGCGGCGGGCGTTTCCCTTTCATTTCCCCACGCAGAAGCGCTGGAAGATGCGCGCGGTCACGTCTTCCCGGATGTTGGCCCCGGTGAGCTCTCCCAGGGCGGCCAGGGCCTCCTCCGCGTCGGTGAGCAGGGCGTCGGGGGTCACCCCGGCCTCCAGGGCCTCCTCCGCCCGCGCCACGCCCTCCAGGGCCCGGCGGGCGGCCTGGGCCTGCCGGGCGTTGGTGAGCAGCTCCCCCGCCGCTCCGCCGCCCAGGGCGGGGAACAGGGCCTCTACCGCCGCAGCCAGCTCCTCCAGACCCCGGCCGGTCTTGGCGCTTACCGTTACGGAGGGGGGCATGGGGTCCAGCGCCAGAAACGGGACGGGGGCGGGGGGCAGGTCGGCCTTGGTATGCACCAGGATGGTGGGCGCCAGCTTCATTGCCCGCTCCAGCAGGGTCCCGTCCTCCTCTGTGGCGGGGACGGAGCCGTCCCACAGCACCAGGATCAGGGCCGCCTCCTCCATGGCCGCCCGGCTGCGCTCCACCCCCAGCTGCTCCACCGGGTCCTCGGTCTCCCGCAGGCCGGCGGTGTCGATGAGCCGGAGGGTCACGCGCCCCAGCCGGCACCTGGCCTCCACCGTGTCCCGGGTGGTGCCGGGCACGTCGGTAACGATGGCCCGCTCATATCCCGCCAGGGCGTTGAGCAGGGAGGACTTGCCCGCGTTGGGCCGGCCCACCAGGGCGCAAGGGACGCCCCCGGCGATGTAGCGCCCCCTGTCGTAGGTGGCCAGCAGGTCGGAAAGCCCCCGACGGGCCGCTGCCAGCCCGCTTCGGATGGTGTCCGCCCGGAAGGGGTCGATATCCTCGTCCGGGTAGTCCAGCACCGCGTGGAAGTGGGCCAGCAGATCGGTGAGGCCGTTGTATATGGCCCCCACCCGGCGGCTCAGCGCGCCGGAGAGCTGCCCGGCGGCCTGGTACACGGCGGCGGGGGTCTCCGCCTCGATAAGGTCGGCCACCGCCTCCGCCTGGGCCAGGTCCAGCCTGCCGTTGAGAAAGGCCCGGCGGGTGAACTCCCCCGGTCCGGCCTGCCGCGCCCCTTGGGCGAAGACGGCCTCCAGCCCCAGCTGGAGGACCATGGGGGAGCCGTGGCACTGGAACTCCGCCGTGTCCTCCCCGGTGTAGCTGCGGGGGGCGCGGGAGAAGGTGGCCAGGGCCCTGTCGATGACCTCCCCGCCGGGGCCCAGCAGCGCGCCGTATACCAGCGTATGGGGCCGGTGGGCCTCCAGGGGCCTGCCGTCGGCGGGGCGGAAGAGACGGCCGGCCATGTCCACCGCCGCCGGTCCGCTCAGCCGCAGGATGCCGATAGCCCCGGTGCCGGGGGCGGTGGCGATGGCGGCGATGGTGTCGGCCATGTGATCACCTCGGAGCAGATTCTGATACGAAGCTGAAAATTTTGTCGAAAGCGCCGTTAAAATTTTGCTTGACGGGCTTTATGTAACCTCATTTTGCATATCCACCGGCGGAACAGGCGTGTGGACAACCCGGTGGATAATGTGGAAAAGTGAGATCGGGGAAGGGTTTTACAGTTTGCTTACACGCGCTTTACGCTGTATATTTCCCTGCATAGTGCCCGCCAAAGCGCCGTTATGGTATCCGTGGAACAGGGCCGCGGGCGGGTCGCCCGCGGCCCTGTTCATAATGTATGTTTACTCCAGCCGCGCCAGGATCGCCCGGGCGGCCTTCACGCCGGAAGCCCCTGCCTGAGCGAGGCCTCTGGTGATACCCGCGCCGTCGCCTACGGCGAAGAAGCCGGGCAGGGCGGTCTCCAGCTCGCTGGACAGGGCCAGGCGGGCGGAGTAGAACTTCACCTCCGCGCCGTAGAGCAGGGTATCGTAGTTGGCGGTGCCGGGGGCCAGCTTGTCCAGCTGGTAGATCATCTCGATGATGTCGTCCAGCTGCCGCTTGGG
>CALXEB010000123.1 GCA_944387215.1 uncultured Flavonifractor sp. | reverse complement strand
CGGGGCCCCGGGGATCAGCCGGCAGTTGCGTATTGTCAGTTGTTCTTATCGAACGCTTTGATGAAGTCGCACAGCTTCTCCACGCCTTCGGTGGGCATGGCGTTGTAGATGGAGGCGCGCATGCCGCCCACGGAGCGGTGGCCCTTCAGATTGGTGAAGCCGGCCTCCACGCTCTCCTTGACGAACTTGGCGTCCAGCGCGTCGCTGCCGGTGCGGAAGACCACGTTCATGTCCGAACGGGCGGCGGGGTCCACCGCGCAGGTGAACAGCCGTGAGCTGTCGATCACGTCGTAGAGCATCTGAGCCTTGGCGTGCTTGATGGCCTGCATGCCTTCCACGCCGCCCTTGCTCTCCAGCCAGTCCAGCACCAGCCCCAGCATGTAGATGCACCAGCAGGGGGGCGTATTGTACATGGAGTCCTTGTCGATCATGGTCTTGTAGTTCATCATCACGGGGGTGTAGGGCAGTTCGTGACCGGCCAGAGACTCCTTGATGATGACCACCGTCAGGCCGGCGGGGGCCATGTTCTTCTGCGCGCCGGCGAAGATGACGCCGTATTTGGACACGTCCACCGGGCGGGAGAGGATGTCGGAGGACATGTCGCACACGATGGGCACATCCCCGGTCTCGGGGATATACTGCCACTCGGTGCCGTAAATGGTGTTGTTGGCGCAGTAATAGAAATAGCTGGCCTCAGGATCCAGCTTCAGCTGGTCCTGGGCGGGGATGTAGGTGTGGTTTTTATCGGCGGAGGAGGCGGCCAGGCTGATCTGTCCGTACTTCTGGGCCTCCTTGTAGGCCAGGTTGGAGAAGTTGCCGGTGACGGCGTAGTCCGCCTTGCCGGTCCTGCCGATGAGGTTCATGGGCGCCATGGCAAACTGCAGGGAGGCGCCCCCCTGGAGAAAGAGGACCTTGTACCCCTCCGGCACGTTCAGAAGGGCGCGGAGCTTGGCCTGGGTGTCGTCAAAGATCTTCTGGAACACTTTGGAGCGGTGGCTCATCTCCATAACAGACATGCCGGAGCCCTGGTAGTTGGTGATCTCGGCGCCGGCGCGTTCCAGCACCTCCAGGGGCAGCATGGACGGACCTGCGGAAAAGTTGTAGACGCGCTGATTTCCCATGACGATGTCCTCCTCCTACATTTGAAATTCCACGGCTGACGTACACACTTTATCAAAATAAAGTTAGTAACTTTAATTATAGTCACAGGAGCGGGGGGGTGTCAATAGCGTGGAATGACCAAAAGCAGGGGGCTGGCGGGAAAAACTTTGTGAATATTTCAACAACCCTTTGCACTGGGCGGATAACTATGATACAATATATCCGTTATCAGGAGAAAAAGAGAGAAGTTTTCCCATGCGGGAGAGGAGAGAGACAGTATGCAGCTGTCCCAGATCAGGGATATCTTGAAAGCCAGGGTGCTGTGCGGGGAGGACCACCTGGACCGGGAGGTCTTTTCCGCCTGCGGCAGCGATTTCATGAGCGACGTGCTGGCCTTTGTCAAAAATCAGGCCCTGCTGCTTACCGGCCTGGTGAACCCCCAGGTGGTGCGCACCGCCGACATGGTGGAGATGAAGTGCATCGTCTTTGTGCGGGGCAAGGTGCCCAGCCAGGAGATCGTGGACCTGGCCCGGGAGCGGGACATCGTGGTGATGACCTGCGCCAAGCGGATGTACGAGGCGTGCGGCCTGCTATATTCCAAAGGATTGCGAGGGAACTGCGATGGAGACGATTAAACTGGTGTACCCCGTGGAGGGGGGAGACCTGATCGAGGCCGGAGAGGCCTCCAGCAAGATGAAGCTCACCCTGAAGAAGCTGGGCCTGCCCCAGGATGTGATCCGCCGGGCGTCCATCTGCATGTACGAGGGCGAGATCAACATGGTCATCCATGCCGACGGCGGCCAGGCCGAGGTGGAGATCGACCCGGGCCAGATCCGCATCTGCATGACGGATACCGGCCCCGGCATCCCCGACGTGCAGCAGGCCATGCAGGAGGGCTTCTCCACTGCCGGGCAGACCGCCCGGGAGCTGGGGTTCGGCGCGGGCATGGGCCTGCCCAACATCAAGCGCTATTCTGACGAAATGCATATCGACACCCAGCTGGGGAAGGGCACCACGGTGACGGTGCTGATCAAAATACCCCAGTGAATGACGCGCGCAGTCTGAGAGAGAGGAGGGAAAGCCCATGGCCATGAGACATTCCGTGATGCTCGACCCCAAGCGCTGCCGGGGCTGTACCTCCTGCATCAAGTGCTGCCCCACCGAGGCCATCCGGGTCCGGGGACGCCGGGCCACCATCCTGCCGGACCGATGCATCGACTGCGGGAACTGCATCCGCGTCTGCCCCCACAAGGCCATCAAGTCCGTGGGGGACAGCCTGGACCGCCTGCACGGGTTTGAATACTGCGTGGCCCTGCCGGAGCCGGCCCTCTACGGCCAGTTCCACAACCTGGACAGCGTGGACGTGGTGCTCAACGCCCTGCTGAAGATCGGCTTCCACAAGGTCTATGAGGTGGCCCGGGCGGCGGAGATCCTCTCTGATTACGAGCGGCAGAGCATCAGGCGGGGGCCGCCGGCGGTGACGCCCCAGCTCTCCTCCGCCTGCCCCACGGTGCTGCGGCTGATCCGCATGCGCTTCCCCAAGCTCATGGAGCATGTGACCGATACGGTGCTGCCCATGGAGCTGGCGGCCATCCTGGCCCGGCGGGAGGCGGAGGCCGAGACCGGGCTGTCCCCGGAGAAGATCGGGGTGTTCGCCATCGTGCCCTGCTCCTCCAAGGTCACCGCGGCCCGGGAGTCCGAGGGGCTCAGCCGGCCGGTGCTGGACGGGGCGTTTGCCATCCGCGACATCTATCTGCGCCTGTTGGGCCCCATGCGGGAGGTGGAGGACCCTGCCCCGCTGTCCTCGGCGGGCATCCTGGGCCTGGGCTGGGCCGCCAGCGGCGGAGAGTGCGCCGCGCGCCTGGGAGAGCGGTGTGTGGCGGTGGACGGCATCGAAAACGTCATCCGCATGCTGGAGGAGATCGAGGACGGCCGGCTGCCCGAGGCGGATTTTCTGGAGCTGTCCGCCTGTACCCAGGGGTGCGTGGGGGGCTGCTTCAATGTGGAGAACCCCTATGCGGCCAAGCTGCGCATCAAGGGGCTGATGAAGGGGCTGCCTGTGTCCCGCAACCGATTCACCCTGGAGGGGGAGGGCCGGGCGCTGGTCCGGCGGGACAAGCCCCTTCAGTACTTACCCACATTTGTGCTGGACCGCGACCGGCAGGCCGCCATGGACAAGCAGCGGCGCATCCAGGAGCTGGAGGCCCATCTGCCGGGGCTCCACTGCGGCTCCTGCGGGGCCCCGTCCTGCCGCGCCTTTGCCGAGGACGTGGTGCTGGGCCGGGCCTCCATGGACGACTGCATCTTCAAGGTGCGGGAGCGGATGCGCTCCATGGCGGGCAGCAAGGAGGAGGCGGACGACTATCTCCCGCCCCCCTTCCGCCGGCACCAGCCGGAGCCCACGGAAAAATGACACGAGCCGCCGGACCGGGAGCGCGTCGCGGCGGCTCGTTCCATATGCGGAGAAGAGGAGTGGCAGCAATGACAGTGCAGCAAGCGGCAGCCCGGCTGGGCTGGACGGAGTTTCACCTTGCGGACCCGGAGCGGCGGGTGTCCGGCGGCTACGCCGGGGACCTGCTCAGCTGGGTCATGGGCCGGGCGGGGCAGGACTGCGCCTGGTTCACCATTATGTCCAACCAAAACGTGGCCGCCGTGGCCCTGATGGCCGACGTAGCCTGCGTGGTGCTCACCGAAGGGGTGCGGCCCGACGCCGACCTGCTCCGCCGGGCGGGGGAGAAGGGGGTCAACCTGCTGGGCACCGCGGAGGATACCTTCACCGCCGCCGTCAGGCTGGCCCGGGCCCTGGAGGAATGAGCCGGGCGGATGCGCCGGAGGAGCGGAAGAACGCCGGGGCTGAGACCATGCCGCGGCCCGGAGGGGGTGGTGCTGACGCAGTATTATTATGATCTTCACCTTCATTCCTGCCTGTCGCCGTGCGGGAGCGAGGAGATGACGCCGGCGGACCTGGCGGCCATGTGCGCCCTGGCGGGGCTGGATATCGTGGCCCTCACCGACCACAACACCTGCGGCAACTGCGCCGCTTTCTGCCGGGCGGCGCAGGCGCGGGGCCTGCTGGCCCTGGCGGGGATGGAGCTGTGCACCCAGGAGGATATCCACGTGGTCTGCCTTTTCCCGGACCCGGAGACGGCGGGCCGGTTTGAGGCGGAGGCGGTGGCCCCCCGGCTGTCCCCCATCCCCAACGACCCGGAGATCTTCGGCCGCCAGATCCTGATGGACCAGGAGGACGGGGTGCTGGGCGAGGACCCCCGGCTTCTGGCCATGGGGGCGCAGATCGCCCTGGAAGAGGTGCCCGGCCTGGTCCGCGCCTATGGCGGGGCGGCCTTTCCCGCCCATATCGACCGGCCCTCCTTTTCCCTGCTGGGGGTGCTGGGCCTGTGGGATCCGGGCCTGGACTTCCCTGTGGCGGAGCTCTCCCGGGCCTGCCCGCCGGACTTTGCCCGCCGTCCCGACCTGGCGGGGCTGCGCTTTGTCACCGATTCCGACGCCCACTACCTGGACCAGGTGTGGGACGCCCAATATACCATGGATCTGCCGGAGCGCACCGCCCGGGCGGTCCTGGACTGGCTCGGCGCCCGATGAAAAGGAACAAACCGGCGCCCGCGGCTTTGCCGCGGGCGCCGGTTTGTTTCCGAAAGGCCCTCAGGCCTTTTCCATCATGATGTCCAGAATGGTGCGGTCGGTGGCGACCATGCCGGGGTTGCTCACCCGGCCCATGTTGCGGATGGCCTGCTCCGGGGTGGCGGCGCAGATGCCGTCGCTGGCGCTGACCACCACGCCGCCCATGGCCAGATAGGCGCTCATGACGGCGGCGGAGGCGGCGGTGGCCAGCTTGAGGGCGCAGCCGATCTTGCCCCCGTCGCAGATCATGCCGGTGAGGTTGCCGCTCATGTTGATGATGGCGGCCCCCATCTGGGCGTCGTCGCCCCCCAGCAGCCACACCATGGCGGCGGAGGCCGCGGCCGCCGCGGACACGCCGCAGCCGCAGGTGGCGCTGAGCTTGCCGGTGAAGATCTTGATGTACACGTTGAGCAGGTG
>CALXEB010000122.1 GCA_944387215.1 uncultured Flavonifractor sp. | reverse complement strand
AAAGGGAGTTTTTCTATCTTCTTTATCGCCTTAGGCTTTTTTGTACCACTCGCCTAGCGAGTGGTTTTGGGATACAACAAAGGCCCCGGGACTGTATCCCGGGGCCTTCGCTTTAATAATTGATGATGTACTTCTCCCGCTCCCAGGAACTGACGCGGGTGCGGTATTCCTCCCACTCCCGGCGCTTGCCGGCCAGGTAGTTGGCGGCCACATGCTCCCCCAGGGTGTCCAGGATGAGCTGATCCCCCTCCAACTCCCAAATGGCCTCCTCCAGGGAGCCGGGCAGATTGTAGATGCCGTGGGCCTTCCGGGCAGCAGAATCCATGGCGTAGATGTTCTCCACCACCTCCGGCGGCGGGGTCATGCCCTTTTCGATGCCGTCCAGCCCCGCGGCCAGGCACACGGCAAAGGCCAGATAGGGGTTGCAGGACGGGTCGGGAGAGCGCAGTTCCACCCGGGTGGACTGCCCCCGGGCCGCCGGGATGCGCACCAGGGCGGAGCGGTTGGAGGCCGACCAGGCTACATAGCAGGGGGCCTCGTACCCCGGCACCAGGCGCTTGTAGGAGTTCACCAGTGGATTGGTGATAGCGGCAAAGCCCCGAACATGGGCCAGCAGGCCGGCGATGAAGCTGTAGGCCTCTTTGGACAGGCCCCGGGGATCGTCCGGGTCATAGAACACGTTCTTCCCGTCCCGGAACAGGGACATGTTGGTGTGCATGCCCGAGCCGGCCACCCCGAAAATGGGCTTGGGCATAAAGGTGGCGTGCAGGCCGTTTTTCTGGGCCAGGGTCTTGACGGCCAGCTTGAAGGTCATGATATTGTCGGCGGCGTGGAGGGCCTCCTCATACTTGAAGTCGATCTCATGCTGGCCCTGGGCGCACTCGTGGTGGCTGGCCTCGATCTCGAACTTCATGGCCTCCAGCGCCATACAGATCTCCCGCCGGGTGGACTCGCCGTGGTCCAGAGGACCCAGGTCGAAATAGCCCGCCTCGTCGTTGGTCTTGGTGGTGGGCTTGCCCTCGTCGTCGGTCTGAAAGAGGAAAAACTCCGCCTCAGGGCCCACGTTGAAGGCGTCGAAGCCCATGTCCCTTGCCTTCTGGATGGCCCGCTTGAGCACGTAGCGGGGGTCGCCGGCAAAGGGTGTGCCGTCCACATTATAGACGTCGCAGATCATGCGGGCCACCTTCCCGTCCTGGGGCGTCCAGGGAAAGACCCGATAGGATTTCAGGTCGGGATAGAGGTACTGGTCCGACTCGTCGATGCGCACGAAGCCCTCGATGGAGGAGCCGTCGAACATGCACTGGTTGTTGACCGCCTTCTCGATCTGGGAGGCGGTGATGGCCACGTTCTTCAGCTGGCCGAAAATGTCAGTGAACTGGAGACGGACAAACTCGATCTCCCCCTCCCGCACCAGGCGGATGACGTCCTCTTTGGTGTGCGGCATGCCATTGACCCCTTTCACTCTCAGACATGTCCCGGACCCTGTATTAGCCCGGACGGCAAAAAGCGCCCCGACCGCAGGGGCCGGAACGCCTTTTTTCCGCTGTCGACGGGAGATAGTATACGTGTTTTTCCCCCTGGTGTCAAGAAGTTGCGCCCAAGAATTTCCCGGTGACGCTCTCCGGGCAGGCGGCCACCTGCTCCGGCGTGCCGGCGGCCACGATCCGGCCTCCCGCCTCTCCCCCGCCGGGGCCCATGTCCAGCACATAGTCGGCGGCGCGGATCACGTCCAGGTCGTGCTCGATGACCACCACGGTGGCGCCGGCGGAGATGAGCGTCTGGAACACGTCCAGCAGGGTGCGCACGTCCAGGGGGTGCAGGCCGATGGTGGGCTCGTCAAAGACGAACACCGTGTCCTCCTGGCCCCGGCCCATCTCGCTGGCCAGCTTGAGCCGCTGGGCCTCCCCGCCGGAGAGGGTCGGGGTGGCCTCCCCCAGGGTCAGGTAGCCCAGGCCCAGGGCGTCCAGCATCTCCAGCCGCTGCCGCACCAGCTTCCAGTCGGCGCAGGCGTCCAGGGCGGAGTGGACGTCCATGGCCATAAGCTCTGGCAGGGTGAACTCCGCCCCGGACCGGGTCACCGCCCGCACCCGGTGGGCATCCTTCCCGTACCGGCTGCCCCGGCAGGCGGGACAGGGGATGTCCACGTCGGGGAGGAACTGCACGTCCAGGCTGATCTCCCCCGTGCCGTCGCAGATGGGGCAGCGGAGGGAGCCGGTGTTGTAGGAGAAGTCCCCCGCCTTATAGCCCAGGGCCCTGGCCTGGGGGCTGCGGGCGTATATCTTCCGCAGCTCGTCGTGGACGTTGGCGTAGGTGGCCACGGTGGAGCGGACGTTGATGCCGATGGGGGTGGCGTCGATGAGCTTCACCCGGCCGATGCCCGCCGCCTCCACAGCGTTCACGTGGGCGGGCAGGGGCCGCTGCTCGATCATGGCCTCCAGGGCGGGGACCAGGCTCTCCAGGATCAGGGTGGTCTTGCCCGAGCCGGACACGCCGGTGACCACCGTCAGCCGGCCCTTTGGGATGTCCGTCTCCAGGGGCTTTACGGTGTGGATGGCTCCGGTGGACAGGCGGATGGTCCCCAAATCGAAAATCTCTCCCCAGGGGCAGCGGGGCCGCGCCGGGGCGGGGGCGTCCGCCCGCAGGAAGGGGCCCAGCCGGGAGATCGGATCCCGGGCCAGCTCCGCCGGCGACCCCCGGGCAATGACCGTGCCGCCAGCCGCCCCCGCTCCGGGGCCCAGCTCCACAATGTGGTCGGCGTGGGACAGCACCTGCACGTCGTGGTCCACCAGCAGCACGGAGTTGCCGTCGGCCACCAGGTCGTCCATCACCGCCGTCAGCCCCGTCAGGTTGGCCGGGTGCAGGCCGATGGAGGGCTCGTCCAGCACGTAGAGCACCCCGGTGGTGCGGTTGCGCACCGCCCGGGCCAGCTGCATCCGCTGCCGCTCCCCGGTGGACAGGGTGGAGGCCGCCCGGTCCAGGGTCAGGTAGCCCAGGCCCAGGTCCATCAGCCGCGCCGCAGCGCCAAGAAATGCCTCGCAGATGTTCCGGGCCATGGGACCCATCTCCGGCGGCAGGGTATCGGGCACCCCCGCCACCCAGGCGGTCAGGTCAGACAGGGTCATGGCGCAGGCCCCGTCCAGGCCGATCCCCCGCAGGCGTGGGGCGCGGGCAGCCGCAGAGAGCCGGGTGCCGCCGCAGTCCGGGCAGCGGTCCTCCCGGAGGTATTTCTCCACCCGCTTCATGCCCTTCTCATCCTTGACCTTGGCCAGGGCGTTCTCCACCGTGTGGACGGCGGAGAAATAGGTGAAGTCCAGCTCCGCCACGTCGTTGGAGTTCTTGGCGTGGTAGAGGATGTGCTTTTTCACCGCCGGGCCGTCGTAGACGATGTGCTTCTCCTCGTCGGTCAGATCCCGGAAGGGCACGTCGGTGCGCACCCCCATAGCCCGGCACACATCGGTCATCAGGGACCACATAAGGGTGTTCCAGGGGGCCACCGCCCCCTGCTCGATAGTCAGGGAATCGTCGGGCACCAGGGTGGCCCGGTCCACCGTGCGCACCACGCCGGTACCCGAGCAGGCGGGGCAGGCCCCCTGGCTGTTGAAGGACAGTTCTTCCGCCGACGGGGCGTAAAAGACCTCGCCGCACACCGGGCACGTCAGGGCCTGCCCCGCCGCCACCGCCAGGGCGGGCGGGACATAGTGGCCGTTGGGGCAGCGGTGGCTGGCCAGGCGGGAATACATGAGCCGCAGGGCGTTGAGCAGCTCGGTCCCCGTGCCGAAGGTGCTGCGGATGCCGGGCACGCCGGGCCGCTGGTGGAGGGCCAGGGCGGCGGGGACGTAGCGCACCTCCTCCACGTCGGCGCGCTGGGCCTGGGTCATGCGCCGTCTCGTGTAGGTGGACAGGGACTCCAGGTAGCGCCGGGAGCCCTCGGCGTACAGCACGCCCAGGGCCAGGGAGGACTTGCCCGACCCCGACACCCCGGCCACGCCCACGATCTGGTTCAGCGGGACGTCCACGTCGATATTCTTCAGGTTATGGACCCGCGCGCCCCGGACCTCAATGGCCTGGGGCTGTTGCATTTTCTCTTTCACTGGGCAGCACTCCTCCCCCCGTCCAGCCGGCGGACGCGCTTTTCCGCGCCGCGCAGTGCGGCGCACCGCCTCTATTTTACACCCCAGGCCGGGGAATGACAACTCGTTTTGCCCCCCGGCCGCTCACTGCGTCACATAGACGCCTCCCACGCCCTCCTTCGGATAGAACTGGAGGGCAGCCCGGACGGTCCGGAATGCATCTGAACCGTTCCAGGCGCCGGACATGTCATGGGCCTGGGCCGTTATGGCCGGATAGTTCAGCCACCTGACCTGATGGGTGTAATTGACCCAGGAGTCCAGGAGGTGACCATCTTCCAGTGACTGCATCCCATAAGTCAGGTAGCCCCGGCAGTCCTCGCCCCGCCGGGGCAGGGAAAACAGGGCGAAAAGGCCGGCCTCGTCGCTTTCGCCCCAGAACCGGGAGGTTGTGGTATACCGCTCCTCACCGATCTGATAATAATCTCCGGCGTAGGTCGCGCCCTGCCGGTCAAAGAGAAGCCGGCCGGTGACCGTCCCATCCAGCCGCCATGCCTGCCTGTTTCCTTCGTTGGCCGCAGGCCAAAGTTTGATGCATTCCGTAGTCCGCAGCCCTGGGTCCTCCTGCCAGAAAAAGTGGTGGATGATCCGCCAGCGCCCGCCGGGCAGCTCCATGGCGACATGGCTCAAATACAGCTCTTTCACGTCGTAGACGGTGCGGGTATGCGTTACGCTGCCAGAGACGCTGCGCACCTCCCGCCCACGATTGAAGGGCTCCTCGCTCACCTGCACGGTCACGCGGACGGCGTCCTCCAGCAGGGTCAGATCCTCTGCCGCCAGATCATCCAGCACCTGCTCCGGCATTCCCAGCGCCAGCAGGTCGGCGCGGAGCGTCTCCAGGTCCTGCCGCTCCGCCTCCTTCACCGGCGCCCATTCCATGGGATAGCGGCAGCACGCGATGAGCTTTGTAATGAAATCATAACCACCGGCCGTGCCGGTGGTTTGCACAAGCCCCCTCGGGGCATGTCCCGGGCAGAGCCTATAGGCTCGTCGAATCGTCTGCCAATCGCGCGGATTTCCCGGGCATGCCCCTGA
>CALXEB010000121.1 GCA_944387215.1 uncultured Flavonifractor sp. | reverse complement strand
ACCTCGGCGTTGACGCCGTGGGTCAGCACCGCCACGGGCAGGCCGGTGTGGCTGTAAGAGGTGAAGGAGACGCCGGATTTGTTGTTGATGATGTGGGTGATGGTGACGCTCAAAGGCTCGTAGGTGCCGTAGAGCACATACTCCTCCTGCTCGTACTGGCTGGCGGCGGTGCCGTTGACGCTCTTCTCGTAGGCGGCCCGCAGCTGCTCCAGCTCGTAGTCGGTGAGCACCAGCTTGTCGCCCTCCTCGCCCTGGACCTTCAGGCCGAAGAGCTCCTCCACGTCCTTGAGCACATCCTCGAAGGGGGTCTTGTTCTCCTTGTAGCCGGCCACGTAGTCGCTGTCATACTTGGCGAAGGAGATCTTCTGGCTCTCCAGCAGGTCCAGATAGGTGTCGTAGTCGGTGCCGGCAAAGCCGATGGTCAGGCCGCCGGTCTCGTGGTCGCCGGTGACCAGGATCAGGGTCTCCTCCGGGTGCTCGGCGGCGAAGTCGATGGCCACCTGCACCGCGTCGGCCAGGGCCTGGGTGTCGTGGATGGTGGAGGCGGCGTCGTTGGCGTGGCAGGCCCAGTCGATCTTGCCGCCCTCGCACATCATGAAGAAGCCGTCCTCATCCTGGCTCAGCACCTCGATGCCCTTGGACACATAGTCGGACAGGGCCCACATGTCGTCGGTACGGTCGATCTCGTAGGCCATGGCGTCGGAGTCGGCCAGGTGCTCGTCGATGATGACCACGGGGCCGCCGGTGACCGCCTCGGCCTCGGCCTGGGTGTTCACCACCTGATAGCCGGCCGCCTCGGCCAGGTCGTAGAGGTTCTCCTGGTCCCCCTCGGCGCCGTCGGGATCCAGAAGCCCGCCGCCGGCGAAGTACTCAAAGCCGGACTCCACCAGCTCCAGGCCGATGTCGTAGTAGTCGTTGCGGCTGGCCTGGTGGGCGTAGAAGGCGGCGGGGGTGGCGTGGTTCAGGTTCACCGAGGTGATGACGCCCACAGAGTAGCCCTTCTGGGCATGGAGCTTTTCGGCGATGGTCTCATACTCCACGGTGCCGGTCTCGTCCACGTTGATGGAGCCGGAATAGGTCTTGTACCCGGTGGCCAGGGAGGTGGCGGTGGAGGCCGAGTCGGGGGCGAAGGAGTTGGAGTCATAGGTGACGGCGGAGCCGGCGGCCTCAAAGTTCATGAAGTTCAGGTACTCCGGGCCGTCCAGAGTGGCGCCGGCGTTGTCGTCCAGGCTGGGCTGGGCCTGCCAGTAGTCGGCGTCGTTGAGAGCGCCCAGGTAGTCGCTGGTGGACTGGATCTGGGGGTAGCTCATGCCGTCGCCGATGAAGAGAAAGACGTATTTGGGGGCTTTGAGCTCGCTGCTGCTGACAAGGGGGGACTCCGCAGCGGGAACGGCGGACGGGGTGGGCGTGGAGGCCGAGGGCTGGCTGCCGCAGGCGGCCAGGGTGCCGCCCAGGGTAAGGGCTGCCAGGGAGAGGGCCAGGGGACGCTTCCAATTCATGCTTGATTCCTCCAAATGTTGGTCACTTTTGTCACACACGGACAAATGCATCATACCCCATCCCGCCCCGTCCCTCTACCAGACGCCGGTAAAATCGGGAAAAGTCTCTGTAAGCTTCTGTAAAAAAGCGGTTTGGAGCAGGCCGCGCAGGCATGACGCCGGGACCCGGATCCCGGCATAAACCCGCCCGCGCTGCATACCCTGTTGCCGAGGTGAAACGGAGATGGTGGGCATCCTGGAACTGGCAGAGGGGCGGGGAAGGCCGGAGACGGAACGCGTGGGCCTGCAGGGGCTGGAGCTGCTGCGGGTGCGGGTGCCGGCGCCGGACAAGCTCAGCGGGAAGCGCCTGGCCCGCCGGGTGGATCGGGGCGCTAAGGTCCTGGCCCGGGCGGGGGTGCGGCGGGTCCTGACGGCGGCGGGCTTTCCCCACTGGGAGATCTTGGCCCGGCGGGGCCTGGAGCCGGTGGATACCGCCCCCTTTTGCCAGGACGCTGCCGCCCCCCTGGCCCTGGCGGTCCTGGCCCGGCAGGGGACAGCGCCGGAGCGCGGGACGGTCTGCCTGTGGGCGCCGGCGGTCTCCGCTGCCCTGCTGCGGGCGGCAGAGGCGCTCTGCCCCCGGGTGCGCTTCCTCGGGGTGGAGGTGCCGGGGGAGGGGGAGAGGGTGGCCCGCTGGCTCTGGCGGGAGTTCGGGGCGGCGGCCCCGGGTCCGGGGCTGCAGGCGGACGCGGCCGTCTGGTTCGGCCCCGGCGGCGGGGAGGGGAGGACGGTGCTCCGGCTGTACGGCCCCGCCCCGGATCTGGCGGGGCTGGCCCCGATGCTGCCGCCCGCCGTGGCTGAGACGGGGCTGGACCCGCTGCCCGCCGCGGCCCTTTTATGGGAGGCCGGACGGCTGCAGAGAGAGAAAATCGCATTTTCTTCCATCGGTCAGACTTGACAGCGGGGGGCAAACTACCTATAATATCGTATTAACGTGGCGGATTGTATCTGTAGGTGTGCATGGCGGGGCTTGTGAGAGGCCCTGCTGATCTGCCCCAGCAAGAGCAATATAAGGAAAGGTGTGCAGCGACGAAATGGCGAAGGAATTTAAGCTCAGTGCCGAGCGCCTGGAGGAGCTCAAGCAGGAGCTGACCTATCTGAAGACAGTTCGGGAAAAGGAGGTGGCCGACCAGATCAAGGAGGCCCGCTCCTTCGGCGACCTGAGCGAGAACAGCGAGTATGACGAGGCCAAGAACGAGCAGGGCAAGCTGTACTCCCGCATCGCGGAGGTGGAGAACATCCTGTCCAACTATGTGGTCATCGAGGAGCATGAGACCGACCCCAACTCCGTCCGCCTGGGCTCCACCGTGAAGGTGGTGGACCTGGAGTTCAACGAGGAGGAGAGCTACCAGGTGGTGGGCTCTCAGGAGGCCGACCCCATGAACGGACGCATCTCCGAGGACTCCCCCTTCGGCAGGGCCCTGCTGGGCCGGGCCGTGGGAGACGAGGTCCAGGTGGAGGCGCCCGCGGGCGTATTACGATATCGCATTGCAGAGATCCAAAAGTAGAGTTGTAGAGTAAGGAGCTGGAACCATGAGTACTGAAGAGAGAAACGTCAGCCAGGAGCAGCAGCCCACCCTGTCCGAGCAGCGGCTCATCCGCCGCGCCAAGCTCAAGGAGCTTCAGGACGCGGGACAGGACCCCTTCCAGATCACCAAGTATGTGGTGAAGCACCACTCCGCCGACATCAAGGAGAACTTTGACGCCCTGGAGGGCACTATGACCTCCGTGGCCGGCCGGCTCATGTCCAAGCGGGGCATGGGCAAGGCCGTGTTCTGCGACCTGCAGGACGTGAAGGGCCGCATCCAGATCTACGTCCGCATCGACGAGCTGGGCGAGGAGGCCTTCAACAAGTTCAAGAAGCTGGACATCGGCGACATCGTGGGCGTGGAAGGGGAGGTCTTCAAGACCAAGCGGGGCGAGATCTCCGTGAAGGCCCACAGCGTGACGCTCCTCTCCAAGTCTCTCCAGCCCCTGCCTGAGAAGTTCCACGGCCTGACCGACAAGGAGATGCGCTACCGCCAGCGGTACGTGGACCTCATCATGAACGAGGACGTGCGCCGCACCTTCCAGATCCGCACCGCCTTCATCAAGCATGTGCGCAAGTATCTGGATGACCGGGACTACCTGGAGGTGGAGACCCCTGTCCTGAACACCATCTCCGGCGGCGCCACCGCCCGGCCCTTCATTACCCACCACAACACCCTGGATATCGACATGTATATGCGCATCGCCACCGAGCTGAACCTGAAGCGGCTCACCGTGGGCGGCTTTGAGCGGGTGTATGAGATCGGCCGCATCTTCCGCAACGAGGGCATGGATCCCAAGCACAACCCGGAGTTCACCACCATCGAGCTGTACGAGGCCTATGCCGACTTCCACGACATGATGGACATCGCCGAGGGCATCCTGTCCACCGCCGCCAAGGAGATCCTGGGCTCCTACCAGGTGAACTGGCTGGGCGTGGACATCGACCTGACCCCCGGCTGGCCCCGCCTGACCATGATCGACGCCGTCAAGCAGTATGTGGGCGTGGACTTCGACGCCATCTCCGACGACGAGGAGGCCTGCAAGGCCGTGGAGGCCAAGGGCATCGACATGGAGGGCTGCGAGCGCACCTGGGGCACCGCCCTGTATGAGGCCTTTGACCAGCGGGTGGAGGAGAAGCTGGTGCAGCCCACCTTCATCACCATGTACCCGGTGGAGGTCTCCCCGCTGACCAAGCGCTCCCCCAAGGATCCCCGGCTCACCGAGCGGTTTGAGCTGTTCATCAACCACTGTGAGTTCGCCAACGCCTTCTCCGAGCTCAACGACCCCATCGACCAGCGCGGCCGCTTCGAGCACGAGCTGGCCCTGCGGGAGATGGGCAACGACGAGGCCGGCATGATGGACGAGGACTTCATCAACGCCCTGGAGTACGGCCTGCCCCCCACGGGCGGCATGGGCATCGGCATCGATCGCTGCGTGATGATGCTCACCAATTCCGACTCCATCCGGGACGTGATCCTCTTCCCCACGATGAAGCCTTTGGACTGACGGACAGCCCGCAAACCCGCATGAAATCTAGGTTTTCGAGTAGTCTGGTTTACTACAGTTACAACAATTTTACTACAATTTGAGAACCTTTGATGAAAAGACACGGGACCGCCGGTACGCTGGCGGTCCCGTTCTGCTATTACGATATGGAGTTGAACAAACAATGAGAGAGAATTTCCATAAAAGGCTTGCGGCCGTCAAAACCGCAGATGCGATCAACGCGATCAAGGGTGTACCGGTTTCTGCGGATGCAAAGTTCCTGTCAGAGAAGTGGGTCCGAGGGGAATTGACCGGAGAGCAGATGAAGCAGGCGTTGCTGGACCTCCATCGGAAGATCGCAGCGGAGGAGAACTGGAGCGATTATTGAGTTCAATAGGCTGTGGGGCATGAAAAGCGCCACAGCAGCAGACCTATGGTGAAAACAGGATTGATTTCCCTTACAGACGTATAGTATCCCTTAAAATTGATATACTGTTAAGGGAAAGTTTTCTCCAAGAGTTGAACTTTCCCTTATTATATGGTAAAATTTAAGGGAATTAAGGGGGGATAAGGGTATGCGTACATTTAACTACTCTGCGATCCGGGAGCAGAAGTGGGACTCAGAGATTTTGGGCCTGGTTGCGGCGATTTATAAAGAAGCCGGAAAGCAGGAACTGTATCTGAA
>CALXEB010000120.1 GCA_944387215.1 uncultured Flavonifractor sp. | reverse complement strand
AGGGGAGATCGGGCAGCTGCTGGGCTGCCCGCCCAGCACGGTGACTACCCGGCTCCAGCGGGCCAGGAAGAGGCTGAAGGACGCGCTGAAGGAGGAATGGTCATGAGTATGGATCGGCGCTATCAGAGCGCACTGCGGGGAAAGGAGCCCTCCGCCGCCTGGCGGCGGCGCACCCTGGAGGCCATGGAGGGGGCGAAGGGCAAAAAGGCCCGGCCCCGCCGGGCCCTGCGGACGGCGGCGGTGGCGGCGGCCGCGGCCCTGGTGTTCACCGGCGGGGTGTGGCTGTCCTACCGTCAGACCCAGGCCGACCCCAACGGCCCCGGCGTGGCCCGGACGCCGGAGCCGGCGGTCACCCCCACCCCGGACCCGGCCACGTGGATGGAGAACTTCTCGGTGGTCATGGAGCCCTGGCAGATGATGGTGGAGGACCCGCTGGAGGGTTTGGAAGTGCCGGAGCAGCTGCCGGTGTATGAGAACCCCGTCCCCACCCGGGAGGAGCAGGAGGCCCTGCTGGAGCGCCTGGCAGATGCCCTGGGCCTTACCTATACGGTCACGGACTGGCAGGGGAGCTTTGGGGAGGAGACCCAGGGCCGGGCCCCCGAGCTGGACGCGGAGTGCGGCGACGGCTGCCTGCTTCGTCTCTACGGGCGCTCCAGGCTGGAGATTTTCAATCCCCCCGACCCGGACGCCCTGGAGGAGCGGCTGCGGGACTACCTGGCCTTCCAGGTCCAGCTGGACTCCTCCCGGCAGCCCGCCCGGTGGGAGTACCGGGACACCACCCAAGAGTGGTTCAACTACAACGGGAAGGGCTGGAGCACCTCCTCTACCTCCATCCTGGACCGGAGCCGGGACGGGGCAGGCCGGCTGTACGACGCCGCCTTCCTGCGGTATGAACGGGGAGAGGACAGCTTTACCCTCACCCTGGCCCCCGCCGCCGGGGACACGGCCTCCTACCCCATCCGCTCCCGGGAGGACGCCGTGGCCTCCTTCCGCTCCGGGGACTACTGTGGGGAGAACTTTACCTCCCACCCCGATCAGGCGGAGATCCTTCAGGTGACGCTTCAATATGACACCAGCGACGACCAGCGCTGGTTCCAGCCAGTGTACCGCATCCTGTTCACCCAGGAGGACTGGGACATGGCGGACTGGATGTCCGACGGGGTGGACCCGGAGCCCTACATGGGGGTTGGCGTGGCCTATGTCCCCGCCATCGACCCGGAGTACCAGGACGAGGCGCCCTACCAGCGTTTCTTCAACGACGGCCTGGCCCACCACACGTCGGAGGATCTGGAGTAGGGCCCTGCCGCCCCAGGCATCGGTGCGGCGGGCCGGTGTGGGCATCGGCCCCTACGACGGAACGTAAAACCCCCGGGCCGGGAAGCACAGCTTCCCGGCCCGGGGGTTTCTGTATTCTGCCGGCCTTACCGGGCCACGATCACCCGGATGCAGCCGCCGGCGCTCTCGGCCTTGTCGTACCAGCCGGTGAGGGTGTAGTCCCCGCCGGTCACCCGGGCCAGGCTGGAGAGCTGGTACTCGCCGCCTACCACCTCGTACACCGCCACGGTCTCGGACACGGTGTACTCCCGGTTGTCATTGCCCACGGCCACGGTGCCGCTCACCAAGGTCAGCCGCCGCTGGGTCAGGTTCACCAGCCGCTCGATGCTGGAGTCGGTGTCCATCCGCACCTGGCAGGGGCCCACGGACAGATTATACACCGCGCTGGCCGAAGCAAAGACCAGCTCCTGGCCCCCTACGTCGTAGGTATAGGAGGAGCTGAGGACGAATTTCGTGTCGATCTCGTCGACCTCGGTGATGACGCCGTACTGATGGATGTCGCCGGTGACGTCGTCCAGAATCAGGTGGCTGATCTCCCCCTGGGCGTTGAGCACATAGTAGCGCACCATACTGCCGGTAAGGCTCACCCCGGCCAGGCGCTGGGGGTAGACCCGGATGGGGGTACGGGACTCGTAGGTGTCGATGATCTGCACGTCGTCGGCCAAATCATAGTTCCCGATGCGCTCGCCGTCGCTGCTGACCCTGCCGGTCAGGCGGGTCTCGGACAGGCGGGTGACGGGGGTGTCGCTGTCGGGCTCCACCCGCACCAGCTGGCCGGCCTCCAGGCTGCGGTTGGTGGTCTGGTAGCGGTAGGAGCCGCCGTCGGTGGCCGCCACGGTGACGGTGCGGGCGTTGTAGGTGCCGCCCTGCCCATCGTCATAGCTGTCGCTGGCCACGGCGGTGATGACGCCGTAGAGCACGCCGCCGCTGCTCTGCCCCGTGCCCACGGCGGCCACGCCGCCGGTGCGGCCCAGCAGGAGGGTGACGGTGTCGCCCACCTGATACCGGCCCAGATCGGACAGGTCGTAGGCCGCCTGGGTGCTCTCGATGGAGTAGGTCCGGCCCGCCACGGTGACCGAGGTGGGGGCGGCGGCGGAGGGGGAGGCGGACTGGTAGGTGCCGGTCACCTTCTCGTCATAGGCCCACACGGTGCGCATGGACTCCGACCAGTAGAGCACGTCCTGGTCCTGGATGCGCTCCAGGGTGGCGGCCGTGCCGTCCCGGTAGACCGTGGCGGTGGAGGCGGCAAAGGGCAAATCGCTCTGCCAGCCGGCGGAGGCCACCACGGGGCCCTCCATGGCGGAGTTGATGAGGGCCACCCGGTCCAGCTCCCCGGCAGAGTTCACCAGGTTCAGGGTGGGCTCCAGCACGTTCAGGTAGTAGGTGCCGGAGGTGTTCTTGGTAAGCAGCAGGTTATAGAAGAGGTACATGGCGTCCCGCCGGGTCATCTGGCTGTCCTGGCCCAGGGAGATGCCCTCGTCCAGGTCCAGGGCCCGGTACTGGGCCATCTGGCCGGAGGGCCACACGCCGGTGAACTGGCTGTCCTCATAGCCCAGCAGGCGCAGGACCACCGTCACGGCCTCGGCCAGGGTGATGGTGCGGTCGGGGTTGAAGTAGCCCCGCAGGTCCCCCTCCACCAGGCCCAGGTCCACCGCCGCCTTGATATAGGGGGCGGCCCAGTGGGTCTGGGACACGTCGGGGTAGGGCTTCACCGCCACGGTGTCCCCCACGGTGTCCCGGCTGATGGAGGCGGCCACCGCCAGCTTGGTGAACTCCGCCCGGGTGATGGTGCGGTCCAGGGCCAGGTCCCCGTTCTGGTCCCCCACCATGATGTCCAGGGCGGCCAGGGCCTGGGCGGCCTCGTCCTCCGTGGGGGCGGCGGCCAGGGCGGCGGGGGCCAGCCCCAGCGCCAGCACCAGGGCCAGCAGGCCGGATAACAGTCGTTGCTTCATGGTTCTTTCTCCTTCTCATGCTCGTGGAAATGGAAGCGGACACGTTAAAGTAATCATATACCATCCGCGCCGATTCGGCAAGGGGGGCGGGCGGAGGCGGAGCCCCGCCCCTACATGTTCCTCCCATCAGGAGAGGTCTGTAGGGGCGGATATCATCCGCCCGCGGGCGACCACAAGGGTCGCCCCTACAGGGGCCGGCGCTTAGTCGTACCTGAGGGCGTCGATGGGGTTGAGTTTGGCGGCCTTGTTGGCGGGCAGGTAGCCAAAGAGCACGCCGATGCCCACGCTGACGCCGAAGGACACGGCGATCCCGCCCACGCTGGGGATGGCGGCGAAGCCCTCGGCGGTGGGCATGACCATCCCCACCACGGCGGTGAACACGTTGGCCAGGACGATGCCCAGCACGATGCCGATGATCCCGCCGATGGCCGAGGTGGTGCCCGCCTCGATAATGAACTGGCTGCGGATATCCCGCCCCTTGGCCCCCAGGGACTTGCGGATGCCGATCTCCCGGGTGCGCTCGGTCACCGACACCAGCATGATGTTCATGATGCCGATGCCGCCCACCACCAGGGAGATGGCGGCGATCACCACCAGGATGGTCATGAGCACCCCCAGCATGGAGTCCATCATGTCCATCATCTCGGCCATGGTGATGACCTGGTACCAGCTGTTGTCCCCGTAGATGCGCAGGAGCATGCTCTCGATGACGCCCTTGGCGGCGGAGGAGGTGTCCTCGCTGGTGCTGGTGACCAGATAGCCGTTCATCATGCTCCCCGACCCACCGTTGAGCTGGGGGGCCAGACCGTAGGGCACATAGATGAAGTCATCGCCGCTGCCCTCGGTGGAGTCGGCGGTCTCGGCCATGGTGCCGATGACGGTGAAGGGCACGCCGCTGATGGTCAGGGTCTGCCCCACGCCCCGGCCGCTGAACATGGCGTCGTTGAGATAGCTGCCGATGACGCACACATGCTGGTTGCGCTCCACGTCCACGTAGCTGAGGAACCGCCCGCCGTCCAGGCGTTCGCCGTTGACGGTCTGGCCGTTCTCCGGGCTGTACACCGTCTCGCTGACGCCTGTGACGCTGGTGCGCTCGTACTCCTCGGCCCCCTGGCGGACGACGCCGCTGACGGTAAGGGCGGGGGTCACCGAATCGATGTACTGGGGATATTTCTCCGCCAAGGCATAGAAGTCGTCGGCGTCGGCGTTGCGGTTGCCCGGCTGCTCGTAGACCATGACCTGGATCAGGTTGACGCCGATCTGCTCGAACTGGCTGTTCATATAGGTCTGCATGCCGGTGCCCAGGGAGACGATGACGATCACCGCCGCCACGCCGATGATGATGCCCAGCATGGTGAGCAGCGCCCGGGCCTTGCTGGTCAGCAGGCTCTTGATGGCCAGGCGGAAGGATTGGCCCACGTTCATACGTTCAGCACCTCCCTGGCCTCTCCGGCGGCCGCCTCGTCCTCCGGCTGCACCACGGCCCGGGGGTCGTGGGCGTCGCCGTCGTAGATGATCCTGCCGTCCTGGAGGCGGACGATGCGCCTGGCCTTCACGGCGATGGAGTTGTCGTGGGTGATGAGCACCACCGTGTCCCCCTCGGCGTTGAGCTTCTGGAGGAAGCCCAGCACCTCCCGGCCGGTTCGGGAGTCCAGGGCGCCGGTGGGCTCGTCGGCCAGGATCACCGACGGCTTGCCCGCCAGGGCCCGGGCGATGGACACCCGCTGCTGCTGGCCGCCGGAGAGCTGGCTGGGCAGATTCTTGCACTTGTCGGACAGGCCCACCCGCTCCAGCGCCTCCATGGCCCGCCGGTGCCGCTCGCCGGCCGGCACGCCGCCGTAGAGCAGGGGCAGCTCCACATTCTCCAGCACGCTGAGCTTGGGGATGAGGTTGTACTGCTGGAAGATGAAGCCCAGCATCTTGTTGCGGATCTCGGCCTGCTGGTCGTCG
>CALXEB010000119.1 GCA_944387215.1 uncultured Flavonifractor sp. | reverse complement strand
TTGCGGCAAAGATCTTTGCAGATAGGCGATACCGAAAAGCCTTCCATTTGCAAAGACAGCTCGGCGGATCGAATGGAGCGGTCAATGGAGTTGGACATTTTTGTAAAACCTCCATTACAGAAGTTGGTTGATGTATGCATTGTAACATAAGAGTTTGGTTGTTGCAAACCGAACACAATGGGCAATTTTAGTACAGTGTATAACAAAGAAAGCTCCCTTGCAAATGATAACAGTTTGATAACTGTGGTCAAAGCCACTGGCTATTCCTCTGAGATTATGAGCTTCTTCTGCTGGAGCTGTCTACCGGCCTGCGCCGGGGCGAGATCCTGGCCCTGCAGTGGGACGACCTGGACTTTCGGACGGGAGCGCTGCGGGTGCAGCGGCAGGTGCAGCGGATCAAGGGAGAGCTGGTAATCTCACAGCCCAAAACCAAAAACTCCAGCCGAAGTGTGATTCTGCCGGAGCCTATCCTGAATGTCCTGGAGCGTTGCCGTAAAAGCTGTACCTCCCGCTGGATGTTCCCATCGCCGAAGAAAGTGGATTCTCCCCTGGACCCGGCGGCGGTGCGGAAGAAACTGGCCGCTGTCCTGGAACGGGCGGGCTGCAAGCGTGTCCGCTTTCATGATCTCCGCCATACCTTTGCCACCAACGCCCTGGAGCATGGCATGGACATCAAGACACTGTCCGCCATCATCGGCCATGTGTCCAGCGCCACGACCCTAAATGTCTATACCCATGTGACGGACGAGATGCGGCAAAAGGCCGCCGACCGGATCGATCGGGGAATCGCCGGTGTGGAGCCGCCCTCAAAACCCACATGGAAAAAGGAATCGACACCCACGCCCTTCCGGGCGGTAAAAGGGAAGTACCGCAAGCCGGGAACCGGGTGCATGACTCAGCTGGGCGACCACCTCTGGGAGGGGCGGTACTCCCCAAAGGTCAACGGCAAGCGCATTGCCCGAAATGTTTACGCATCCACGGAGGAAGAATGTGAGCAGAAGCTGGCAGAGCTGATTAAGGAGATGAAAAAGGAGCTGGAGCCCCTTCGGGCCAAGGGAAAAGCCTGCTGAGAACAGAAAACCGCCCTCCGGAAAAGCACTTCCGGAGGGCGGCGATTTTTCCTGTCTGTGGCTGTTATGTGGTCAAAAACAATTTGGCAAAATAGCGTGAGGAAGAAAATGAATAAAAAAGTAACAAAAAACCGCTATTTTCTCTCAAAAACAGCGGTTTTTCTGGTGGACGATACAGGACTTGAACCTGTGACCTCCCGCACGTCAAGCGGATGCTCTACCAGCTGAGCTAATCGTCCGAACAGCGTAAATTATTATACCCGGAACTGGGGAAGATGTCAACACTTTTCTCTGGATTTTGATTTCCCCTTTTCAAATCAGAGCGCGGCTGATATACTCAAGACCAGGAAATGCGATCATATAAAGGAGGGCGAAGACCATGGTGGTGTGGGAGCGGCCCCTGGGGGAGCTGTGCCCGGGGTTGGAGACAAAGGCGGCGCTGTCTGCCTGCTGCCGGAGCCGGACGGGTATGCTGGCCGACGACGGGGAGCGCTGGGCGGTGCTCATCCTCCCCGGCGGCGGGTATGCGCGCATCGCCCCGGCGGAGAGCGAGCCGGTGGCCCTGGCCTTTGCGGCGGCGGGGATGCAGGCCTTCACACTGTCTTACAGTGTGCTGCCCGCCCGGTGGCCCCAGCCCTTCCTGGAGGGGGCGGCGGCCCTGGCGTGGCTGCGGGCGCACGGACAGGACTTCGGCTTCCGGCCGGACCGGGTGGCGGTGTGCGGCTTCTCCGCCGGCGGGCACCTGGCAGGCTGCCTGTCCTGCCGCTGGAGAGACCCTCTATTAAAGGAGCGGCTGGGCCTGGCTTCGGAGCAGGTCCGGCCGGACGCGGCCATTCTTTGCTACCCGGTGGTGCACGAGGAGCGCTACCTGTCTCCTCTGGGGCCGGAGACGCCCCGGCCGGACCGCTGCGTCCCGGAGGACCACCCCCCTGCCTTTTTGTGGGCCACCGGCGCGGACGGTACCGTGCCGCCGGAGAACACCCTGGCCTACGCCCGGGCGCTGGGGGAGAGGGGCGTGCCCTTCGAGCTGCACCTGTTTCAGGACGGGCCACACGCCATGGGCCTGGCCGACCGGGAGAGCGCCCGTGACCAGGCGCATTATGACGCCCACGCCGCGGCCTGGCACGGCCTGTGCGTGGACTGGCTGAGAAGGAGAGGCTGATATGGGAGAAAAGGTGGTCCTCATCACCGGGGCCAGCCGGGGCATCGGGGCGGCCGCCGCCCGGCGGTTTGCCGCCGGGGGATGCAAGGTCGCCGTGAACTACCTCCACTCCAGAGAGCAGGCGGAGGCCCTGGCGAAAGAGATCGGCGGCTGGGCGGTGCGGGCCGACGTGACCGACCCGGTCCAGGTACAGAATATGGTTGACGAATTGTTGGATAAATTTTGTCAACTTGACATTCTGATATGCAACGCTGGGGTGGCCCAGCAGAAATTATTTGGCGATCTGACCGATGAGGACTGGCGGCGGGTATTCGCCGTCAACGTGGACGGCGCCTTCTATGCCATTCGGGCGGCCCTGCCCCATTTTATCCATCGAAAGGCCGGAAAGATCCTCACGGTGTCCTCTATGTGGGGACAGGTGGGGGCCTCCTGCGAGGTGGGCTATTCCGCCGCCAAGGCCGCCGTCATCGGCCTGACCCGCGCCCTGGCCAAGGAATTGGGCCCCTCCGGCATCACAGTGAACTGCGTGGCGCCGGGCGTGATCGCCACGGACATGAACCGAGGCCTGGCGCCGGAGACGCTGACTGCCCTGGCGGAGGAGACCCCTCTGGGGCGGATCGGAACGCCGGAGGAGGTGGCTCAGGCCCTGTGGTATCTGGCCTCCGACGACGCCGCCTTCATCACCGGGCAGGTGCTTGCGCCCAACGGCGGGCTGGTGATCTGAGTGGGCCGCCCGCCCGGCTTGTCCGCCCTGGGCGTACAGAGGAGCGAGCCGGCCGGACATTCATGATTTGTTCATACTTCCAACAAGGGCCGCTGGTTGCCAGCGGCCCTTGTGCAGTTTTTCAGTTGACAATTTCCGACGTTCCGAATATAATTGTCAACAACTTCATTTAGGAGGAATGTACAATGAAAAAGACGCGCATCCTGTCTCTTGCACTGGCGGGCGTGCTGAGCGTGTCCCTGCTGGCCGGCTGCGGCGGCGGCCAGGGCAACGCCGAGACTCCCTCCGGCGGTGAGACCACTCACGTGAACGAGAGTTCCGCCCCCGCCGGCGAGGCCGGCGGCACCTTCAAGATCGGCATGATCGGCCCCCTGACCGGCGGCGCGGCCATCTACGGCACCGCCGTGGCCAACGCGGCCCAGATCGCCGTGGACGAGATCAACGCCCTGGGCGGCGACATCCAGTTCGACCTGCTCACCGAGGACGATACCAACGACGCCGAGACCGCCGTCAACGCCTACAACGCCCTGATGGGCGAGGGCATGCAGATCCTGCTGGGCACCGTCACCACCACCCCCGCCCTGGCCGTGGTGCCCTACACCTATGACGAGCGGGTGTTCACCCTCACCCCCTCCGGCTCCGGCGACGACGTCATCGAGGACAACGACAACGTCTTCCAGGTGTGCTTTACCGACTCCAACCAGGGCACCCGCTCCGCCCAGTACATGGACGAGCACTTCGAGGATCTGAAGATCGCCATCATCTACCGCAATGACGACGCCTATTCCCAGGGCATCCGGGACAACTTCGTGGCCGAGGCCGAGACCCGCGGCATGGAGATCGTCTACGAGGGCACCTTCACCGAGGCCAGCCAGACCGACTTCAGCAACCAGCTGACCTCCGCCCAGTCCGCCGGCGCCAACATGGTGTTCCTGCCCATCTACTATGAGCCCGCCTCCGTCATCCTGACCCAGGCCAACGCCATGGGCTACGCCCCCACCTTCTTCGGCGTGGACGGCATGGACGGCATCCTGGGCGTGGACGGCTTTGACACCAGCCTGGCCGAGGGCGTCTACCTGCTGACCCCCTTCTCCGCCGACGCGGAGGACGAGGCCACCCAGGCCTTCGTGGCGGAGTATCAGGAGCGCTTCGGCGGCATCCCCAACCAGTTCGCCGCCGACGCCTATGACGGCATCTACATCATCTACGAGGCCATCCAGGCCGCCGGCGTCACCGCCGACATGTCCAACGAGGAGATCTGCGACGCCCTCATCGCCGCCATGGGCGAGCTGTCCGTCGTGGGCCTGACCAGCGCCGGCTCCGAGATGACCTGGGACGAGAACGGCGCGGTGAGCAAGGACCCCGCCGCCGTCATCATCGAGAACGGTACCTACGTCACTCCCTGAGGAAACGTCCTGCCAGTAAGATGAAGCAGAGCAAGGCTGCCGGGGTAGCCCGGCAGCCCCTCTGCGTTTTCGTGGCAGAGACCGGAGCGGCGCGGAGATCCGCGCACGCCGCCCCGGTTTCTGCCATGGAAGGAAGAAGAGGTGTGAGAGCCAATGGAATTTCTGTCCTACCTGATCAACGGCGTCAGCCTGGGCAGCATCTACGCCATCATCGCCCTGGGCTACACCATGGTGTACGGCATCGCCAAGATGCTCAACTTCGCCCACGGCGACGTCATCATGGTGGGTGGCTACGTGGTGTTCTATGCCGCCAACTTCGCCCGGACCAGCCTGCTGGGGGAGGACCCCTCCGCCGCGGTCGTGGGCCTGTCCACCCTGGTATGCGTGATCCTGGCCATGATCGTGTGCGGGGTGCTGGGCGTCATCATCGAGGGCCTGGCCTACCGGCCCCTGCGCCAGGCCGGCTCCCTGGCGGTGCTCATTACCGCCATCGGCGTGAGTTACTTTCTGCAAAACGCGGCCCAGCTGGTCTTCGGGGCCGACCCCAAGAACTTCACCCCCGTGGTCAGCGGTCAGTTCACCCTCTTCGGCGGGCAGCTGCGCATCTCCTTCGTGGCCCTGCTGACCATGGTGGCCTGCGTGGTCATCATGGTGGCCCTTACGGTGTTCACCAGCCAGAGCAAGATGGGCAAGGCCATGCGGGCGGTGTCTGAGGACCGGGGCGCGGCCCAGCTCATGGGCATCAACGTCAACCGTACCATCTCCATGACCTTTGCCATCGGCTCGGCCCTGGCGGCCGTCGCCGGGGTGCTGATGTGCTCCTACTCCCCGGTGCTCAAGCCCACCACCGGCTCCATGCCGGGCATCAAGGCCTTCACCGCCGCCGTGTTCGGCGGCATCGGCTCCATCCCCGGGGCCTTCCTGGGGGGCATCCTGCTGGGCATCATCGAGGCCATGGCCCAGGC
>CALXEB010000118.1 GCA_944387215.1 uncultured Flavonifractor sp. | reverse complement strand
AGGGGGCCGGATTTCTCCCGCAGCCGTTCCGCCACCGGGTCGATTAGGGCGTGGGCGGCCCCCTCGCCGGCGGCCCGGGCGGTGATGCGCAGCTCGCACTCCCCCTCCTTGGCGTAGGGGGCCAGGGTGGGGTTGGTCATGGAGTTCATCTCGTCCCGCAGCTGGGCCTCCATGGAGGATTCCCCGATGCCGAAGAGCTTCAGGGTGCGGGAGACGATGACCCCGTCGGACAGCTTCCGCAGATAGGGGACCGCCCGGTGGGTAAACATGGCCCGGCACTCCCGGGGCGGGCCGGGGAGCATGATCACGTGGACCCCGTCCGCCTCAAAGGCCACGCCGGGGGCGGTGCCCCAGTCGTTGTCCAGTACGGTGCACCCCTCGGGGAGCATGGCCTGCTGGTAGTTGTTCTCCGTCATGGGCCGGCTGCTGTGGAGCTTGCGGAAGTAGTCCTCGATGCGCCGGGCGGAGGGCGCGTGGAACACCAGGCGTTTGCCGAAGCACCCGGCCAGCACGTTCTTGGTCAGGTCGTCGCAGGTGGGGCCCAGGCCGCCGGTGGTGATGAGGATGTCCGCCCGGGTCCTGGCCAGCTCCACCGCCGCCCGCAGCCGGTCCGGATTGTCCCCCACCACCGTGTGGTAGTATACGTTGATGCCCAGGGCGCTGAGGCCCTGGGAAATGAACTGCGCGTCGGTGTTGGCAATGTTTCCGAGCAAAAGCTCGGTGCCCACGGCGATGAGCTCCGCGGTATGGGACATGGGGATACACTTCCTTAATAATATACAAATCGTAGGGGCGGATGTCCGAATCCGCCCGGCAGGGGCTGTCAGGGATGCCGCCCCGGCCAAACGCGGCGCGGCAGGGGTACCGTCAAACCTTCACCCGCTGGATGCCGTCCACGGCGGCGTCCACCATGGCGTCGATGTCCAGGGCGGCCTCGGCCGCCTCCAGCTCGGCCAGGGTGGGACGCAGGCGGGGGTGCCGGGGGGTAAAGACGGTGCAGCAGTCCTCATAGGGGAGGATGGAGGTCTCGAAGGTGCCGATGTGCCGGGCGATGCGCACGATCTCCTCCTTGTCCATGCCCACCACGGGGCGGAGAATGGGCAGGTCGGTGACCGCCCCGGTGGCCCGCATGGCCTCCATGGTCTGGCTGGCCACCTGGCCCAGGCTCTCGCCGGTGACGACGGCCCCCGCCCCGATCCGCCGGGCCACCCGGTCGGCAATGCGCATCATGAACCGGCGCATGAGCACGGTGAACAGCTCCTCGGGGCAGGACCGGCGCAGCTCCTCCTGGATGGCGGTGAAGGGGACCACGTGGACCACCAGCCGGCCGCACCAGGGCGTCAGCAGTTTGGCCAGGTCCAGTACCTTCTGCTTGGCCTCCTCGGAGGTGTAGGGGTAGGAGAAGAAGTGGACCATGTCCAGGGCGATGCCCCGCTTGGCGATCATCCAGGAGGCCACCGGGGAGTCGATGCCGCCGGAGAGCAGGCTCACCGCCCGGCCCCCAACGCCCACCGGCAGACCGCCGGCGCCCGGCTCCGGGTCGGCGTGGACGTAGGCGGCGTAGTCCCGTACTTCAAGATAGACGGTGAGCTCCGGATTGTGTACGTCCACCTTCAGATTGGGGTATTTCTCGTCCAGCTCGCCCCCCACATACTGGGACAGCTGGATGGAGGTCATGGGGAAGCTCTTGTCCGCCCGCTTGGACTCCACCTTGAAGGTGTGGGCGGCGGAGAGCTTGTCCCCCAGGTACTCGATGGCGGTCTGGAGCATGGCGTCCGCGTCCTTCTCACAGGCCCGGGCCCGGGACAGGCCCACCACGCCGAACAGGCGCTTCATGGCCTCCCACGCGCCGTCCAGGTCGCAGCTGTCGTCCTGGGGCTCCACATACATGGTGGACTGCTTGGTGTATACCTTGAATTTGCCGTGGGCCTGGAGCCGGCGGCGGGCGTTGGCGATGAGCCGGTCTTCAAAGGTGCGCCGGTTCAGGCCCTTGAGCACCAGCTCCCCCAGCTTCAGCAGAATAATCTCGTTCATCTCGCATCGGATTCCTTTCCAAAAGTCTCATTATTATATCCGATTTGGGTATTTTTGTCCAGCCCGGCCCTATCGGCGCAGATAGGCGCTCTCCCGGTACTGGACGGCCTCGGCCAGGTGCTCCACGCCGATGTCCGCCGCGCCGTCCAGATCGGCGATGGTGCGGGCCACCCGGAGGATGCGGTCATAGCTCCGGGCGGTGAGGCCCATGCGCTGGAAGGCCCCCTTCATGACGGCCTGGCCGTCGGCGTCCAGGGCGCAGTACGCCGCCAGCTCCGCCGGGCCCATGTGGGCGTTGCAGGACGGGCCGTCCGGGCCGAAGCGGGCGGCCTGCACCGCCCGGGCCGCCTCCACCCGGGCGCGGATGACGGAAGATGGCTCCGCCGCCGGCCGGCGGGAGAGCTCGTCAAAGTCCAGGGGGGGCACCTCGGCGTAGAGGTCGATGCGGTCCAGCAGGGGGCCGGACAGCTTGCCCAGGTACTTCTCCACGTCCCTGGGGGAGCAGCGGCACCGGCTGCCGTAGCCGTACCAGCCGCACTTGCAGGGGTTCATGGCGCACACCAGCATGAAGCGGGCGGGGAAGCGCTCGCTGCCCGCCGAGCGGCTGATGGTGACCCACCCCTCCTCCAGGGGCTGGCGGAGCACCTCCAGCACGTCCTTGTGGAACTCGGGCAGCTCGTCCAGGAAGAGCACCCCGTTGTGGGCCAGGGAGATCTCCCCCGGCCGGGGCAGGGGATTGCCGCCCCCGGCCATGCCGGTGGCCGAGATGGAGTGGTGGGGGGCACGGAAGGGCCGGGCGGTGAGCAGGGGGTGTTCCGCGTCGGTAAGGCCCAGCACCGACCAGACCTCGGTGGCCTCCAGGGCCTCCCGCCGGCTCATATCCGGCAGGATGGAGGGCAGGCGGCGGGCCAGCATGGACTTGCCCGAGCCCGGCGGACCCACCATGGCGATGTTGTGCCCGCCGGCGGCGGCGATCTCCAGGGCCCGCTTCACGTTCTCCTGCCCCTTCACGTCGGCAAAGTCTGGGGCGGCGGCCGTCTCCTCCCCGGGGATCCAGGGCGGGGCGGGGGAAATGGGCTCCGCCCCCTTCAGGTGGGCCACCAGCTGCGCCACGTGCTCCACCGGGTAGACCTCCAGCCCCTCGCCGGCCAGGGTGGCCTCGGCGGCGGAGGGGGCGGGGACGTAGAGTTTCCTGATCCCCGCCCGCCGGGCGGCCAGGGCCATGGGCAGCATGCCCACCACCGGCCGCAGGGAGCCGGACAGGGACAGCTCCCCCACGAAGGCGCTGTCCGGCCCGTCCAGGCGCAGCTGCCCCCCGGCGGCCAGGATGCCCACCAGCATGGGCAGGTCGTACACCGTGCCCACCTTCCGCCGGTCCGCCGGGGCCAGGTTGACGGTGATGCGGGAGACGGGGAAGGTAAAGCCGCAGTTCTTGATGGCCGAGCGCACCCGGTCCCGGGCCTCCTTCACCGCCGCGTCGGGCAGGCCCACCACCTCGAAGGCGGGCAGGCCGCCGGACAGGTCGCACTCGGCCCGCACCTCGTAGCCCGCCAGGCCGCTCAGCCCCAGGGAGCGCACTTCACAGAGCATGACACCACCGCCCTTCCCGTGATACGGCCCTATTATACCATGGAAACAGGCCCCTGCAAAGTAAAAGTGTATCGCGCGGCGGCGGCGTCCGCCGGCAGAAAAACTGTATAGTTCAGACTGGGCAGTTTCCTGTTTTGCCACCTTTTTCTCTGCTTGGCCGCCAAATCCATTAAAAATACGATTTTTGGAAACAAAAATTACTTCAAAAATTTCAAAATAAAAGTAAGAATGGATTTACAAACGAAAGGGATGGTGTTAAAATGGATGCGTTTCGGGGGTCTGTCCCCCGAAGCGCCGGAAACCGCCAGGGTAATGGGGATCCGGCCCGGTTCGGAGGGGCCGGCGGGGCCTGGTCCCCATTGCCCTGGACAATCAACAAGGAGGAATCGTTTCTATGGCGAGAAAGCTCAAAACCATGGACGGCAACACGGCGGCGGCGCACGTATCCTACGCCTTCACCGAGGTTGCGGGCATTTACCCCATCACCCCGTCCAGCCCCATGGCAGACAATGTGGACCAGTGGGCTGCTCAGGGCCGGAAGAACATCTTCGGCACCACCGTCAATGTGGTGGAGATGCAGTCCGAGGCCGGCGCGGCCGGCACCGTCCACGGCTCTCTGGCCGCCGGCGCCCTGACCACCACCTACACCGCGTCTCAGGGCCTGCTGCTGATGATCCCCAACATGTACAAGCTGGCCGGCGAGCTGCTGCCCGCCGTGTTCCACGTGTCCGCCCGCACGGTGGCCACCCACGCGCTGAACATCTTCGGTGACCACTCCGACGTCATGGCTTGCCGCCAGACCGGCTTTGCCATGCTGTGCGAGTCCAACCCCCAGGAGGTCATGGACCTGGGCGCGGTGGCCCATCTGGCCGCCATCAAGGGCCGCGTCCCCTTCCTGAACTTCTTTGACGGTTTCCGCACCTCCCACGAGATCCAGAAGATCGCCATCTGGGACAACGACGACCTGCGGGACATGGTGGATATGGACGCGGTGGAGGCCTTCCGCAAGCGCTCCCTGAACCCCGAGCGGCCCGTCATGCGCGGCTCCCACGAGAACGGCGACATCTTCTTCCAGCACCGCGAGGCCGCCAACAAGTACTACGACGCCGTCCCCGGCATTGTCGAGGAGTACATGGGCAAGGTCAACGCCAAGCTGGGCACCAACTATCAGCTGTTCAACTACTACGGCGCCCCCGACGCTGACCGCGTGATCATCGCCATGGGCTCCATCTGCGACGTGGCCGAGGAGGTCATCGACTACCTGAACGCCCACGGCGAGAAGGTGGGCCTGGTGAAGGTGCGCCTGTACCGCCCCTTCCGCGCCGACAAGCTGCTGGAGGCCATTCCCGCCACCGCCACCAAGATCGCCGTGCTCGACCGCACCAAGGAGCCCGGCGCCCAGGGCGACCCCCTGTACCTGGACGTGGTCACCGCCTTCGCCAACGCCGGCCGGCAGGCCACCATCATCGGCGGCCGCTACGGCCTGGGCTCCAAGGACACCCCGCCCAGCAACGTGTTCGCCGTGTATGAGGAGCTGACCAAGGCCGAGCCCAAGCGCCAGTTCACCGTGGGCATCGTGGACGACGTGACCTTCACCTCCCTGGAGGAGAAGCCCTCCCCCAACACCGCGGCCCCCGGCACCATCGAGTGCAAGTTCTGGGGCCTGGGCGGCGACGGCACCGTGGGCGCCAACAAGAACTCCATCAAGATCAT
>CALXEB010000117.1 GCA_944387215.1 uncultured Flavonifractor sp. | reverse complement strand
GCCAAGAACACCTACGGCACCGGCTGCTTTTTGCTGATGAACACCGGGGATACCCCCTATGAGAGCCGCAACGGCCTACTGACCACCATTGCCGTCGGCCTTGACGGCGGGGTGGAGTATGCTCTGGAGGGCTCGGTGTTCGTGGGGGGCGCGGTGATCCAGTGGCTGCGGGACGAGCTGCGCTTCTTCCCCGAGAGCCGGGACGCGGAGTATTTCGCCCAAAAAGTGTCCGACAACGGGGGCGTGTACCTGGTGCCCGCCTTCACCGGGCTGGGGGCACCCTACTGGGACATGTACGCCCGGGGCATGCTCATCGGCCTGACCCGGGGCACCCGGCGGGAGCACATCACCCGGGCGGCCCAGGAGTCCATCGCCTACCAGGTGGCCGACCTGGCCGCCGCCATGGAGGCGGACACCGGCGTGCCCCTCACCGCCCTCAAGGCCGACGGCGGCGCCAGCCGGGACGGTTTTTTGATGCAGTTCCAGGCGGACGTTCTGGACCGGCAGGTGCTGCGCCCGGCCATCCGGGAGACCACCGCCCTGGGGGCGGCCTGCCTGGCCGGCCTGGCCGTGGGGGTGTGGCGGGACAGGGCCGAGCTCTCCCGCCTGTGGCGGTGCGACGCCGTTTTCGCCCCCGACATGGAGCAGACGCGGCGGGAAGCCCTCCTGGGCGGCTGGCACCGGGCGGTAGAGCGCTGCCGAGGCTGGGCGGAGCCGGGCTCTCCCGCCTGAGCCGTCAGGCAAAGCATGAGCGCGCGGCGGTCCTCCCGGAGGAGGACCGCCGCACAGCATCCACAGCAGTTTCCCGCCGCCCGCCGCCCGCATTTTCTCCGCCTCCTCCCGAAAAAGGCGGCTGTACCATCCGGCGTGCGCCGCATCGACAAAACTTCCAAAAATTCCCTCCCCTTCCCTCTTGCAGGAGCGCCGCCCAGGGGGTACAATATACATCAAAGACGGGAGGCCCGAGACCATGCAGAGCATTGATTCCTATTCCTACCAGTGCGGTTTTATCGACTGCGTCAACGAGATGATCCGGGCAGGGGTCAAGGCCCTTGCCCTCAGCCGCCCCCTGGACAGCGCAGGGGAGCGGGACGCGTTGATCCCCTTCGCCCGGGAGAGCTGCCTGCGCTGGGGCAACCAGATGTACATAGAGGACGAGCCCCTGCTCACCGACCTGTTCCCCCTCTCCATGAACCGAGGCAGGCACAACATCCTCCTCTATCGGGCGGAGCACGTGCTGGATCAGTACCTGCGGCTCAAGACCCGGAAGCGGGCCCTGGTGGAGGAAAAGGCCTATTTCGGCGGCAACCGCAGCCAGCTGGCCTGGGAATTCGGCCGGCTGCTGAGCTATCCTGAGGAGGAGATCCGCCGGCTCATTGCGGAAAACCCCGAGAAGGAACAGGTGTGATTTTCTCTTGACGGGGCGGCGGTTTGGTGGTATAGTACAGGAGTAGTCTAAATGTACGGCCTGAACTCACGTGTTGTGGTCATCGTCGCTTCTTCAGACGATACACGGCAGGTGAGTTTTTTATTTGTCATCATTTAGATCCAAATTTATTTTTCAGGAGGCAGATCATCATGTATCACGGCACTGTCAAGTGGTTCAACGAGGCGAAGGGCTTTGGCTTCATCTCCAACGACGAGGGCGGCGGCGACGTGTTCGTCCACTTCTCCGCCATCGTGTGCGACGGCTTCAAGACCCTGCAGGAGGGCCAGAAGGTCACCTACGACGTGGAGCCCGATCCCAAGAACCCCGACAAGATGCGCGCTGTCAACGTCGTTGCCGCCTGATATTACTCAAAAAAGCGGCCTGCGGGCGCGAACTCTGCAAGGCTTCCGATCAGCCATGAGCCGGTCCCCAAGGGGCCGGCTCTTTTTTTGTCCCCGTTCGACGGAAATTTTTGGGCAAAACGACGATTGACTTTGGGGCTCATTTTGCTACAATATGCTTAAATTATTTTATTTAAAATTTTTTAAGTAAAATAATTGAACTAATTTGGATGAGGAGCATCTGTCATGGATTTTGAGAAGGTCAAAGAGATCATTGTGGAGACCCTGAGCTGCGACGCCGACAAGGTGACCCCCGAGGCCCGTCTGGCTGAAGACCTGGAGGCCGACTCCCTGGCCGCCGTGGAGCTGTCCATGGCCCTGGAGGAGGAGTTCGGCGTCACCATCGCCGACGAGGACCTGCCCAACATGAAGACCGTGGGCGACCTGGTCAAGTACCTGGAAGATCACGCTGCGTAATCCACAGCAATACAAAGGCGCCGGCCCCGCCGGCGCCTTTGTTCCGAAAGGAGCCTCTATGATCGACAAAGATATTTTCGAGCTGATGGCCCGGTTCAACGCCGGCGCCGCCACCAGCTTTAAGCTGACCACCAAGGAATTCACCCTGGAGCTGGGCAAGGGCGGCGGCGCTCCTGCGCCGGCCGCGCCGGCGGCCCCCGCCGCCCCTGCCCCCGCCCCCGGGGAGGAGGCGGAGGGACTGTTCATCACCGCCCCCCTGGTGGGTACCTTCTACGCCGCCCCCGCCCCCGGGGAGGCCCCCTTCGTCCAGCCGGGGGACGCGGTGAAAAAGGGCCAGACCGTGTGCCTCATGGAGGCCATGAAGATGATGAACGAGGTGCAGGCCCCCTGCGACTGCGTCATCGAGGCCGTGCTCCAGCAGGACGGGGCCCTGGTGTCCTTCGGGGAGCCGCTGATCCGCTACCGGGAAGGGTGAGCCCATGTTCAAGCGTATTCTGATTGCCAACCGGGGCGAGATCGCCGTGCGGGTCTTCCGCGCCTGCCGGGAGATGGACATCGAGCCCGTGGTGGTCTACTCCCAGGCCGACGCCGACGCCCTCCACGTCCAGCTGGCGGAGCGGGCCTACTGCATCGGCCCCGCCCGCTCGGCGGACAGCTATCTGAACGTGGACGCCATCCTCACCGTGGCCCAGGCCACCGGCTGCGACGCCATCCACCCCGGCTACGGCTTTTTGAGCGAGAACGCCGAGTTCGCCGACGCCTGTGAGGCCGCCGGCATCACCTTCATCGGCCCCTCCGGCGACGTGATCCGCGCCATGGGCAACAAGGCCGCCGCCCGGAAGCTCATGCAGCAGGCGGGGGTGCCGGTGGTGCCCGGCTCCGACGGGGCGGTGGACACCGCCGAGCAGGCCAAGGCCCTGGCCGATTCCATCGGCTACCCGGTGCTCATCAAGGCCTCCGCCGGCGGCGGCGGCCGGGGCATGCGCCGGGTGTACGACCCGGAGCAGCTGACCTCCCTCTTTGAGGAGGCCCGCAGCGAGGCCCTCTCCTGCTTCGGCAGCGGGGAGCTGTACCTGGAAAAGCTTATCGTGGACCCCCGGCACATCGAGTTTCAGATCCTGGCCGACAGCCAGGGGAACGTGATCCAGCTGGGGGACCGGGACTGCTCCCTCCAGCGGCGCAACCAGAAGCTGCTGGAGGAGTCCCCCTCCAAGGCCCTCACCCCTGAGCTGCGGGAGAAAATGGGGGCCGCCGCCGTGGCCGCCGCCAAGGCCGCCGGCTACGTCAACGCCGGCACCATCGAGTTCGTGCTGGACCGGGAGGGGCACTTCTACTTCATTGAGATGAACACCCGCATCCAGGTGGAGCACCCGGTGACCGAGCTGGTCACCGGGCTGGACCTGGTGCGGGAGCAGATCCGCATCGCCGCGGGCCTGCCCCTGTCGGTGAAGCAGGAGGAGGTGCCGCTCCGGGGCCACGCCATCGAGTGCCGCATCAACGCCGAGGACCCGGCCCAGGGCTTCCGGCCCTGCCCGGGGAAAATCGACTTCCTCCACCTGCCCGGCGGCTGCGGCGTGCGGGTGGACACGGGGCTGTACAACGGCTACCAGCTGCCCCCCTATTACGACTCCCTTATGGCCAAGATCATTGTCCACGCCCCCACCCGGCTGGAGGCCATCCGCCGGATGCGCCGGGCCCTGGAGGAGCTCATCGTGGAGGGGCCGGCCACCAATACCGACCTGCTCCACCAGATCCTCCACCACCCCGACTTCATCCGGGGCAACTGCACCACCGGCTTCCTGGAGGCCAACCTGGACACCCTCCTGGCCTGGAGCGGCGGCGGGGAGGTGGCTGAGGCATGAGCAGCGTGTTCGCCCAGCGGCGGCAGAAGCTCCTCTCCCTGAAGGCCCTGCGGGGGTCCTCCCCCGCCCCGGCCCACACGGAGGAGACCTGCCCCGCCTGCTCCAAGGCGGCGCCCCGGCGGGAGCTGGTGGCCAACCGCTACGTCTGCCCCCTGTGCGGGTACCACTACCCGGTGGGGGCCTACTACCGGCTGAGCCTGGTGCTGGACAAGGGCACCTTCCGGGAGCTGGACGAGGAGCTGGTCTCCAACGACCCGCTGTCCTTCCCCGGCTACGGGGAAAAGCTGGATTCCGCCCGTCGGCGCACCGGCATGAACGAGGGGGTGGTCACCGCCGCCGGCCGCATGGGCGGCCAGCGGGTGGCGGTGGGCGCCATCGACAGCCGCTTCCTCATGGGCAGCATGTCCGCCGCCCTGGGGGAGAAGGTCACCCGGCTGGTGGAGTACGCCGAGAAATACAAGCTGCCCCTCATCCTCTTCTCCGCCAGCGGCGGGGCGAGGATGCAGGAGGGCATCCTGTCCCTGATGCAGATGGCCAAGACCGCCGCCGCCCTGGAGCGGTTCTCCCAAAAGGGGGGGCTTTACATCTCCGTGTTCACCCACCCCACCACCGGCGGGGTCACCGCCAGCTTCGCCAGCCTGGGGGACATCCTGCTGGCCGAGCCGGGGGCCCTCATCGGCTTCGCCGGGCCCCGGGTGATCGAGCAGACCATCGGGGAAAAGCTGCCCGAGGGCTTCCAGCGCGCGGAGTACCTGCTGGAGCACGGCTTTCTGGACGCCATCGTCCCCCGGCCCCGGCTGCGGGAGACCCTGCTGCACCTGCTGAAGCTCCACGGAAAGGGGGGCGACGAGCATGGCAGATAAGCTGACCGCCGCCCAGCGGGTGGCCCTGGCCCGCCGGCCGGACCGGCCCGGCACGGCGGAGTTCATCCAAAACCTGTTCACCGGTTTCTTCGAGCAGCGGGGGGACCGGCTGTGCGCCGACGACCCCAGCATACTGGGGGGCGCCGCCCTGTTCCACGGCAGGCCCGTGACCGTGCTGGGCCACCGAAAGGGCCGGGATTTGGAGGAGCACCTGGCCTGCCACTTCGGCATGCCCTCCCCCGAGGGCTACCGCAAGGCCCAGCGCATCCTGACCCAGGCGGAGAAGTTCCGCCGGCCCGTTATCACCTTTATCGACACCCCCGGCGCCTATCCCGGCCTGGAAGCCGAGGCCCGGGGCCAGGGGGAGGCCATCGCCCGCACCCTGGCCCTGTGCAGCGCCCTCACCGTGCCGGTGGTGTC
>CALXEB010000116.1 GCA_944387215.1 uncultured Flavonifractor sp. | reverse complement strand
GCCTTGCGGGCGTCACGGCAGGCCTTGCAGCGCTGGGGCTCGTTCTGGAAGCCGCGCTCGGCGTAGAACTCCTGCTCACCGGCGGTGAACACGAACTCCTGGCCACATTCCTTACATACCAGAGTCTTGTCTTCGTACATGATGATACCCTCTCTTTGATTCTTGCCCAGGTCCGAATGCTATGATCGTGCCGGGACAGTTGTAATATGCGATCAGCTTGCGCTGATATCGCCAGATGATGCCCGCTGGGCCAGCTTCCGTCGGATCCGCTGGACAGCGTTGTCCACCGACTTGGGGGACTTATTTACCTCGGCCGCGATCTCAGAATAGGACAGGCCATTGAGATACAGGCGGAGTATGCCGGCCTCAAAGCCGGACAGCTGCCCCACCAGCGCCTCCATGCGCTCCCGAAAGGCTTCCCTGTTCAGCAGGATCTCCTCCGGGTCCTTGGTCCGCCGGCCCGGCCCGCCATTGGCGAAGCTGAAGCCGGACCCGCCATAGAGAGGGGTCTCAGAAATGGAAACAGAGTCGTTCAGCGGCGTATGCTTGTTGCGGGCGGCCGCCTTGACTGCGGAGAACAGCCGGTTCTTGACGCAGACCTCCGCATAGGTGCGGAACGAAGCAGACTTGCCGGGGTCATACTCCCGGATGGCGCTGAGCAGCCCCAGCATCCCCTCCTGGATCAGATCCTCGCTGTCCCCGCCGGCCAGGAAATAGGGCCGGGCGCACATGCGCACCAGGCGGTTGTAGCGGACTACAAGGCTCTCCTCCGCCTGGCGGTCGCCGGAGGCGGCCAAGGCGCACAGCGCCTCATCCTCCATGGCGCAGAGCTTACGTCGTTCTGCCATCTTGCTGTTTCTCCTTGCAATTATAAGCGTCGCGCTGGCAACTGTCAAGCATTTGCGAAAAATTTTTCCATTTTTTCAGTATTTTTTTATGACATTTGCCAAGTGCTCTGCAACTTTCTGTGCATCGTCCTGGGTGGCGGCCTCCACCATGACCCGGATCAGGGCCTCCGTGCCCGAGGGACGCACCAGCACCCGGCCGGAACCGGCCAGGGCGGCCTCCTGCTCGGCCACCGCGTCCCGGATGGACTGGGCGGCCATGACGGCCTCCTTTTTGGCCTTGTCTGCCACAGGCACATTGATGAGCACCTGTGGAAAGCGCCGGCAGCCGGCCACCAGCTCCGAGGCCTTCCTGCCCGAGCGGTGGAGCAGGTCCAAAAACTGCAGGGCGGTGAGTTGGCCGTCCCCGGTGGTGGCGTAGCGGCGGAAAATGGTGTGGCCCGACTGCTCGCCCCCCAGGACCCAGCCCTGCTCCTCCATCTTCTCCAGCACGTTACGGTCGCCCACAGCGGTGCAGAAGAGCTCCATGTCATGTTCCCGGCAGAATTTATGCAGGCCCAGGTTGCTCATAACGGTCCCCACGATGGCCCCGCCGGGCAGCTCGCCCCGGCCCATCAGCTCCAGGCCGCAGGCGGCGATGACCTGGTCGCCGTCGATCTCCTCCCCGGTCTCGTCCACCATGAGGCAGCGGTCGGCATCCCCGTCGAAGGCCACGCCCAGGTCGTAGCCCCCCGCCTTCACCATGGCCCGGAGCCCCTCCAGGTGAGTGGAGCCGCAGCCGTTGTTGATGTTCACCCCGTCGGGGTCGGCGTTGATGATGTCGGCGTGCAGGTCGTCAAAGCGGTCGAAGAGCCGGCCGGCGGTGGCGGAGGCGGCGCCGTTGGCGCAGTCCACCAGGATCTTCAGGCCGGACAGGTCGGTGGAGATGGTGGACACCAGGTGGTCGATATAGTCCTGGCTCTCCTTGGCGTCGGCATACACCACCCGGCCGATGTCCGCGCCGGTCCTGAGGGGAACTTCCTTATCGTTGAGGATAATGTCCTCGATGCGCTCCTCCAGGGCGTCGGAGAGCTTGAAGCCCTGGCCGTTGAAGATCTTGATGCCGTTGTGCTCAAAGGGGTTGTGGGAGGCGGAGATGACCACGCCGGCGTCGCAGCCGGCGTCCACCGTCACCCAGGCCACGCCGGGGGTCGGAATGACGCCCAGGTGGAGCACGTCCGCCCCGGCGGAGCACAGCCCGGCGATGAGGGCCCCCTCCAGCAGGTCGGAGGAGATGCGGGTGTCCTTGCCGATGGCGAACCGGGGCTGCCCGCCCCCCTTCTCCTCCGCCATCACATATGCTGCGGCCAGGCCCACCCGGTAGGCCAGAGATGCGTCCAGCCCGGCATTGACCACGCCGCGGATGCCGTCGGTTCCAAACAGTTTGCCCATATACGATTACCTCTTTCTTCCGAGATCGTCAAAATTCCATCATGATAAGGCCCGCTATGCTCCGCCCTCTCCCCTGTCCGGCCCGCGGCCCTTCCCAATGGGCTGGGACAGGAGGGCAAAGATCAGGGCCAGCGCCAGGATGCTCAGGCCGGTGCCCTCCACGGAGTCCATCAGGGCGTCCACCAGCCAGAAGATGAAGCAGGAACACAGGGTGTCCAGTGGGATGTAAAGCAGATTCGCCTGCCAACTGGTGGCCCTTCCCAGCCTGTAAAGGGCCCGGGCCAGGCCGTTGGTGAACAGCTCCAGCGGCAGGCCCAGGGCCGCCGACAGGAGCAGGTAGAGCGCCAGCCAGCCCAGGGAGTCATACCAAAAGCCCAGCAGCCGCAGCAGGCCGCTGAGCGCCAGGGCCTCCAGGGCGACAAAGCCCCCGATCAGGCCCAAGGCCAAAAGCGCGGCAATGAGTTTTTCCCGCATGGCGTACCGTCAGAAGCTCAACTGATCCAGGCCGCTCCCCGCCGCCCCGGCGGGGGGCGTCAGGCCCAGGTGCTCGTAGGCCCGGCGGGTGACGCAGCGGCCCCGGGGGGTGCGGGTGAGGAAGCCCATCTGCATGAGATAGGGCTCGTACACGTCCTCCAGGGTGACGGCCTCCTCGTTGATGGTGGCGGCCAGGGTCTCCAGGCCCACGGGGCCGCCGCCGTAATGCTCGATGATGCTGGCAAGCATCCGCCTGTCGATGGCGTCCAGGCCCAGGTAGTCCACCTCCAGGGCGGTGAGGGCGGCGTCGGCCACCGAGCGGGTGATGACCCCACCGGCGCGCACCTGGGCGAAGTCCCGCACCCGGCGGAGCATGCGGTTGGCGATGCGGGGCGTGCCCCGGCTGCGGCGGGCGATCTCCATGGCCCCGTCGGCCTCAATGGGCACGTTGAGGATGCCGGCCGAGCGGGTGACGATGAGGGAGAGCTCCTCCGGGGTGTAGAGCTCCAGCCGCAGGGTGACCCCGAACCTATCCCGCAGGGGTGCGGACAGCTGCCCGGCTCGGGTGGTGGCGCCGATCAGGGTGAACTTGGGCAGATCCAGCCGAATGGAGTTGGCGGAAGGGCCCTTGCCGATGATGATGTCGATGGCGAAGTCCTCCATGGCGGGGTACAGGATCTCCTCCACCGAGCGGTTGAGCCGGTGGATCTCATCCACGAAGAGGATGTCGTTCTCGTTCAGGTTGGTGAGCAGGGCCGCCAGGTCCCCGGGCTTCTCGATGGCGGGGCCGGAGGTGATGCGGATATTGACCCCCATCTCGTTGGCGATGATGCCGGAGAGGGTGGTCTTGCCCAGGCCGGGCGGGCCGTGGAGCAGCACGTGATCCAGGGGCTCCCCCCGCATTTTGGCGGCCTGGATGAACACCTCCAGGTTGCCCTTGGCCTTCTCCTGGCCGATGTATTCATTGAGGGTTTTGGGGCGCAGGGAGCCCTCGTTTTCGTCCTCCCGGGTCAGGGAGGTGGTGACCAGGGGCTCCTGGGTCTCAAAGCCGGTGTCGGAAAAGTCGATGCTCAAATGCTCACTTCCTTATTCGCGAAATGGAGCCGTAAGTTCCAGGCGATTCCCCTCGCTGTCAGCAATCTCCGCCACCCAGTAGGGGCCGATCCGCTGAAGCGGAAAGATCTGCTCCCGGCCCGCCAGCTTACGCTCCAGCGCCTCCACATTCTCCATTTCAAGGCTGGGCAGGCAGTTGGAGCCATAGCTGTGCTCCTCTCCCTGAACGCGATAGGCAAACAGGCCCAGCCGGAAGCCGGAGATGTCGAACACGCTGTAAACGGAATCCCGCTCTGTAACAGGCCGCTCCAAGAGTTCCTCATAAAAGCGGATGGCCCGGTCCATATCCTCCACGCAGAGGTAGAGCGACCGCAGATGAACTGTCATGGCGTGTCTCCCTCTCAGGCCTTCACCATCTTTTTCAGGGCCTGTTTGATGATCTCCTCCAGGGTAAGGGCCTCCAGATCGACGCCCTTCAGGGCCAGGTTGATCTCTCCCTGGGAGTAGCCCAGCACCGCCAGGGCGGCGGCGGCCTCGGAGGCCTTGTTCTCGGGGATCACGGTGACGCCGGTGCCGCCGTAGCTCTCCCCGCCGGGGGCGATCTGGCCCTTTGCCAGTTTGTCCTTGAGCTCCAGGATGATGCGCTGGGCGATCTTCTTGCCGATGCCGGGGGCCACGGTGAGGGCCTTCTCATCCCCGGTGATGACGCTCATGGCCAGGGATTCCGGCGTGGCGGCGGACAGGATGGACAGGGCAGCCTTGGGCCCCACCCCGGACACGCCGATGAGCAGCTCGAAGCAGTTGCGCTCGTTCTCAGTGGCAAAGCCGTAGAGTTCCATGGCGTCCTCCCGGACGTTGAGATAGGTATACAGCCTGGCCTTCTCCCCCTGCTTCAGACGGGAGAGGGTGTGGTTGGTGGTGCGGCAGGCGTACCCCACCCCGCCGCAGTCGACGACCGCCAGATAGGGCCTCATGTGGGCCACCGTACCGCTGACATAGTAAAACATGGCGAAAACTCCCGATACTTATTTCGATCCCCGTCCTACCTGTCCCGCACCGCGTACCGGCCGCTGCCCGGGCGGGCTGCGTCGGGGCTCTGGAGCCGGGAGGTGAAGGAACGGGCGTGGCAGAGGGCGATGGCCACCGCGTCGGCAGCGTCGTCCGGCTTGGGCGGCGCGCTGAGGCCCAGCAGGCGGCGGGTCATGTCCATGACCTGGCGCTTTTCCGCCTTGCCGTAGCCCACCACCGCCTGCTTCACCTGGGAGGGGGAGTACTCGAAGATGGGCACCCCCCGCCTCTCCGCCGCCAGGAGGATGACCCCCCGGGCCTGGGCCACCCCGATGCCGGTGGTGATGTTGTTGGTGAAGAACAGCTCCTCCACCGCCATGGCCTCCGGCCGGAACTGCTCCAGCAGCAGGTCCATGTCGTCGGCGATCTGCCGCAGCCGGGCGGGCAGGGGCTCCCCCGCCGGGGTGGTGATGGCGCCGCAGGTCACCAGCCGCTGCCGGCCGCCGGCCGCCTCCACCAGGCCGAAGCCCACAATGGCAAAGCCCGGGTCTATGCCCAGAATCAGCACGGCGCACCCTCCTTTCATCCGGCAGTTCATACAGAGTTTAT
>CALXEB010000115.1 GCA_944387215.1 uncultured Flavonifractor sp. | reverse complement strand
TCCACCTGCTGGCCGTCCACGATCTTCTGCTTGAAGATGCCCAGCTCGTAGCAGATGGAGTAGCCGGTGGCGGGGATGTCCAGGGTGGTCATGGAGTCCAGGTAGCAGGCGGCCAGCCGGCCCAGGCCGCCGTTGCCCAGGCCGGCGTCAGGCTCGGCCTCGAACAGGTCGGCGGCGGAGAAGCCCAGGCCCTCGATGGCTTGCTTCAAAGGCTCCACCACCCCCAGGTTGTAGGCGTTCTTCATCAGCGAGCGGCCCATGAGGAACTCCAGGGACAGGTAGTGGACCTGGCGCTGGTGCTGCTCGGCTACCTGGTCGGCGGTCTTCATCTGCCGCTCGGACATGATGTCCCGCAGGACCATGGCGCAGGCCTTGAACATGTGCAGGCTGGTGGCCTCCTCCACGTCCCGGCCGAAGTTGCGGCGCAGCTTGCCGGTGATGAGGGCCATCAGCTCTTTCTTGGTATAATTGTGCAATACAGACATCTCCTATCCAGTCTGATCGGAATAGCCGGAAAAAGCGCTCCGCAGGGGCCCTAAATCCCCTGCGGAGCGGAATTTTATCATAAGGGCATTTACTTTGTCAAGGGAAGGGGGGCAATCTTTACATACCGCCCCCGGGATGGAGCGGGGCCCGGCCTCCGGCAGGGCCGCCCAGCCCTTTTTCTCACTTCCCTGTGACCCAGGAATAGATCTGGCAGTACTCCCCGGCGGAGCGGTCCCAGGAGAAGTCGGCGGTCATGGCGTTCTTCATCAGGCCCTTCCACGCCTTCTTGTCGTCGTGGTAGAGGTAAACCGCCTCGGCCAGTACGCCGGCCATCTCGTGGGCGTTGATGTTGGCGAAGGAGAAGCCGGTGCCCTCCCCGGTGTACTTGTTGTAGGGGACGACGGAGTCCCGCAGGCCGCCGGTCTCCCGCACCACGGGTATGGTGCCGTAGCGCATGGCGATCATCTGGGACAGGCCGCAGGGCTCGGCAATGGAGGGCATGAGGAAGATGTCCGCCCCGCCGTAGATGGCGGTGGACAGATTGGGGGAGTACATGATATGGGCGGCGAACCGGCCGGGATACTGGTTCTGGGCCTGCCGGAAGGCCTCCTCATAGTTCCAGTCGCCGGTGCCCAGCACGATCATCTGCACATCCATGGCCATGATGTCGTGGAGGGCGGCGGTGACCAGGTCGAAGCCCTTGTGGCTCACCAGACGGGAGACGCAGGCGATGATGGGGGTGTCCGGGTTTTCCCGCAGGCCGCTCATCTGCTGCAGGGCGGCCTTGCAGTTCTTCTTGCCTCCCATCTGCCGCCAGGAGTAGAACTTGGTCAGCCCCTTGTCCCGCCAGGGATCGTAGATCTCGGTGTCGATGCCGTTGAGGATGCCCCGGAGCTTGTGCCGGTTGTCGGCGATGACCCCCTCCAGCCCGTGGGCGTAGAAGGAGTACTGCAGCTCGTCGGCGTAGGTGGGGGAGACGGTGGTGACGTAGTCGGAGGCGTAGATGGCCCCCTTCATCAGGTTCACGTCCCCGTGGTACTCCAGCATATGCGGGTTGAGGTACCCGGCGTTCAGGCCGAACAGGTCCTTCAGGGTCTGGCTGCCGTAGCGGCCCTGGTACTCGATGTTGTGGATGGTGAATACGCTCTTGGTGTCCCACAGCTGGGGGATGCGGTGGCGCTCCTCCAGCAGGTAGATGGGCACCAGGGCGGTCTGCCAGTCGTTGCAGTGGAGCACGTCGGGGTGCCAGTCCAGGTGCCCCACGCTCTCCACCACCGCCCGGGAGAAGTAGGCGAAGCGCTCCCCGTCGTCATAGTGGCCGTAAATGTTGGAGCGCTTGAAGTAGTACTCGTTGTCCACGAACCAGTAGGTGACGCCGTCCCGCTTGAGCTCGAAGATGCCGCAGTATGGGGTGCGCCAGGCCAGGGTCACGTGGAAGCACTGCAGGTAGGTCATCTGGCGGCGCCAGTCCTCCCCGATGCCCTCGTAGAGGGGCAGGATGACCCGCACGTCGTGGCCCAGCTTGGCCAGGGCCTTGGGCAGGGCCCCGGCCACGTCGGCCAGCCCGCCGGTCTTGATAAAGGGCGCGCACTCAGAGGTGGCAAATAAGATGTTCATAGGCTCTCCTTATGTCAGTGTCGAGAGGGGTGGAACGGACAGCGGAGGCAGGCGCGCCGGGTCGTCGCGCCCCACGCCCCGCAGCCTTTCACCCGCCCGCGGGTGAAAGAAACTTCAAAGGAAGTCCGCAGGCGAATTCACTTCGCCGGAGGACACCGCTGCTTGCTCCGCCACCGGCGGGCAACCACCCGCGCGGGCGCGGGTGAGGGGGGTATCGCGGTCATTGTGCCGCCCTATGGGCGGCGCGGTGACCGCGTATCTAGGGGGGAAGAATTCCCCCCTGGACGCGGCCCCCTAGACGATTTCGTTTTTCGCAATGGCCAGCGGATAGGTGCTGTGCCCCATGAGCATCCGGCCCGGGTTGACCCGGACGTTCTTGTCGGTGATGGCGTATTTCAGTACGGCGCCGGCCTGGATGGAGGTGCCCTGCATGAGCACGCAGTTGGACACCCGGGCGCCCTTTTCCACCCGCACGCCGCGGAAGAGGATGGAGTTTTCCACCTCGCCTTCGATGATGCAGCCGTCGGCCACCAGAGAGTGGACGGACTTGGAGTTGGGGCCGTAGTAGGTGGAGGGGTCGGAGCGGTCCTTGGTGCGGATGGGCCGCTCGGGGGCGAAGAGATCGGCCCGCACCGCCGGATCCAGCAGCTCCATGCTCCGGGCGAAGTAGCCTGCCACCGACTGAAGCCGGGCGGCGTACCCGTCGTAGATATAGGGGCAGATCTTCAGCTGGCCGGACATGGCCTGGAGCACGCCCACGCTGAAGGAGGGGATGTTGTGGGCCGCGCAGTGGTCCACCAGGGAGAGCAGCAGATCCTTGGAGAGGACATAGACCTCCAGGGATTCGCAGCCCTGGGCGATGGAGGGGTGGACCGACACGTCGGTGATCCGCCCGCCGGTGCCGATGGAGAAGTAGTCCGAACCCTTGGGGTCGCCCATGGGGTGGGTGGTGCACACGGCGGTGATATCCGCGTCGTTGCGGATATGTGCCTCGAAGATATCACGAAGGGGCAGGTTCACCGCCACGTCGCCGCCGGCCAGGACCACGTAGTCCTGCCGGATATACTGCAGGTAGGAGCGCACCCCGGCCAGGGCGTCCATACGGCCGCGGTAGCCGTTCTCGTGCTTGCCGGCGTAGCCGAAGGGGGGCAGGATGCGCAGGCCGCCGTGCTTGCGGGACAGGTCCCAGTCCTTGCCGGAGCCCACATGGTCCAGCAGGGACTGATAGTTGGCGTGGACGATCATGCCCACGTCGGAAATGCCGGCGTTGACCATGCTGGAGAGCATGAAGTCGATGACCCGGTAGCGCCCGCCGTAGGGGATGGAGCAGGTGTTGCGGTTCTGGGTCAGCTCCCGCAGGTCGGGGTTGGAGAGGTAAGAAAAGATGATGCCGTGCAGCCGGTTCATCATTTTGCCCCACCTCCTTTCACGTTCCGGGTGACCATGGCCTTGGGGGGCACCACGGCGCCGCTGCCGATGTTCAGGTTCTGGGCCACCACGGCGATGCCCCAGTCCTCCGTGCCGTCGGGGGAGGAGCCCACCCGTGCGCTCTCCCCGATGACGCTGTTTTCCGCCACGATGGCGTACTCCACCACCGCGCCCTTTCGTACTACCGTGCCCGGCATGAGGATGGAGTAGCGCACCACCGCGCCCTCCTCCACGATCACCGAGTGGAAGAGCACCGAGTTCTCCACCGAGCCGTATACCTCGCAGCCGCTGGTGACCATGGCGTGCTCCACCCGGGCCTCCGGCCCCATGAAGTGGGGGGGACGGATGGGGGTGCGGGCGTAGATGGGCCACTCGGTGTCGTACAGGTCGATGCCGTTCTCCGGGGCCAGCATGTCCATGTTGGCGTCCCACAGGGAGTCGATGGTGCCCACGTCCTTCCAGTAGCCGTGGAAGCGGTAGGCCGTCATCTTCTCTCCGTTGCTCAGCATGGCGGGGATGATGTTCTTGCCGAAGTCGTTGGCGCTCTTCTCGTCGGCCTCGTCGGCCTCCAGGTATTTGCGCAGCTTGGACCAGGTGAAAATGTAGATGCCCATGGAGGCCAGGTTGCTCTTGGGCTTTTTGGGCTTCTCTTCAAATTCGTAGATGTCGTCGTTCTCGTCCACGTTCATGATGCCGAAGCGGGAGGCCTCGGACATGGGGACCTCCAGCACTGCGATGGTGCAGGCCGCCTGGGCCTCCTTATGCCGGCGGAGCAGCTCGGTATAGTCCATCTTGTAGATGTGGTCGCCCGAGAGGATGAGCACGTATTCCGGGTCATAGGTCTCCAGGAAGTTGATGTTCTGGTAGATGGCGTTGGCCGTACCCTTGTACCAGGTGCCCTTTTCTCCCTCCCGCATGTAGGGGGGCAGGATGTGGACGCCGCCGTAGGAGCGGTCCAGGTCCCAGGGCTCGCCGTTGCCGATGTAGGCGTTGAGCTCCAAAGGCCGGTACTGGGTGAGCACGCCTACCGTGTCGATGCCGGAGTTGATGCAGTTGGACAGGGGAAAGTCGATGATGCGGTACTTCCCCCCGAAGGGGACCGCAGGCTTTGCCACGTGGCTGGTGAGGGCGTGGAGACGGCTGCCCTGTCCCCCCGCCAGCAGCATGGCGACACATTCCTTTTTCACTTCTTATCACCTCAGCGTTAGAACTGGAAGTCACACACGGCACAAGGTCAGCGCTTTTTGGAGGCCTTGGCGGGCACAGGGGCCTTTTCCGCCTTGACGGGCGCGGGGGCTTTCTCCGCCTTGGCGGGCACGGGAGCCTTTTCCGCCTTGACGGGCGCGGGGGCCTTGACGGCCTTGGCGGGCACGGGGGCTTTCTCCGCCTTGACAGGCAGCGCCTGCCCGGCCTTGCTCTGGGCGGCCCCGGCCTTTTTGGCGGCGCGGGGCGCCTTGGCGGCCTTGTCCGCCTTGGCAGGGGCGGCCTTTTTCCGGCGGACGGGGAATTTGCGGGTGCACTTGTAGATGGCCGCGCTCATGGCCGGCAGACGCAGGGTGATGGACTGCTCCTTCCCCTGGCTCTCGATATACCGGCTCTTCACCGGCTCGGTATCCCCCAGGCCGGCGCCGCCGAAGGCGGGGTCGTCCGAGCTGAAGATGCAGGTATAGGTCCCGGCCACGGGCACGCCCACGGTGTACCCCGTGCGGTCCACGGGGGAGAAATTGCACACCACCACCAGCGCGTCCCCCTTCTTGTCCTTGCGGAGGAAGGCCACGGTGTTGGCCTGGTTGTCGTTGGCCTCGATCCACTCGAAGCCCTCCCAGGAGAAGTCCAGCTCCCACAACTCCGGGTGGGCCAGGTACAGGGCGTTGGCTGCCTTGAAGAAGGCCTGGAGCCGGCGGTGGCGTTCCCCGTCCTCGTTGTCCATGTCCAGCAGGTGCCAGTCCAGGGAGTGCTCATAGTGCCACTCGTTCCACTGGCCGAAC
>CALXEB010000114.1 GCA_944387215.1 uncultured Flavonifractor sp. | reverse complement strand
CCATCGCCCGGGAGATCGCCGACATCACCATCGCCGCCGACAGCCTGTGGGAGCTGGTGCGCCTGCGGCAGCTGGCCATGGCCCTCATGGACCGCATCCGGGCCAATTACCGCTTCGTTATCGGCTTCAACGGGGCTCTCATCGCCCTGGGCGCGGCGGGGGCGCTGCCCCCGGCCGCGTCGGCCATGCTCCACAACCTGTCCACCCTGGCGGTGAGCCTGCACAGCATGAGCCCCCTGCCCCCGCCCAGGCCGATGGAACAGCCCTGAACGGACCGGCCCGGCGCATACGCGCCGGGCCGGTCCCGCTTTCCCGGGGAAGGCCGCCCGGCAGGCGCGGGGGTGTGCGCTGATTTTTTCTGCGCGCGCCTCTTGACAAACCGGCGGGGCCGGCGTATTATAACAGCGTTATATAACACTGTTACGAGGAGTCCTGCCTGATGGAAGACCGCTCTACCGCCACCCTGCAGAACATCCAGCGCTCCGCCCTGGAGGAGTTCCTGGACAAGGGCTTCCAGGGGGCCTCCCTGCGGCAGATCGTGAAGAGCGCGGGGGTGACCACGGGGGCCTTTTACGGCTACTTTTCCAGCAAGGAGGCCCTGTTCGCCTCCATCGTGGAACCCCACGCCGCCGCCCTCATGGGGCGGTTCATGCAGGCGCAGACCTCCTTTGCCGAGCTGCCGGAATCGGAGTAGCCGGCGCACATGGGAGTGGAGTCCTCCGACTGCCTGCGCTGGATGGTGGAGTACATCTGCCGGCACCGGGAGCCGGTGAAGCTCCTGCTCTGCCGGTCGGAGGGCACCAGCTACGAGCACTTCGTCCACAACATGGTGGAGGTGGAGGTGGAGTACACCCTTCGGTACCTGGAGGTGCTCCGGCGCCTGGGCCGCAGCGTACCCGAGCTGGACGGGCAGCTGTGCCACATCATCGCCAGCGGCATGTTCAACGGCATCTTTGAGATCGTGGTCCACGACATGCCCGACGACAAGGCCATGCGCTACGTGGGCCAGCTGCGGGAATTCTATACCGCCGGATGGCTGAAATTGATGGGAGCCTGACTCCCGTCTTTTTTGGATAGAAGTTAGCTATTGCTAACCAAGAGGAGGGAGAACCTTGAACCAAAAGAAACCGAGCAGCCTGTCCCGCATCCTCAGCTATGCGGGCGGGCACAAGAGCCTGACCCTGCTGGGCTGCCTCCTGTCCGCCCTGTCGGCGGTGCTGGGGCTGGTCCCGTACGTGTGCGTCTGGCTGGTGGCCAGGGGCCTGCTGGAGGCCTGGCCCGGCCCGGGCGGGGCGGGAGACCTGGCCCGCTGGGGCTGGACGGCGGTGTGGACCGCCATAGGCAGCATCGCGCTGTACTTCGCCGCTCTCATGTCCACCCACATCGCCGCCTTCCGCACCGCCCGGAACATCCGGCGCTCGGCCATGGCCCATGCGCTGAAGCTGCCCCTGGGCTTTTTCACCGGGAACCAGTCCGGGCGGCTGCGCAGGATCATCGACGACAACGCCGGGCTCACCGAGGACCTGCTGGCCCACAAGCTGCCCGACCTGGCCGCCACGGCGGTGACGCCCATCGCCGCCATCGTCATGCTGTTCCTCTTTGACTGGCGGATGGGGCTTTTGTGCCTTGCCACCATGGTGCTGGCCCTGCTCTCCATGTGCATGATGATGGGGGGCAAGAACGCCGGATTTTTCCACCGCTATCAACAGGAGATCGCCCGCATGAGCGGCGAGGCGGTGGAATACGTCCGGGGGATCCCGGTGGTGAAGATGTTCCAGCAGACGGTGTACTCCTTCAAGGCCTTCTACGCCGCCATCCAGGATTACAGCAGCCTGGCCAGCCAGTACGCCATGAGCTGTCGGACGGGCCAGACCTGCTTCCTCACCTGCATCAACGGCGCCTTCGCCCTGCTGATCCCGGCGGCGCTGCTGCTGGCCTCGGGCGGGGACGTGCGGGCGGTGCTGGTGAACTTCATCTTCTACGCCCTGTTCGCCCCGGCCTGCGGGCAGATGATCAACCGCATCATGTACATGAGCGAGGCGGTGATGGAGGCCGACGAGGCGGTGGGCCGCCTGGACGAGATCCTGGACCGGCGGCCCATGCCCCAGCCCCAGGTGCGGAAGCGGCCGGAGAGCGCCGCCGTGGTCTTTGACCGCGTGCGCTTCACCTACCCCGGCGCGGCGCGGCCCGCCCTGGACGGCGTGTCCTTTGCCGTCCGGCCCGGACAGGTGGTGGCCCTGGTGGGGCCCTCCGGCGGCGGCAAGACCACCGCCGCCAGCCTGATCCCCCGGTTCTGGGACGTGGATGGCGGCTCGGTGTCCGTGGGCGGGGCGGACGTGCGGGAGCTGGACGGCGCCGCCCTGATGAAACAGGTGGCTTTCGTGTTCCAGGACACCCGGCTGTTCAAGGAGAGCCTCCTGGACAACATCCGCGCCGCCCGGCCGGAGGCCACCCGGGAGGAGGTGCTGGCCGCCGCCCGCGCCGCCCAGTGCGGCGACATCCTGGCAAAGCTGCCCCAGGGCCTGGACACGGTAGTGGGCGCCAGGGGGGTCTACCTCTCCGGCGGGGAGCGGCAGCGCATCTCCATTGCCCGGGCCCTGCTGAAGGACGCGCCGGTGGTGCTGCTGGACGAGGCCACCGCCTCCCTGGACGTGGAGAACGAGAGCGCCGTCCAGGACGCTCTGTCCCGGCTGCTCTCCGGCAAGACCGTGCTGGTCATCGCCCACCGCATGCGCACCGTGGCGGGGGCCGACCACATCGTGGTGCTGGAAAAGGGCCGGGTGGTCCAGCAGGGTTCCCCCGCGGACCTGATGGTGCAGGGCGGGCTCTACCGCCGCATGACCGAGCTCCAGAGCGAGAGCGCCCAGTGGCGCCTGAGCTGAACCGCGCAAAAGCGGGACGCCTGCATGGCAGGCGTCCCGCTTCCATATTCGCTCATACCCGGCCCCGCGCCGGCAGTTTTCCCCGGGCGGCGCCGGCACAGGCCCGGACGGCCTCCTCATTCCAGCTGACGATCCGGCCCGCGGGCGCCCGGCTCACTGCTGCACCTGCGTCCCGGCGAACCAGAAGCCGGCCAGGGAGAGCTTGAAGGTGCGGTAGCCCTGCATGGAGCACTCGTAGTCGAACTGGCGGATGAGGGTGCCGTCGGGGTCATATTCCCCGAACACATTGGCCACGCCGCTGTTCACCACCCAGTTGTCCGTGTCCCCGGCGGGGGCGGCGTTGGAGACGATGCTGGAATAGGGCACGGGGAAGGACTCCGTCAGGGTGAAGGTGCCCGCGTTCTCATCGATCTCATAGACGTACACCCAGCTCTGGTCGTCCCCGTCGTCATAGAAGCCGGTGCCCACGCTCTCGTCCAGCTCCGGCTCATAGTCCCGGGAGCTGTTGGACCAGTAATTGTTGTTGTAGGTGCGGATGTAGTAGACGCCCTCCTCCGCCCCCGCTCCGGCGTACTCCACGCTGTGCTGGCCGTACTGGTAGACGAAATCGCCCACCGGCTCCAGGCACAGTTCCGCGTAGGGGGTGTCCGCCCAGAAGGCCGGGTCCCCGGCGAACCAGACCAGGGTGGGGTCGGTATGTACGTTCTCCACCTTGATGATGGTGGAGGTCTCCCGGGAGGAGACGATGAGGCTGTCCTTCTCCTCCAGGTACTGCACGGTGTTCAGGTGGAGCCAGTCCCACTGCCCGGCGTTCCAGAAGAAGTCGCCGGTGATGGGCACGGCGTGGGTCATGGAGACGTAGGGCGCCATGAGCTGGGAGAAATCCACCAGCTCGGTGACCGCGCCGGTCTCCAGGTCGATCTCCACCACCACGTCCTCCACGGTCTCGCTGCCCTCTTTGTCCACCAGGGCCACCACGCTGTCCGCCCCGGCGCCCAGGACAATGTCGTGGTGGAGCTCGTAGCCGTCCAGGGGGTAGACCTGCTCCACCTGGCCCAGGCTGTTGATGCGGGCCAGCTTGGCCGCGGAGACGCAGGTCACCAAGTCCCCGTCCACGAACAGGGCCCGGTCCAGGCCGTAGCCCTCCAGCACCATCTCATAGCGCATGACGCCGTTGTTGTCGAAGAAGAAGGCGTAGCCCAGGTAGCCGTTGGTGCGCATCATGGCGAACAGGCCGTCTGAGAGCGCCGCGGCGCTCTCCCCGTCTGTGTATTCCAGACGGGTGGGGTAGCCGGAGTGGGTCTCCGGCATGGTGATGGTAAAGCTCACCCGCTGGCGCACAGCGCCCCAGGAGCCGGTGATGGTGAGGGTGACCTGGTTGGTCTCCCCCGGCACCAGGCCGATGAGCTGGAACTCGTGGGTGCGGGCGTATTCCCGGCCGCCGGTGCTGTTTGCCACGGCGGTGAAGTCGGGGATGTCCGGGTCGTCCACGTGGACGGTGTAGCTCACCTGGGTGGGCAGGTCGGTCTCGAAGTACAGATAGAGGCTGTTGCTGCCGGTGCCGAAGGGGTCCAGCACCGCCATGGGGGCCTCCGCCGTCCACGACCGGCTCCCCTTGCCCTTCTCCAGGGCCTGGGCCAGCCGGTCCTGCACCGCCGTGTCATAGTAGGTAAAGCCGGTCTCCTCCAGCTCCGAAGGCACCATCTGGAGCACCGTCAGGCTGGAATCCACCGGCGCCTGGGCCAGGTCCAGCCCCAGCTCCTCGTCCCGGCCCAGCAGCTCGCCCACGTCCACCTCCCAGGCCGAGCGGACCTCCCGCTCGGAGTTGACGAAGCCCCTGGCCACAGCATACACAATGATGAACACGCAGCTTGCCGCCATGGCCGCCACACAGGCATACACACAAAGTCTTCTTTTCCAGCTCATCATGGGTCCCCCGTTTCTCCGCTTGATTTCTCTTTAAGCTCCGGCCAGGGCCTGTTCCAGGTCGGCCAGGATATCACGGATGTCCTCGATGCCCACGCTCAGGCGCACCAGGTCGGGGGACACCCCGGCGGCGGCCAGCTCGGCGTCCGTCATCTGCCGGTGGGTGGTGGTGGCGGGATGGAGCACGCAGGTCTTGGCGTCGGCCACGTGGGTGGCGATGGAGGCCAGGCGCAGCCCCGCCATGAACCGGGAGGCCCCCTCCCGGCCGCCCTGCACCCCGAAGGACACCACGCCGCAGGTGCCGTTCGGTAGATACTTCCGGGCCCGCTCGTAATAGGGGTCCCCCTCCAGCCCGGGGCAGCGCACCCAGGCCACCTTGGGGTGGTCCTTCAGGAACCTGGCCACCGCCAGGGCGTTCTCGCAGTGCTGGCGCATCCGCAGGGGCAGGGTCTCCAGCCCGATGTTCAGGTAATAGCAGTTCTGGGGGGAGGGGATAGCCCCCAGGTCCCGCATGAGCTGGGCGGTGGCCTTGGTGATGTAGGCCCCCTCCAGGCCGAATTTCTCCGTATAGGTGATGCCGTGGTAGCTCTCGTCCGGGGTGGTGAGGCCGGGGAACTTGTCGGCGTGGGCGGTCCAGTCGAATTTCCCGCTGTCCACGATGGCGCCGCCCACGGCGTTGGCGTGGCCGTCCATGTACTTGGTGGTGGAGTGGGTGACGATGTC
>CALXEB010000113.1 GCA_944387215.1 uncultured Flavonifractor sp. | reverse complement strand
CCACTTCCCCATTGATTCGGGCGACCTGCCGCCGAACCCGGAGGTCGCCCCGCTCCAAATCAACGTCCTCCCATTTCAGGCCCAACAGCTCTCCCCGGCGGAGCCCGGTGGCCAGCTCCACGTAGTACATCTCGAAAACGCCGCTGTCCTTTGCCTCCCGCAGGAAGGAGGTCAGCTGTTCCACCGGCAGGGTTTGCATCTCCTGATGCTCCAGCCTGGGCAGGGCGCAACCCTCCGCCGGGTTGGCGGTGATCAGCTTCTGATTCCGGGCCAGTTGCATGGCCGAGGAAATAATCTGGTGGATATTACGCACGGTCTTGGGGCTCAAGCCCTTGGATTGTCCCTTGCTTTCAATCCGCTCCACCCTCCCCTGCTCCAGCAACTTCTTGTAGAGCTTCTGCAAGTCCAGGGACGTGAGCTTCTCCAGCGGGATCTTTCCGATATTGGGCTTGATGTGGTTGTCGATGTACCCACGGTAGGTCTGGTGGGAGGAGGGCCGCACCTTCACCTTGGCATAGTGCTCAAACCACACCTCCATCCACTGGCCCACCGTGTACCGGCCAGCCTTGGTAGCATCCAGTCCCTTCGCTTCCTCGATTGCTTGTTTCAGCTTTGCCTTGGCCTCCGCCTGGGTTTTTCCCAGGACGTTCTTGTAGATGGCCCTGCCCGTCTCTAGATCTCGGCCGGCGGTGTACCGGCCCTCCCAGCGTCCATCTTTCCGTTTGCGGAGGCTGCCCTCCCCGTTGGCCCTTCGTTTTGCCATGGCTTACTACCTCCTTCGCAGCAACACAGCATACCGCAGAAGGGGCGAAATAGCCAGGTCAACGGCGCAGAGTTAACAGTTCCTTATCATTTGACCGCCCGGAATTTCTCTTTGTCAACGGCATCGCATTTGTACCTCGGCAAGGGCTTTTCTCTTTGTTTTGCGGCGCAAATTTTGCGTTGTCAGGCCACAGCGGCGGTAAAAAAGGCCGGAACCGGCTGGGAGCACTCACTTTTTCAAAACCACCGACCCCCTAAAATCCAAATTTTCCGGACAGCGACCACCTAAATCTGCTCTGAGTCGAAACCCCGCAACCCCTTGGCACGCCCCGCACTGCGGGGCGTTGTGACCGGGCCGGCGGCGGCTTACCGACGGCGGTCCTTTATCCTAGTACTAAAATCGAACACCCCCAAAGGGCCCCAAACCGGGGCCCCTGGAGGCGTTCTTTCTCTGCACTTGGATGACCTAGATAGCCGCCGCCCCACACGCGGCCCAACGCCGCCGAAATTCCCGTTTCAGGGACGCTGTCCCATCTCTGCCTCGAAAACGGCACACAGGGGCGACACGGCCGTCACGGGGGCGCTCTCCTGCTCGGCTGTTCTGTGCTTGAGCACGCCGGAGGGTTCCGGGCAAAAGTGGGTGCGGGCTTCCGCCCGCAAATGCGTTTGGCAGCCGCTGGCGGCAAGCCAGGTACTCTGCTTGCCCTACCCAAGGGTGGGTAAATTATTTCCCGAATTGCCTGTAAGACAAACGCATCACTTGAACACCGCTTTCCGCTTTTCCAGGAACGCGTCCATCCCCTCCCGCTGGTCCGGGTGGGCAAAGGTCAGGGCGAACAGCCCCGCCTCGTGGGCCAGGCCCCGGTTCAGATCCATCTCGCTTCCGGCATAGATGCTCTGCTTTCCCAAGGCGATAGCGCCGGCGCTGTTAGCAGCGATCTTCCGGGCCATGGCCTCACAGACCTCCAACAGCTCCTCCGGCTCCGTGACGTGGTTGACCAGGCCCATCCGCAGAGCCTCCTCCGCATTGATCTGCCCGCCGGTGGCCATCATCTCCAGGGCCCGGCCTACGCCGATCAGCCGGGAGAGCCGCTGCGTGCCGCCAAAGCCGGGGATGACGCCCAGGGTCACCTCCGGGATACCGAACTTGGCCCTGGTGGAGGCAATGCGGATGTCACAGGCCATGGCTAGCTCGCAGCCGCCGCCCAAGGCATAGCCGTTCACCGCCGCGATGACCATAGCCCGCATCCCGGCGATCCGGGTCATCACGGCCTGGCCGTAGGCGCTGAACTGTCGGGCCTCCCCCGGCGTCATCTCCCGCATGGCGGCGATATCCGCTCCGGCGGCAAAGGCCTTCTCCCCGGAGCCGGTGAGGATCACCACCTGGGTCTCCTTTTGGGCGTTCAGCTGGGTCAAGACGTCGTCCAGCTCTCGCAGGACATCCGTGTTCAGGGCGTTCAGTGCCTTGGGACGGTTCAGGGTGACCAGGGCCCCCCATTCCTTCTGTTCTGTCAGTATGAGCGATCCCATATCCATCCTACCTCAGTCGTACTGATAGAAGCCCCGGCCGGACTTCTTGCCCAGCCAGCCGGCCTTCACATACTGCCGCAGCAGGGGACAGGGCCGGTACTTGCAATCGGCATAGCCGTCGTACAGGGTCTCCATGATGGCCAGCACCGTGTCCAGGCCGATGAAGTCGGCCAGCTGGAGGGGGCCCATGGGGTGGTTCATGCCCAGCTTCATCACCGTGTCGATGTCCTCGGGGGAGGCCACGCCCTCATACAGGCAGTAGATGGCCTCGTTGATCATCACCTGGAGCACCCGGTTGGAGATGAAGCCGGGCACGTCCCGCACCTCCACCGGCGTCTTGCCCAGCGCCAGGCCCTCGGCCCTGACAGCCTCAAAGGTCTCGTCGGAGGTGGCCAGGCCCCGGATGAGCTCCACCAGCTTCATCACCGGCACCGGGTTCATGAAGTGCATCCCGATGACTTTGTCCGGCCGCTTGGTGTGGGCGGCGATCTCGGTAATGGGGAGAGATGAGGTGTTGGAGGCCAGGATGCAGGACGGCTTGCAGATCTGGTCCAGGTTGGAGAACACCTTGGCCTTCACATCCATGTTCTCCACGATGGCCTCCACCACCAGGTCGCAATCCGCCGCGTCCTTCTGATCCACGGAGGGGATCAGGTTGGCCAGGGCGGCCGTCTTCTGCTCCTCGGTGATCTTCCCCTTGGTCACATCCTTGGTCAGCAGCTTTTCAATGAAGGCAATACGGGCCTTCACAATGTCCATGTTTACGTCGTTGAGATAGGTCTTGCGGCCGGCCTGGGCCATGACCTGAGCGATGCCGCCGCCCATCTGGCCGGCGCCGATCACCATAACGGTCTGAATACTCATCGTCAACCCCTCCTTATTCCACTTCCACCCAGACGGCATCCCCCTGGGCCATGCCGGAGCAGATGGCGGCCACACCGGACTTCCTGCCGGAGCGGCGCAGCTCGTTGATCAAAGTCATCAGGATACGGGCGCCAGTGGCCCCGATGGGGTGTCCCACCGCCACGGCCCCGCCGTTGACGTTGACCTCGGCGTCCATCTCCTCCGGCGTCATGCCCAGAATGCCCAGGCAGGACACCAGGGGCACAGCGGCAAAGGCCTCGTTGATCTCCATCAGGTCGAAGTCCTTCAGGGTCAGGCCGTTCTTGTCCATCAGCTTCTGGATGGCCAGGCCGGGCACGGTGGCGATGTACCGGCTGTCCCGGGCGGCCTGGGCGTAGCCTCTGATGGTGGCCAGGATGGGCGCGCCCAGCTCCCGGGCCTTCTCCCGGCTCATGATGACCACGGCGGAGGCGCCGTCGTTGGTGCCCGGTGCGTTTCCCGCGGTGACGGTGTTGTTGGGATCAAAGACGGGGGCCAGCTTGGCCAGTGCCTCCAGCGTCGTCTCTGGCCTGGGCGCCTCATCCTTGTCCACCACACTGACCGTCCCCTTTTTGCCTGGGACCTCAACGGCGAACCGCTCTTCATCAAATGCCCCGCGGGCCTCCCCCTGGGCCCAGCGCTGCTGGCTGCGCAGCGCCCACCGGTCCTGCATCTCGCGGGTCACGCCGTACTCCTTGGCCACGGCGCCGCCGTGCACGCCCATATGTACGTCGTACTGGGGGCACCACAGGCCGTCGTGGACCATGCCGTCCACCATCTTCACGTCGAACATCCGCGCGCCCCAGCGGGTATCGTTCAGCAGATAGGGGGCGTTGGACATGGACTCCATGCCGCCAGCCACGATCACATCGGCATCCCCGGCCTTAATCATCTGAGCGCCCAAGGTGACCGCCTTCAGGGCGGAGCCGCACACCTTGTTGATGGTGACCACGGGGACCTCCACGGGGATGCCGCCCTTAAACGACGCCTGGCGGCCGGGCACCTGCCCCTGGCCGGCGGCCAGCACGGTGCCAAATACCACTTCATCTACCTGGCCGCCCTCGATCCCGGCCCGTTTCAGGGCCTCCCGGATGGCAAGCCCCCCCAGATCGCTGGCCTTCAGCGCCTTCAGCCCCCCGCCAAACTTCCCAAAGGGGGTTCGGGCTGCACTGACAATTACGACTTGTTTCATTTCGACACCCTCATTTTTCAGATGCTCTGCAAAAGACCTACCTTGAAGGGTTCCATAGCCGCTTTCAGCTGTTCACCTTCTAGCACACAACCGAGATGTCCATTTATGCTGTGGATGATAACATGTTCAGCAAGCCCGGGATAGTGAGCGTTGATCCCATCCACCAGTTCCCGGCCATAGTGAGGCGGGAATTCCGGGTCGGTATCCACGTTGATTACCAGAGCTGGCATGTTGAGTCTTCCAAGTGCCTCATCCAGAGAGGAAAAACCGTTAGCCAGATTATAGGAATTGCAAGCTCGCAAGCAAGCAATCACGCAGTTTGCATCATGTCCATCCGCATAGGCCTCCATCCCAGCCATCAGGTAGTCGCTGAGTTGCTTTTCCTTGGCAAGCTGGTCCGTCATACCCTCTGTCATTTTTTCGTACAGGGAGTAGTGCGTGTAATAAACTTTGCTCATCTGGGACATGACCATAACCGCATTACGCACATCAAAGCTGTCTGACTTGCCACTCTGCCAGCCGGGCGTATTCTGGATGCTGTTGATGAATACATTGTGGATGGCGATTCCACCGGAAGTCATGTAGGCAGAGGTGGCCACAGGTGTAATTGCCCCTACAAAGTCTGGAAACAACACAGCCAGATTTAGCAGCAGCAGAGAACCCATGGAAAGACCGGCCGCCCAAAAAACCTTTTCGACCCCCAGATCCTCTAACGCCTGCTTGGTGAAGCGTGCCATATCCTCCATGGTGATGTAGGGGAAGTTCTTTCCATAAGGCTTTCCAGTATCCGGGTCAATGGTAATAGCGCTGGAGGTCCCGGCGATACTCCCCAGGGCGTTAAGAGACAAAATACGGAATTTGTCTGTGTCAAAGATATTGCCCGATCCTACCAGCTTATCCCACCAACCAGGAGCGGGATCTACATCCGTTATGTCAGCGGCATGCTGATTGGACAGCCCCCCATGGCAGAGCAGAACCACTGGACCGTCGGGATTTCCATACTCTTCATAGGCCACTACAGGCTGTTTGATCTCGGCTCCATTAATCGTCGTGTAGGATGTGGAAAGTGTCAGAAATTTCTTTTCAGTCATTGTGATAACTCCTTTCTTATCTCGGATTCTGCTAATATCTATAACTCATCGGACGGCCTTGACGGCGCGGATGGCTTCGATGAGCATGGGGGTGACCTTGTAGAGGTCGCCCACGATGCCGTAGGAGGCCACGTCGAAGATGGGGGCGGACTCGTTCTTGTTCACCGCGATGATGCACTC